>NZ_CALPDG010000030.1 GCF_943193195.1 Mediterraneibacter agrestimuris | reverse complement strand
GTGGCTTGATGCATCTCTACCTATACGTTATTTCACGGACTTTGCAGCCAGTGCAAAGTCCTGGGCTGAACTGTTACGAATGATCAACTACATCCAGTTCGAACTGTCACCTTTTGCCATCTTATATTCTGGTTGCGGCTGATCTGTTTTATAAATCACAGTGCTGTCTTCCCATTCCCCGGATTTTGCCTCCAACTTATTTTCAGCCTCCATAGTCATTTGGAATTTGAAGACCTTTTCGCCTTTCTTTGTTCCGACCAGTTTGCCGTTATTATAAAGTGATACTTCATTTAAGTTAGAGTACACTGTAATTTCTGTCGTTGTCTCTGCCCGGTATTCATAACGTTTTCCCGCAAGATAAATGAACGGATCTTTTGTCCAATATGCCTTGTAAAGATAAAATACATCCTTTTTCAGTTTACGGTCAAACGTAATCATACCTTTGTGATTCATGCCGGGCTCACCGCCCTGATTTCTTGCATCTGCCGCAAAATCAAACATGTTCCAGTAATAAGTTGCCCACATATATGGAAAACGTTTGAAACATTCCAGCATATATTCATGATATTTACACTGATATTCTTCGGTATTATCTCCCCGTTTCGGTTTTGCGCTGTGAAGATTCGGCATACCTTCTGCACCATACTCGGAATAGCACAATCGTCTGTCTGGATATAAGAAATGCCAGAATCTGATCCAGAGATCATTCAGCCAAAAAAATGGTACATACCATCCAAGGTACAGATTCCATCCTACCAGATCGGTAATGTGTGCCACCGGATGCCAGTGCGGGCACATCGCAAAACACGCCAGTGTCGTCGGTCTTTCCGCATCCATCTCATGGCAGAGATTATTTAATACATGATGGTTTGCCAGCATCTGTTTCTTTAATTTCTTTCCTGAGATTGTAATTTCATTAGAAACCCCCCATGTCACGATACATGGGTGGTTATAGTTCTGAATAATCAGTTCTGTCATCTGTAAAATGGTATTTTCGTTCCCATTTGCCAGATGTTCTGAAATATATGGAATCTCTGCCCATACGATCATGCCGTACTTATCACACAAATCATAAAAATACTGGTCATGCTGGTAATGCGCAAGCCGGATCGTATTTGCACCCACTTCACGGATCAGTTCCATATCCCGGTCATGCTCTGCCTTTGAGATCGCATTTCCAAGATCTCTGTAATCCTGATGACGGGATACCCCATGGAGCGGATAAGGTCTTCCATTCAAATGAAACCCGTCCTTCGGACTGAACTCAAAATAGCGGACTCCACAATTACAGGTAATCTCATCCACTACAATTCCATCCTTCACAAGTTCTGCTTTCAACACATACAAATATGGATCTTCCAATCCATCCCAAAGATGTACATCTGACACTTCTAAGGTTGTATCATTTCCTTCGGCCTGTGCCACTTGATTGCCTTCGGCATTCAGAAGCGTGATCTTTGTGACCGCTCCTGCTCTCTCTGCTGCTTCATTTACATAAGAAGTGACATGTATCTTCGCATTTTTCCCGAAAACTTCTGTGGTATATTTCATACCCGGACCGCCGAAATAATCCAGATCAAAATGTCCTTCCGGCACAATCAGTAATTCTACATCCCGATAAATTCCTCCATAGAAAGTAAAGTCTGCCTTCTGTGGATACACGCGGTCATTTACACTGTTATCTACCTCTACTTTCAGCCTGTTCTCATCCTGAAGAACATCTGTGACATCCATGCGAAATGTGGCATATCCGCCGTCCCTTCGGCATATTACCTGATCATTCAGAATGACCGTTGCACTGGCATTTACTCCATGGAACTGAAGATAAACCCTCTCATCTGCTGCATATTCCGGTCTCTTCACCATGCAGTCATAGGTACAGGCGGCACGGAAATAGTCATCCCCTCCGTCCTGTCCGTCTTTTCCATTCCATGTGTGCGGAAGCTCTACCGGCTCCCTCATTCCACTTTTGCCGGTAAAACTCCAGCCCTTCATAATTTTTTCAACTCTTCTCATTTCTTAAGCCCGCCCTTACGCCTCCTTATAGATTGGTAAATTTTGTTATTTTTTATTCTTTATATCTTTGTATTATAGTCATATTTACCAAAGAACACAACTCTCCACAACCTAAGTGGTCAAAAAAAGCGCCTAAGTGGCGCTTTTTATCGATCCCTGTGGAATTGGAATCATAATTTTCAGCCAAAAACATCCATCTTCTTCGCTGATATTCAAAAATCCCTCATATTTTTTTACAAAATGTCTCATACTCCGAAGACCAAACCCGTGATATTCCCGGTCTCCCTTGGTGCTGACCGGCAGTCCGTCTTCATAAACCAGCTGCTCCGCTACCGGATTGATAAAGTTCATTACCAGAAAATTCTGCTGCCGGCAGATCATGACATCAATCTGACGTTTCTCTGCTTCCGCAAATTTTTCTACCGCTTCAATCGCATTATCCATTGCATTCCCAAGGATAGCGTAGAGATCAATTGTTTCTATAAAACCCATCTGACTTCCATCTGCCACACAGGAAACCTGAATCTCCCTGTCTTTGCAGTATAAGCCCTTCTCCGTCAAAACCGTGTCAAATACATCATTTCCGGTCTTTACGATTGCCTCATAAATTCGGACAGAATCCTCAATTTCACCTAAGTATTTATCAAATTCTACTTTTTCCAATTTCCGAAGCGCACGGATCTGATGTTTCAGGTCATGGCATTTCTGATTGATCAGTGCAATATTTTCTTTCGTCAACTCATACTGCTCCTGCTTGTTCTTCCAGAGAAGGTTCATAATCTCCAGCTCCTGCCTCATCACACTCTTTTTGAACAGCTCATTCTGCATATAGAGGATCACAATCAAAAGGATCTGTGAAATATAGAGCACCTTCCACTCACTGCTGTAATCAGAAATATGCCGCAGTTCTGCCGACATGGCGAGAATTTCTATGATTACAAAGATCAACACCGCCGATGTAAGCTGTCTTGGTCCGATCATACGTCTGTCGATCGGCATCCATTTTCCGATCGTCTTCGCCACAATCATATCATTCACCACAAAAAGCAGGATCATTCCCATCGGCACCATATAAGGATATGTTTCGAAAAATGATCCTCCCAGAAATTCTATCACCGTCCACACTTCCGTCAAGAGCTGCCACAGAACAATTGCCCAGACCGCATTATAAACCGCAGTGGAAAAATTGGATTCCCATCCGGCATACAAAAACAGAACCATCAGAAAACTACTGATGATCCGGAAAACGAACTCTACTTCCACCGTTCCGTTCCAGAAGATAAATTGAAACAGCAAAGAATAGACCAGAATGATTCCGGTAAAGCCGAGCATTTTTAACTTAAAATTTTTCCTCTTTTCCAGTGGATACGCGAACACTGCTCCGGAAGACCAGAAACAACACTGAAACACCCAGAAGCGCAACCAGTCAATTATATTTATCATAGTGTTTCCTCTCTACTGCTGTTTACATTCATATATTCTCTCCCAGATAATCTGTCAACGCTTTCAGAAACATGGTTTTATTTCTCCGGCTGATCTCCAACTCATGCGTTCCTACAACCACGATATTCTTCTTTACTTCTTTTACATGCCGAAGATTCACCAGATACCAGTGATTGCATTTTAGAAAGGTATCTGCTTCCAGCATTTTCTCTGCACTCTGCATCGTCCCTTTTACAACATATTCCCCTTCTGTTGTATAGTAATGCAACAGTCTGTTCTGGATTTCCACAAAATAAATCTGTTTTGTTTCTATTTTCTTTAATCCATCTGTCAGATTCAATACCACCACTCTCTGCGCAGATTCTTTCTTCTGCACACGTTTCAGTACACGGCGCACTTTCATTGCAAATGTATAGTAATTGACGGGTTTCATCACAAAATCAAGTGCACCCACAGAATATCCGAAAAGAGCATACTGAGCCATATTTGTGATAAACATAATCACAACCTCTTCATCCATTTCCCTGTGTGTAGACGTCACGGATGATACACTGTAAAACCTTTGCACCAAGGCGTTACACGATTGCAAGTCACGGATAAGCGCCCATCAGCAAAATGCACCCACTTGCACCAAGCATATATCATCGCATGACAAAATAAATAACATATAGGTCCCGAATGTTTTATGCAAAAAAGAGCGGCCTTCCGTAGTTGTAGTAGAGGCTGCTCTTTTTATTGTGGTATATATGGTTTTAGCAATCCTGCTTCCAATCCTCAGGATCGTAGCCTCAGATGCTGCAGGCAAAGTCTACGTCACCATCCATTTTTGTATTTTTAAGTATGTCATTTTTAAGATGGAACTTCCCGCAGTTTGCAGGGATAAACTCTTCGGCATGCTCACCCTCGAATGTAAGTTCTGGGAACATTTTGATATTTCCTTCAAAGCGGTAAATGGGCAATCCCACGCGGTAACAAAAGATATGCTTGCTTTTTCGTCACTTAGCATAATTATTTCACTGTCCATCGCATCCCATTTTGTTCCCCAATGTTCCATGCTCCAGTCGTACCAGTTCGGCTGAGAGTTTTCTGGCATCGGGATTCTTTTGTTCAAAGAAAAGTGCTTTTTCCTTTATGCTTTATTGTGCATTTTTGTAGCAGTTCTGCCATATTCTGCTTGCCGCCTTTGATTTTAATTTTTACTCTATAGTCACATACGTTTGCTTATTTTGCCATACTATGTTATTCTAATACCGATAAACAATGATCTTGTACATTTATATTTCCAGGAAGGCTGGTGCAATGAACGATGGGGAGCAGTGAATTAGATAGGCTAAAATCAGAAGAGGAAGCCGCATTTCATAGAAAACAGGAGGCTTACAAGCGATATCAAGAAGCTAAAAATCGAACGGATGCAGCATATAAGGAACAGCAAGCGGCATGGGATCAAGTAACTATTGCAAGAAATGAGATGAACCAGGCTTATGATGAACGCCAATACGCCCGTAGAGACAATGATAGTGTCTGGAGCGAATATAAACGCATCCGCGACAATAACAATTCTCAGATAAGTTACCTAAAAGCACAAGCAGATTCTCTTTACAATAATATGTCAAACGCCTTTGGGCGTGCATCGGATGCTTACAATTATGGAAATAAATCCGATGCTAAAATCTATTCAAATGAAGGAAAAGATTACCAGGCTCAGCTTAAAAGTGTCAATGCCCAGATTAGCCGCTTAGGCCAGGAAGTAAAGGATGCCAGGGCTCATGCTGAAGCGTATGGCAGTAAAACAGATTCTTCGGGATTCAACAGTGCTAAAAATAAGTTCGAGAATGCTAAATCGGCACATAAGTTGATAGAAGCAAAATTCAAATCTGCCAAAGACGAACGTGAACGCTTACATTCTGAGTTTGAGACACTCAATGAAGAATATAAGCAAAAACACAGAAGATACATGGCTGCCAAGGCTTCAAACAGAGAACAGAAAGAAGCAAAAATTAAAAAAGTTGAGTCTGCTCTTGTGCCAGCAACAGGTTTTTTTGATGGTCATGCTGCCAAAATCAAGGAACGTCATGATGGATCCGGCAAAACGGATGTTTTTTTCGGCGGTTTTAATCGCGAGGGTGACGGACTATTTCATGGGCATATAGTTATTGATTCTGATGATAATGTCGTCTATTACCGTGATCAATTTCAAGAGCATGACGATTATCTTATTGATGACCGTAAGGAGCACCCTGATCACACCAAAATATGATTAGGATTATAGTATAATAATGGTAATATGATGCCGATGAAAAACCAGTCAGAACTAGATTTTATCCTTAATCAATTTGAGATACCGAAGTTGAGGTTGGATCGTGCTATAGAAGCAGGACCAGATGAAAGACTTTATTTGTTGCACGATGAGCAGGGGCATCACTTTGGTGTTTGGGCGCGCGATTACATGAGTGAGTCTTATATTGAAGCACAAAACCTGAGTATGAACCAGAATCTTGAAGTAGCAAAGTGGTTTAAGCTCAAGCATGCTGAGTCCAGCGAAGGTGATGGCGATGATTATATGGTTTATTCCGATGGTGCGTGGTATGCAGTATTTCTAATCCAATAATCATGAGTCTTTTTGTAGTTAAATAAACCGATCCCTGGATTGAGAGTCGAAGATTTTAAGACTAATAAAAAGCCTACAGAGTCTCTCCGCAGGCTTTTTCATTAAGTTACTCACAGCTAAACTGTGCATTGTTAAAGTGCTATTATGTTGTTTTAGCCAATTTTTGTTTTTTCTGGCATCTGCACCGCAACTTCCGTCCCGTCCCGGAATAAGAATACCAGTTTTCTGTCGGTACAGACTGTGATGGACTCAACCATAGAATTCCATAGACCAAGGTCAAAATCTTCCAGGATATCCCCGCATTCCCGCAACTCATCCAGGCAGTGGCGGATCTGCTCCTTCCTGCCTGATTGTGCCAGAATCTCCTTTTTGATAGACTCGATTTCCTCCTCAGCCTTTTTACATTTTACATCAAGCTCGGAGAATCGGCGGTTGTATTCTTCCTGGTCTTGGATCTGACGGGTATTTTCCTCCATATAGCGGCGGAGATTATCCATCAGCTCATCATGTTTGGCCTGAACTTCCGTCATCTGAACTTCCAGCTTTGTGGTATCTGCCAATAGTGGCAGCATTTCCTCAAACCGGGCAATATATTGTTCTTTATCACCCAGCATTTGGTTGAACGCCTCCACAAATGCCGCTTCAATGGCAGGCTCATTCAGATTGGGAGTAGAACATGTTGTTTCTGCTTCATATTTCTGGTTACAACGCCAGATATATTTACGGTGTTTACTGTTGCTGTGCCAGACCTTCCGGCCATAATAGCCGCCACATTCTCCGCATATGATTTTGGCTGTAAATGGGCTGCTCCGGTGCAGCTGCCGCCTGTTAGGTTTCCGCCGCTCCACTTCCTGCTGTACCAAATCAAAGGTTGCCGGTTCTATGATTGCCGGGTGGGAATCTTTGATATAGTATTGCGGTACTTCGCCGTGGTTCTTTTTACTTTTCTTGGTCAGAAAATCGGCAGTATAGGTTTTTTGGAGCAGGGCATCGCCTTTATACTTCTCATTGGTAAGGATGCTCATGACCGTGGAAACGCTCCATTTTTCCTTACCCATCGGTGTAGGGATACCCTGGCTGGTGAGATAATCGGCAATCATCCGCACAGTTTCCCCCTCCAAGAACCGGCGGTAAATTTCTCGGACAATCTTAGCCTCATCTTCCACGATTTTGGGGAGACCGTCCTCGCCTTTCTCATAACCGAGAAAATGCTTATAGGCGAGGGAAAACTTTCCGTCCGCCATGCTTTTGCGTATCCCCCAGGTGACATTCTCGGAGATAGAACGGCTTTCCTCCTGTGCCAGGCTGCTCATAATCGTAATCATCACCTCGCCTTTGGCATCCAGCGTGTAGATGTTTTCTTTCTCAAAATATACTTCCACATTTTTCTCTTTCAGTTTGCGGACGGTAGTCAGTGTATCGACTGTATTGCGAGCGAAACGACTGATGGATTTGGTAAGAATTAAGTCAATCTTGCCGTCCAGCGCATCCGCAACCATCCGGTTAAACCCCTCGCGTTTTTTGGTATTCGTGCCGGAGATGCCTTCGTCCGTATATACGCCCGCAAACTCCCATTCGGGATTGCTTTTGATGTGCCGGGTATAGAAGTCCACCTGCGCTTCATAACTGGACAATTGTTCGTCCGAGTCGGTGGATACGCGGGCATAAGCCGCCACGCGCCGTTTTTGCCGTACCGCCGCATCGACGGCATTTTGGCGCAGGCTGGCACGGCTTTCTATCTTCCGGACTTTCCGCGCAAATTCTGCCATTGCTTTTCCTCCTCTTTTTTCTGTTTTATCCTTTCCAGCTCTCGCTCCCGCGCTTTCTGTTTCATCTCGGGCGTCCAGCTCTCCCGGCGTGATGGGTTCTGCCAGCGGGTTTCCTTCCTCTGCCCATCTTGGAATATATAGATTAAAATGTTATCCGGAAGGGCTTTGATCTCCCTAACCCGCCTCAGCAGCATTTCCCGGTTCCAGTCAGCCGCCCCCAGCATCTCCGAAGTTTTGGCAATCAGGATATTTTCCGGGATCTGCTTAGCCGGGCAGGCTTCTTTCCCAATGGTGTCAAACAGCTGGCATGTCCATACGGGTTTTGCATATTTAGTGTTCCTGTTCCTGATCTTCCTGTAAAAAGTGCTGCCGCACTGCCCGCAGCGGACCAAGCCGGTAAACAAATGATGCTCCGAAGGCATTTTGTTTGGGGCTACTTTCCCCCTGCGCCGCGCTACTTCTTCCTGTACTTCAGAAAAAGTAGCCTTGTCGATGATGGCTTCATGGCTGTCCTCTACATAATACATGGGGCGCTCCCCATGGTTTTTGACATTCTTTTTTGTAATATGGTCTGCACGGTAAAACTTCTGCAGTATCAGGTCGCCCGTATATTTTTCATTGACCAGCATGTCATGGACGGTAGTGCCGCGCCACAGGCCCCCGGATTTAGCCGGGATTTTCTGGCGGTTCAGTTTTTTGGCTATGGCCGTTTTTCCCATGCCGGAAAGGTAGTCTGCAAAAATCTGCCGTACGATTTCTGCCTCATCCGGGACTATCTTCAGGGTATTACCTTGGAAACGGTAGCCGTACATATCTATATAAGTGGAGTAGCCTTTCTCAAACTGTTTGCGGATACGCCATTTGACATTCTCCGAGGCGGAACGGCTTTCCTCCTGGGCAAATGAAGCCAACAGTGTCAGCATCAGCTCGCCGTCCGAACTTAAGGTATGGATATTTTCTTTCTCAAAGTAAATGTCAACATCCAGCGATTTTAACTCACGGGCAGTTTCCAAAAGCGTCACGGTATTGCGTGCCAGCCGGGTGATGGACTTGGCAATCACTATATCAATCTTCCCAGCCCGGCAGTCTGCCAGCAGTCTCTGGAACTCGGGGCGGTTTTCTTTCGTACCAGTCATGGCTCCGTCCGCATAGATCCCAGCAAGTTCCCAGTCACCCCGTCTGCCAATATAATTATTGTAGTAGCTGATCTGGGCAGATAAAGAATGAAGCTGTGCGTCTTTGCCAGACGATACGCGCGCATAGGCTGCGACACGTTTGCGTTTGACGTGCTGCGTGTTCCTGCCCTCTATTTTTGTTATTTCTCTCATAATACCTCCATTTTCGGCATCCCCTGTTACATCTATCACTCACCTTGCATAGAAAAGCAAGTGTTGATTTTAACAAAAGGCTGCTGCGGTGGCATGCCCACCGTAAAATTCAGGGAGCCCCGTCAGAGGCTCCCCCATTAATGTGCTACAGTTTTCTCACCCGGTCGACACCATAGACAATGCCGAGCCCAGAACCGCAGTCCCAGTCAACGAATACCGTCCCGGTATCATCAACCATACGGACTGTGCCTTTGTCGCCGGGTTTAAGGCGGCTGTATGGGTCGTCCATCTGGATGAGTTCTACCCGTGTGCCGGCAGGGTACATTTTCCGTACCAAATCCACGGTATGTTCATCGGGGAAATTATTATTTGCCATATGCTTCACCGCTTTCGTTTTTGTTTTCCGGGGATTCCTCTAATGTCCCATCTGTTAGAGCAGCAATGGGCTCAACGGATTCATTACTTGCCGTGTTTCTTCCTGACCGTTCCGGCTTATGACCGGATTTCCAGCTGCTGTTACCAGTGAGGTTACGGAGCAGGATTTTCCGGGCGGTTTTATATTCGTCACCGATAAATCCCAGCCGGATTAAGAATAGCCGCATGCCATACTTGGCATTCTCAACCGGCCTTTCTGTTGCTGTCACCCGCTTCTGGTTCTTTGCCATATTGCAAAGAGCAGTAATTAAGCGACTGTAGGCATCGGCTTCGCCCTCCAGCCCACAAAGCGTAAACCATGGGAAAGCGATTTTGCCGTCAAGTTCAACAATCGGTAAGCTGTCAGCCCCAAGAGCCTGCTTAAGCAGCGTCTCCTTACTGGCAACGATTTTCTTCAGGTTTTCCCGTACTTCCGGGGTAAACCCTGTGTCGGGAATCTCGATTGTCAGTTTATCGGGTGCGTCAGCAATTTCCGTTGCCGCGTTTTCTGCCACATTTTCCATTGCTTCGTCTGTAGCAGATTCTTCTGCCATATTATCTACAGCTACCTTTTCCGCTACAAATCCCCGTTCCTGCAAATCGTTAACGAGTACTGCCGCAAAGTCGGGATGGATATTGCTGTTATATGTCAGTACGCCATTCCGGTCTACGTTATAATCCCCAACCGTATAGGCGAAACTGGGCGCACCCCGATATACGGCCTGCAGGCCTAATATTTGACTCATGGCCGCAATTAACGGCTTCCTGTCACCGCTGTGAAGATTGTAATTATATTGGAAGTTCATGTTTTTACTCCTTTCGTTTTTATTACACACACATCTATCACTCTGATTGCTGGTTTCAGCAAGTCTTGTTTTTACAAAATAATGTAGCGTAATGTGTGCGCTATTCGTTTCCCGTGCTGCCAGTCAGAATAAAATTGGCATATTCCTTCCGGTGTTCTTCCAGATAAATTACTAACTCATAAAACCCTCTGCGGTTGGCAATCGCCTGCACAGTTCTCACGTCAAACATATTAGTTTCTGCGGTTTCCCGGATCGCTAAAATCTGTTCTTTAACAGTTTCTGTCATCTTTGTCACCTCCTCCGTATTTGTCTGCCAGGCGTCCTTCCCATACTGAGTTGAGTACGGCATGGCGCAGGATTTCAGTGTCAAACCCAGAATCTTCATAACCCTGCCGGATCGTGTCAAAGTAGCTGCGGGACGGCGTGTCATATGGATGCAGAGCTTCATTCATGATATAAACCATGGCATTGATCCGTTTTCCGCTTACTGTCACTTTAAACATTTCTTTGCGGTAAAGATGGGGATAGCCCTCATAGGCATCAAGGGCGAGCTCATCATTTGGCTGTAACTGCCAGATCAGTACCGGCACCTTGCTGCCTTTATGTTTCTCGATCGTGGCTACGGCAGTGCCTTTTCCCCGGAACATCAGCCGGTAGTTCCGCAAATATGCGGTCTGGACGATTTCTGCCGTTGGGCAGCGTCTTGCCATCTGCCCCAGATTAAGATTGGAGCCGTAGGCGATGTAGAATCTGTCTTTTTCTGGATGGTTGCTTTTACCCATGTGTTTGTCCTCCATTTTCAGTATTTCTGGTTCCAACATGGCTCCTGACATTCTCCCGCGAACCGTACCTCCAGGCGGCGTTGCCGTCTAAATGCTGGTACAGATGCTCCCGGCAGCTCTTGAACTCATCACCAATGAACCCGATGCGGTTAAGATACACCCGCATCGCAAACTTCTCATTTTCTTCCTGGACTTTGCGGTAACTGGCGCTTTTCTGCGTCAATGCCTGATGGTTAAGGGCCAGAGCCAGTACAATATAAGCGCGGATTTTCCCGGCATGGAGCGTGCTGTTGAAACCCCTGAGTTCCACGGTATGATTGCCATGGAAAAAACTGTGCAGATTGAGAAAGTGATAGCGGCTGTTATGGTAATGGCCGTTGCGGTTGCCGGTGTAATTCTCGTACCAGATGGACTCTATCTGTGAAAGAGTTTTTGGCTTGATCTGGTTCATCCGTTCCACCAGATACGCATCCATTTTCTTGCAGTAGCGCATCCGTTCCGGCGCAATCTGTAACGATTTGTAAAATAAATCATTATGGCTCGCAATGATGTTGACAAAATTGCGGATGCTCCGGGCAGTGTGGTTTGAACCGTCAAGATGGATATGGATCCCGCAGGACTTATTGGTAAATCCTCCGGCTTTTCTCAGTCTTCTGGCCAAAGCCTGCACGGTGTCAATATCTTTCCGGTAGAGCAGGATAGGGGTAACTAACTCTACGCTGTAACTGCCGCTGGTGGAAACAGTCCCGCGCCCATCCTTCTTCTGGCAGTGGATACTGCCGTCATACATAAACTTCCAAATCCGCCCATCAGGCGCTTTCACCGTCTGGGTGTCATAGTAATCTCCAGGAGTAGTGATTGTGCCGCCCAAATAATGCGCGGCAGTTTCCGCTGCCTCCTGCCGGGTGATCCCGGTAAACTCGACCTCCAGGCCGAACTGATTGGTAAACATTTTTGCCCTCCTTTTCTGCGGTTGTGCACAGAATGGGGGCATCCATGATGCGCCCCAAATCTGGCTGCGCATCATGCCGCAATGTTTACTTTATTTTCCTGTTACCTGTTATTCTCTCTTAGACTCCTCCTTTCCCAGACTTTTTTCTGTGGTATTTTTATTTGGTGCAAAGCTGATTTTTAATGAGGAACCGGTCATCGGACGGTATTTTTCTGTAATTCCGCCGCGATTTTACGGTGTTCCGCATTAGTAATCAGTCCGCACTTATAGAGACGGCTGGCGATGGCGAGCATCGCGCCGTGCTGTTTGATCTGTTCGAACTGTATCTGATCCATTACGGCAATCCCTCCCCGTAGCGGCTGAGACGGTAAAACTCCCGGCCGCAAGATTTTTGTTTTCGATACGACAATGTGTTTGCGGAGCATGACAGCCTCCGCTGTTTTCCTGATAAAATCATAAAAGTCTCCTTAAGGTTAATATTAGTCCGGGTTCTTAGCACAGCTAAGGCCGACAAAATAAGAGGATATTAGAGAAAGTATTTTTGCCTAGTGCATACTTTTACGCATTATTTCGTCTTCCAGGTCGCTCAGACGAAGGCGGAGTTCCATTGCCTCTAATGCCGTTTCTAAGCGACCATTTCTTTTGTGTTCTTCGTAGATTTCGTATAAAATTCTATCTGCGTTATCAGATTTAAATTTTAAAAGTGCACCCATATGGATTAGGTTTGTATGTTCGTATTCTTTGCCTCCGTATAGGCTGAGGAATGCAGCGACTTCTGCTTCAAGTCCTTCGATATCGTTTAATACGGAATATAGTTCATGTATTGACTCTATAGGCTTCATAATTTTCCTTTTGGTTAAAATTTACTGTCTAAGTTAGCATTGGCAATCATACATTTCCATGCATACGCTCCATCCTGCCCCTTAGCTGGGCTAAGAACCCGGATATTGGGTTTAGGGAACATTCTTACTGTATCGACTGAGTCGGTAACACTCCCGGCTACAGAACTTCTTTCGCCGATTGCCAAAACTGATAAACTCTTTGCCACAGCAGTAGCAGGTTAAACGGTATGGCTTGCGGCTGCGGGTTTTATTCCACCATGCGGTGCGGCACCCCGTAGAACAGAAAGTCTTTTGTTTTTTACCCGGAATCTGGACAAGCGGTCTTCCGCAATTTTTACATACATGAGAATCCGTCTTTTCTACAGGCAAAGTATGCATGTTGCTGCGATGGCAGATAGATTTTACCGTATTGGGAGAAAGTGATAATAGTTTTGCAATCTCCGTAAATGACTCCCCTTGCTGGCGAAGCATAATAATTGACTGTTTGGTTTTTGTTTCTATCATGCTGCCTCCTTTTCTGCCCCTGTCGCCGCCACAGCCGCCGCGTGTGCGGTTTTAAGGCGGAGACCGAGAGCGTGCACCACATTTACTGTTACAGCGTTTCCAGCTTGTTTGTAGGCCTGGGTATCAGAATCCACGGAAAGCAGTTTATCAATCTGTGTTTCCGAGAACCCCTGTAGCCGGAAACATTCCCGTGGCGTAAGACGTCGGATTCTCAGGGATGGTGTAACGACGCCCTGCGAGCTGCCAGTATCAAGCGTGTGCGCAATTTTGCTTCCCACCCGTCCCCGGCGGGTATTCTGGGCGGCAAAGCCTAAATCTACCGAGTCGCCGGGATGTGCCTCCTTGCAGCCAGATTTTGTCGCTTCTTTGATCATCAGTACGCCGTGGCGGTCCTGTGAAGTGAGCGTGAACATCGGCTCTTCCTTATTCTTGATGCGCCTGCCATTCTGCCGCACTTTTTCTTTCTCCGGGGTCAGGACTGCACAGGCGGACATTTCTCCGCCTGTTTCCAAAACGGCATTTTGTGTATGGCGGCGGTTCAATCCCCGGAAATCCCCAGCCGTCAGGGTATAAGCTGTGTCCAGCTTTTTTGTAATACCGTTTTTCCGGTCATAGCCGACCGCGTACAGCCCGGTCCTGCCGCCTGAGCCGCCGGATTTAGCGAGCAGGGTTTTTCCTATTCCGGATGGGTCATACACCCGCGAATCCTGCCGGCCATTTATCAGGAGCTTAAGAGTTTCCGGGTTTGTGCTTCGGAAAGGTAGTATCTTTCCGGCACATCGGGGGTTAAGATATCCGACAAGGTACACCCGGCGTCTTGACTGCGGGACTCCAAAATCCTTGCTGTTAAGCACTTGGAATTCGACATGATACCGTAGCTCAGAAAGCGTATCGAGGATGGCCGCAAATGTCCGGCCTTTGTCATGCGATAGCAGTCCTGGGACGTTTTCCAGGAGAAGATATGGAGGCCGTTTTTCTCGAGCCAGCCGGGCAACCTCAAAGAAGAGAGTGCCTCGGGTGTCGTCAAAGCCTCGTCTTTTGCCAGCGATAGAAAATGACTGGCAGGGGAATCCTCCGCAGAGGAGGTCAAAGTCTGGCATTTGTCTTGGATTGATTGTTCTTGCGTCTTCATAAAAAACCTCGCTTGTCTTTACATTATGTACGGCGCGGTATGCCCGGTCAGCGTGTTTGTCAATCTCGCAGTGGCCGATGCAGGCGAAGCCTCCCGCCCGTTCTAATCCGGCCCGGAAGCCGCCGATGCCGGAGAACATATCGAAAAATCTTATCATCTACAACTCCTTTGGTTAAAATTACTGTCAGGTTTGATTGGTACCCCTTGCGGGGCATATTGGTTTATTTCCGTGTTTGTTAGGGGCTTGGGGTATGTAAGCGGAACAGGTCGGAAAGCCCTATGAGGCCGGAAATGTTGATGTTACTCAGTTTTTGTGTTCATGAAGCTGATCTTCATTCTGATGTTTTGGCTTCAAACTTATATCCACACTGGAGACGCTTTCCAGCCCGACCATCTCGGCGATATCCAGCCACATATTATCTGGCGCATCCTGTTCTAAGATGTTCCAGAAATGATAATCATACTTAAGCATGATCTTCGCGACCTCACTGGGACTTGCCATAATTTGGGCAAAATACCCTGCAGAGGTTTCTCCTTCGACCAAAATAGGGCTTGCCTCTTCAGTCTGGGAGATATCTTCTAGACGTTTTCTCACGGCTTCGATCTCAGCGTTGACCAGACGGACTGCCTCTGAGATGGTCTTTTCCCGCGCTTCTTTTGTGGATAGTTGATCCCCTAAATGTTTTTCTGTCATAGATTCCTTTCCTAAAATTGACTAATATCGCTTCCCAGCTTCACTGTCTTCCAGTCCTGCCCGCTTACATACCACAAGTCTCTAAAATGGGGGCTGGGGCATGTAAGCGGGATGGGCTTAAACGGCTAACACAGCATCTCCCTATCACCTCCCTCCAAAATGAGGTGTTCCAGATCATCGCCGGTAATCACCGCAAATAGTTTTGGCTGTTTATCAAACACTCCCTTTAACTGCCGGATGAGTTTTTCTTTCCGGGTCACACTTGGTACAATCCAAACGGTCAACGGAAACATTTCTGATTCTTCCTGTTCCAATCCTGAACGGTAGTAGGCATGGTATTTCTGGCATTTCTCGATAATCTTGGCAGGCGATTCCGTATCAAGGTCGACTTCGATAAAATAACGGTCTTCATATTCTTCAGTTACCGTTGCCGCATATAAATCTGGCTTGAGGGAACATGACGCCCCGGCATTGCTGTATGCCCGCCAGCATTCCGGCTCCAGCTGCAGGGAGAGGATTTCCGGCTCATGCTTTCGGCAGACTTCTATTAGCCGGATCGCCGTTTCTGCAACGGCTAAAGTGTGGGCTAAGAAATAAGCGGACGGCTCGAAGTGCCTGCGTGCCGGATATGCCCGTTCATCATAAAGCCGGAGCAGACGTTCGCCAGCATGGGTCAGATACCAGATGAGGGAGCCCGACCCGGCACGTACACCGCCAATCCTCCGCGAGAGGCTGTCAACCAGCCCAAGCCCGCGTAGCTTTTTGAGGTTACGGCTGGCAGCCCGAAGTCCGGCAGAGGAATTAGCGGCATCCGTGAATAATAACCGCTGTACCTGCCCGGTCATCAGGTAGCGATATTTCTGTATTGCGCCGAGCAGCTCCCGGTCGCGCTCCCCCAGACGGCTGTCCAGTCCCTGCAGCTGCTTCCTGGATACACGCTGGGGTGAGTGGCTACCAGTATCAGGGGCGCCGTCAGCGGTGGGAGAGTCCGTAGCCGGTACGGAGTAGGAATCGCATACCTTGTAGCGGGAAAAGTCCGGTGTTTCGGGCGTTTCCGCTTGTGATTTCCTATCCCCATTCGTCAGTCGGTTCGTCATGGTCTTTTCTTCCTTCCAATGTTAGTGTCGCCGGGATTTTCCCCGGCAGCAGTGTTGTTAGTGGTAAATATACTGAGGTATTCTTCTTCAATTTGTTCTGCAGGGATACCGTAGGCGGCCTGGCTCTCTGCTTTAAGGTCGGCGGCGTCACGCAAGGTAGGTGGTGGCGGTAAAGTCTTACCCTGTATCCAGCCAGTGTTCCTGCCACTGGACTGGAATGAGGCATAAATCTGGTAGCGGGGCAGAGCCATAAAATCTTCAGCGGTAAGTTCCGGCGCCATTGCCGCCATATCCTTGGCGTCCCGACTGTTCAGCCCGAAGACGATTTTGTTCCTGGCGTTCGCATCAATCCCGGAGCGGATGTTTATTGGTAACTGGTCGCGGTATTGGTGCGCTAGTGTCAGCTCCACACCTAAGCCTCTCGCCTGTGCTAAAGCGTCCGATAAATCAGTTGGTAACGACAAATAGTCCTGCAACTCGTCAATGTAGATTTCTACAATGTGGCGTTTCTCGGCAGGAATGCCTGCTCGTGATAAAGCCAACATCCAAGTCAAACCGATAATCAGGCTTCCTAACAATCTCGCCGATTCTCCTCCGGTTAATCCTTTGTTAAGCGGAATTAGGACAATTTTTCGCTTGTAGAACAAGTCTGTCAGAGAAAACTTTGGCTTTGCCTGTCCAAGTATGTTCCTCAGACCCGGTCGCAAAGTTAGCTGTCTGAGCTTATTGAGGACAGGGCTTATTTGTTGCCTTTTCTCTGTATCCCTCAGAGCCTCAAACTGTTCCCAGAAAGGCCTGAGCGCCATGCGGTCTTTGACCTTGCTGGTGATTTTGCGCCGGAAATTCTCATCTGTCAGCAGCGGCAGTAACCATAAAAGTGTAGCGTTTTCTGTATCCGTCAAAGTTAAAAGAGCGGCGGTTAAGACATCCTGGGTATAAATCCCCCAACAGTCACTAAAGATTTCTTTGAGCACGGAGAGGATTGCATCCGCAATCAGCGAGGGGTTGCCATACTCCTTGAACGCCAGCGGGTTGAAGCCGCAGGGGCAGGAATCGGACGGATCGATGATAACCACATCTCCGGTACGTCCCTCCGGAATCCGCATTAGCACGTCGTTTACAAGGTCAGCTTTCGGGTCGAGAACTAATACGCTCCTTCCGGCCGTAATATCTGCCAGAATCAGGTGCAGCATGGCTGTTGACTTACCGCTGCCAGTCGGGCCAATCAGATGGCAATGCTCCAAACCGTCCCTTGGGGAAATACTCAGCCGCTTCGGATTTATGGCATCCATACTGACAGCAAAACTACGGTCAGTCTTCTGGTTGGTCGGGCTACGGTACCAGCGAGGCGGTAAGGTAAGTTTGGGATGTAATCCCGGCATTCCGGGCAGTTCTTCCTCTCCGGCAGGGAGAAGTAGAAAATTGGCTAACTCCTTTACTGACAGTTGCAATGGAAAATGCCACGGTACATGGGCGGTGTTGATATCTGCAGGCTTTATGGGTTCTTCCCGGATACGTACACCTGCTGTTTCCAATACTTTGAATGCGCTAATGATACTGCGCAACCGGAAACCCGTGTTTTCTCCAGATATACCGATACGGATGACGGCTTGGAAAGTGTGCTGCTCCGCTTTGTCCCTGACCGTCTTACGGCTTTCTGCCGAGGCTTTCTGCACATCGCCGAGTAGAATCTGTAGCCAAGTCGCATTTGGGTCGGCGAGGTTGGCTGGTACTGGGGAAGGGGCATAAGCCCGCCCCAGTACAATCTGTACCACCGTTTCTTCATCGCTTTTATCTTCGGTCAGTGCCGCCAGCCCTGCCCGGATCACCGCCTCCGTGATGTCGGTTTTGAGGGAAAGCGTCGGATGGTTAATCTTCAGCTGCCTGGCAACAGCGATAACGGCTCGTTTTTCTTCGTTGACATCATGGAACTGAATATCGCCATGCGCCTTAACCGCTTCCTCAATGTTTTTGATGTACCTGGCGGCGGCTCCGAGCAGATAACTCACCTGCCCGTTTTTACTGCGTACCTCCCAGATTACGGCTCCTCGTGGTGATAATGCCGCAAGATGGGAGAGCATTTCCCATATGTTCTCAACCTTATATGGACGCTGCCAGAACATTTCTCTCCAGCAGAGATTTTCTATTTGATGCTTCAAGAATGCCCACTCCTTCCTGTTTTTCTTGTGCTTTCTACCATTGTCCCAAATCTTTATCATGCTTGTGTTTCCAGATGCGGTAAATTACTATAATGACGGCGATAACCATGGCAATGGCGAACAATACTGGCCAGATTTCCAGAATCCAACCGACTGCGGTTTTGATGAGGAAGGCGGCCAGCGCCAGCATAAAAGCGGCTTCCAGTATCCGGGTGATGAGGTTCCTTGGTGGTTCCAATAATCATCACACCTCCTCCGCATTTTCTGTGTCAGTAACTTTTGTACTGTATTTTGGTACAGGATATCCAGGAATGACAATATCACTATCAATCTCATTTCCCCATACATCCCAGCCCGGCGTGCGTCGCCTTGCGAATAATTCTAAATATGGCCCCTCGGAAAGCCGCTGAATGACCGCAAACTGTTCTTCGGGTTTGTGGCTGTGATCCTGTTGGGCGCAGAACATGAATGAAGGCTGGGCGTGGAACTTGACCGGTGCTTTTCCACGTGTAGCAAAGATACACGATTCATGAGAAGTCCGAACGTACGTTCCTAAACCGAGTTTTGGCTTACCCCAGACCAGCATATTGCGATAGGTGAATCCCCATGCCTTTACGACCTGAAGCGCTTCGGGGATTATGTTATTAGGTGTCCACAAATATAAATGTGCATTTTCCTCCGCTAAGTCCGCTACTGGCATCGCTTTAATGCGTTCCAGCGGCATCAGTTCATAATGCATCGCGGCTCCCCGTCGGCCTTTTTGATGCAGGCTCCAGGGCGGATCTGCCAAAATGGTTTTGTACTTTTTGTTAGGATGTGTTTTATCCTCCGTGTTAGTGATAATTTCTTCCATAAAAATCGTCCTTTCTTTGATTGGTTGCTTTGACGCCCATTGAACCTCAAAGCAGCCCTGACCCCAAACATAAGAAATAAAAGTTTTTAAAGCGACTAGACACCCCTTAACAGGGGTCAAATGGCAATTAAGGCGTAACAAAAAACGCCGTCGTGAAAAATACTACAGCTATTGACAATGGCCTATTCTTCCTCATATTCTTCGCCGCTGTCATCCTCCGTCCACGACCGACAAGCCTCCCGGATCATGGCTTCATAGGCGTTCAGGCTGTTGGAGTTCATCTCAAACTGCTCTTTTACCATGCGGTTAAAATGATTGTTCTCCTGCTTAAGATGCCGGTAGTCGCTGTAGCAGAGAATTAGGAACAAAATCAACAGTGCCAGACAAATGCTCAGTATTAGCAAAATAAAGACTTCTGTCATTAATACCGCCCCCATTTCTCTATCTGCTGGGCAGTTGTCTCAGCGTAAGCCCTGAGGATCTTGTGGTAGTATTCTTTGCCGGCTGGCGCCATCTGGGAAAGGCGCCCGACCGCCAGTGCCATCGCACCGGTGTCCTCCAGTGCATTCTTGGCTAAAAGTGCCCGGCATCTGTTTTGGCTGGCTTCCAGCATGGCATTTTCCAGCATCAGTTTTGTGGATTTGGGTGCTAGCAGCCCTCCGATGCCACGTTTGGTGGGGAGAGAGTCTACCACTTCCCCAGTGAATGCTTCAGTTACAAACTCAACATTTGGTGATTTCATAGAAGGTCCTCCTTGTGATTTTTTGATGGTGCTGGCGCAGTTCAGTTGTAGTGTCCTGCGCCAGAGTTCTTAGTGTCGATAAAAGCAGCTTATGATTTTTAATCCAACATGTAGAATACGCGCGTGTGATACCCTATATTGTTCAGAAAAGCACTCATTGCCTCAGCGGCCTTTGTCTTCATTAGGCAGTCACCGGTTTCGGGAATAGAAAACAGATATCTACTGGTGCGTCTATCTTTGAAACAGTCTACGCCAGCTGTTTTAGCTGCATTTATTACTAACTTTTCACGCCATCTTGGAAGATAAATGGAAACGGAATCAAAATTAAAAGGCCCGCTGTCATCTTCGCCCATTTGCTCTTTGGCATATATTTTTGCTTGTTCTAAATCTGCCGCCAGTTTCTTATACCTTCCAATTGGCTCCGGCACATGCTGCTCTTCTTTTAAGTATTCGAAAAAATCAAAAGCACCTTCCTGCTCTTCGAGCTTCTTGGAAAAAACTTTTTCCTGCTCGGGATCATCTGTAATGATAAGGGTTTCAAACATGCCATCCAAATGAACGATAACTTCCAAACGGGCAGTCCGCCCATCGGCTAAACGAATACAGATACTTTGTAAAATCCTTTCTTCCATATAAACCTCCTTTGCTTGCCATGAATCTTGTTTAATGATATAATTTTGTAACGACAAAAGCTCTTGTGCTGGTAATAATGGTATCATTTACATTTTTTGATTGACAGGAATAACAGCGGAAGATAAACGGAAAATAAGCGAAAATACGGAAAATAAATGGAACAATAAAGAGAGCGTGCGTGGACGATGGGAAACAAGAGGGAGAATATACGGTCTAAAAAAGATGTACTGGCCATGACAGAAATTAAGAGTGCTGGCGATATATACCAGATTCTTAATTGTGTCCGTATAAATGGAAGAAAAGATGATAAAGTTGCAGAAAAACTGGTGTGCCTTTTAATAAGGCAAGAGACATGGGAACATGGGTACGGGCTGGAACTTTATGAGCTTATCCTTCGCCAATATTCCAGTGAGGAGATGCTGGATCAGCTTTTGGCAGTATCTGGGCAATCTGATGGCTACCGAAATCTTAGGACGCCCGCAGAACGACGGAAGAAATATGCGGACAACCACCCTGAGATCCAAATAGATTATGGTGCAATGGATAAAGCCGAAAAGGAAGAGTTGCATAATATCTCCGAAGATGTATATCATGATTTCGTTGACAACCACAGTCGACTGTGTTCACTATATGAAAAATGGATTTCCCAAACAGGGCTTGATCCTAAAATCTTAGAAACATCAAACATTTCGGAAAGACAGAAAAAGGCAGGGCCGCAGAAGACGCAGACGAAAATACAGACGACAGTCTCTGAGCGAAGAGAAACCAATGACGCAAAGAATGATAAAAAAGGCTCAAGGAAAAAATCGCGGATATTCGTAAACATCATAACACCAATAAAGATTTCCTATACCAAAGTGGCTGTTGAGAAACCTCAGTACGGTTTTGGTATACTTCTTTTTGTCCTCGCGTTTTTATTGTTTGTGTTCTTTATGCCATTTCTGAAAACTCCTAAAATTGAGGATATTTCTGTGATTTATCCAAAGCTGGAACTGATGGCGGGTGAGAGAAAAGATCCAGGGATAGGAGTAAGCCCTGCTGAAGCAGATAAGGATGGGTTGGGTTACACAATTGAGGATTCAAAGATTGCCGATATGACGCGGGACTGGAAAGTTGTAGGTGGTGATGGGTGGCGGGAAGGGGCCGACAACACCACAACAATCACTTTGAGCGGGGGTAATGCTGAAAAGGTGGAAATATCTATTACTTTGAATCCAGGATTTACAGACAAAGCAGATAAGGAAGTCCCTGCTGATGGCGGGGCTGGTGAACAGCAGTGATTTAGGCATACACACAGCTAATAAAATCGAAAGGCAGGAGTATACTATGAAAAAATCTCATAGAGCCGGTTTATTTTTTGTCGGCTTCATGACCATTCTTGTCATACAGTTAAACCCCATAGCGGCTTTTGCCTGGGGCGATAATTATGTCGATCCGGAAACTGGAGAAAAAGGGCGTCCAAGTTACACGATTGAAGAAATAAACAACGGGGCTATTGGTGCCACTCCACGCTCTGATGGAGAAAATTACAAAAACAGTTCAAATTACCCAGGCCAGATTATCTTCAATACAATTTCTGACAGCACAATTGGGAATGAAAAGAACTTTGTCGGTGCCCGTGAATGTGTCCAACGGGAAGATGGCAGTTGGGAAGGTGGCACCAAAGAAACAGTCTGGAAAGGAAATGACATTACAGTTGAAGATGGAAAATACTACATTATTCGTCTATATGTGCACAATAATAACCCAAATGGCGAAGATGCCGTAGCCGAAAATACCCATGTATCTTTCAGCATACCGGATGAGTATGACAAGGAAAACAGGCGTATCCAAGTTAATGGCTTTATTGACTCCTTAAATGCCGCACCTAGCGAGTACTGGGATTACGTCAACTTTAATAGCGAAGTTCCTTTCCACCTGGATTATATTTATGGTTCTGCATTGCTCGAAAACAATAGCATCGGACTTGGGGGCTTAGCTTTAAGCGATGATGTAGTAAAAACCAAGAGTGGTGGCGTTTTAATTGGCTATGACGCACTTGACGGAAGAATCCCTGGATGCTATCAATATGCTAATTATGTAACAATAAAAGTAAAGGCCGTATTTGATTATGAGTATACAGTCGGGCAAAAGGTTCGTCTCGCGGATAGCGAAGACCGCACTTGGAAAGAATCTGTCGATGCTAAAGTTGGCGACAAGGTAGAGTTCCGTATTGGTTACGAGAACACTAGCGACAAAAGCCAGACTGGCGTTGCCATCAAAGATATTCTTCCAGCAAACTTGAAGTATGTTGACGACACAGTGGTCTTAAAGAACGGTAATCACGAAAGTGGATTAACTATTACGAATGATGAAGATCTGTTCTCGAACGGTCTACGTATTGGTAATTATGGTTCGGGCGCTAACGCTTTCCTCTACTTCACGGCTGAGGTTGTCGATGAGAACTTAGGGACGGGGGTAAATACGCTCACTAACTGGTCACAAGCCGGCGTGGGGCTAAAAACAATACAAGACTATGCGACCATAGAGGTTTCAAAAGGGTTTAAGTTCTATGTCATATCAATCGTGCTTCTGTTGTTGATACTACTTTGTCTGGCAGGCCTTGTTGTGCTGTGGGTTAAAATGCGGAAACAGAAGCATCGACGGATTAGATGACGGAATTTAAGGCGGAGCCAGAGGAATTGCCATAAAGCCTCAGCCCCGCCTTTTTATTATTCTTGACTTTTTTCTATATCTGTGCTACAATAGTTAGTATAGACTAACTTATCTATGCACATTATCATTTCTATCAGTATTCCTGTACCCCTAATATTACAAGTTATTGCAAAAATTGTACATGTTTTTATAAGGTGTACAACGATGCAATAATTACACAATATTATCAAAGGGGGAAATTACCATGGAAAGACGCACTTACATATGGGAGTTTTCGGGCGATAGGGAGACGGAAACATTTGCTGTCATCGCTCATTCTGGCCGATATAACGTGCCGAGGCAGAAGCCACATTATCTGCCGGTTAAGATGCAGGTAAAGATTTGCCAGCGCGATGGGCAGAATATCGATTTAACTGAGCTGATTCATCCTTGCGATGAAATATGGTCGTACACAAATGCCGAGTTTTTGGAGAATCGCATGAAGATTTTGCGTGGGGAATGCCACAACTGGTTCCTGGCCGGGTTTGAGCCTGTGATGACTGGAGTCTTCCTGTGGTATTATAACGAAGAGCTGGGCGATGTCGGGAAGATTTATCTGCATGCTTATTCCTGGGTAGAAAAATACGGTGAGTTGTACATCGAGTTCCATGTGCCACACGCTAATGGAAAGCCCGATACTGAGTACTTATTTGGGGTAGAGTGCCGCCGGCCTGGAGATCCAACATCCAATTTCGTCCTGTTGGAAGCTTTTAGTCAGAACACGCAAAAGTGTATTTCTTTCTGTTGCGACAAATGCGCGGATGATTTGTCTGGGCATAGCCGGAACGAAATCATATATCCCAAATACGCTGATGTTACGGTGTATACTGATATTTAAGCCAAAAACCCATCTAAGTAAGATGGGTTTTTTCTAGCTTAAGACAGGAAAGCCGTGGCTGACCATAGCCCCCATAGCTCTATATCCTATTATCTCCAAAATCTCATGGTGCAGGTTTACAGTTTTTTAGTTTGTAGTAATCTGTCCGCTTATTTTCCGTTTATCTTCCGCTGTTATTCCTGTCAATCTGGAAGTGAAAATGATACAGTATTATCAACACAAGGATCCTTGTCTTTAAGGCACTAAATACACTGGCTAGCGTCACAACAAAATAAAATCATGCAAGGAGGAACAATATTATGAACCCACATGAACTCAAGATTATGATGGAAAACAGCCGAAAGTCCAGTAAAACAATTACGCCAACGATAGAAAAGGCAGATACACCATCAACACCGGGCTTAGGTATTACATCTGATGATGGCGTCTTGACTGTGCTTGACAAGAAGCATTTTGGCAGAACATTTTCCGTAGAGAGTGATGGTATTTACATGGTGAAGCTTGGGGTATTCCATGATATGAAGAGCGGCATATTGGAAGAATCTGCCCTCTCTTTCACCCTACCCATCAAAGCAGCTTGTGAGCAGAAGATTACGGCGGCATTTGACATCCCCGAAGCATCGGCAAGGGTTATGGACGCCGTCATCCTAAAGTCCGCGCAGCCTTTCCAGATTACGCTGGTTGACGGCAGCCCTGTGTTAGAACGCCATGACAACCAGTGGAGGATACCGCTGGAATACAGCTGCAGAGAGGCTGGCAATGTGATGATTCTGGAAAGAACTGGCCTGCGTGAGAAAGTGCCACGTCAATACAGAGCCTATTTTGACCTACTTAGTATCCAGATTAAAGTTATGTTTGTGAGCTAAAACAATCTACATAACCGTCAGAGTGCCACCGCAGATAAACTGTTGCGGTGGCGCTTTCTCATCTTCTCAAGTGTGCGTGGCAGAACCAATAATCCGCATTTTGCGTATCCCCCGGCATTCCAGTAACACCTGTAAAGCTACAGCCCTGCTCAGAGGAGCAGGGCTTATCAAAGATCGGCACCGCACAGGCAATCCTCAGCGGAGGGGGAAACCGTAGAAACGACTCGGATCACCCTCAGTACCAACCTCTGAAGGCGTAAACCGCCAACGATACGCAAGCGACGCAGAAATAGACGTACGCGACCACCCATAACCGTTGTTACCAACGTTGTTGATGTTGCCACCGTTTAGATTCATGTACCCGCCACGGACAAAAGCCAGAAACTCTTTTGGAATTCTGTATCAAAGCTGCACCGAAGAAGTTCACTTTATCTACCGCCCGCCTTAGCCGGCGTCACCTATCGGCCTCCTGTATTTTCCTTTGGACTCTGGGAGGGGAACTCCACGATCTTTGAGATGAGAACATCCAAAAACCGGAGCATGATCTCAATGGTTTTCTTTAGTTCCCATGGACAATTGTTTCCACATATTTATTTTAGCATAAAGAGATCGTAGTGTCCGCGCCACCAATATAGTACAGTTACCATTGGCTTTTGTCCGTAGCGGCAATGTCGGCTTGGGCGGTGGACAGATGTATGATGTTGGTTTAGTTGGGTATCTTTGGTCGCACACATCTCTATCATTCGCCCAGGCTCGTGCTTTATATTTCAACACTACCGATACTAACTCATATGGTAATGGCCGTTGGATCGGTCTCCCCCCCTCCGCCTGGGTGGTTGAGAACAAAAGGAAAGAAAAGGCGGAACATCTGCCAATTTTCCATATTGAGGCCAAAGCATCTTCATACTGGTATAATAATCATAATGAAAAGATACGAATTCACTGACAAACAGATTGCTGAGCTTGAATCAGCCCACCAAGCGGTACAGGATCCCCAGCAGGCCTTCCGTCTGGGGATCCTGTACCTCCGTGCGCACGGAGGTACATACGGGGATATCTGCGAACAGACCGGGATTTCCATATCGGCAGCGGAAGGGATTGTCCGCAGATACAGGGCGGGCGGCATAGAGGCCGTGCTGGCCATGCGCGCTGGGAAACGCCAGTTCACGCCGGAGCAGGTTTCCGAAGTAAAATCTGCTTATGACGCAGCTGCGGATAAGTGGACGCGCCGCCATCTGGAAGCAGTTTATCTTTATGTCCAGGGGAAAACCTACGCGGAAATCAGCGACTCAACTGGATTCGGGCAGACAACGGTAATACGGTTGCTGCAGGAATACCGGGAAAACGGGCTGGAGGCCATGGTGGAAAGGCTTGCCAAGGCTTCCAGGCGAAAAACGGACGACCAGCCTGTCTTTACCCCAGAACAGGCTGCCGAATTGGACAATGCCCGTAAGACAGCCACGAACCCAAAGACCATCCGCCGTTTGGAGGCATTATTGCAGCTGGCCGAAGGCAGGACTTTTGAAGATGCAGCAGCGACAACGGGTTATAGCACAAGCAATATTTACTGGCTGAAACGGGAATACCTGAAAAGCGGGACGGCGTCTATATTCCGCATGGAGCGTCGAAAAAAGCAGCCATTCATTGCGCACAGGCATAAGTTCACGCCGGAGCAGAAGGCCGAAATTGAAGCCGCACGAAAAACTGCAGCCGACAAGCAGACCGCGGTACGGCTGAAGATGCTATGGCTGCGGGCAAATGGGAAAAGTATGCCAGAAATCAGCACCGCAACGGGCTACAGCATAAACACTATCGTCTGCGTCATACGCCAGTACCAGGAGGGCGGCCTAGATGCCATTGCCCCGAAAACTGGCTCAAATGCCGGACAGCGGAAATATATCCTACGAGGAGGAAGCGGCAGTGCTGGACCGGCTCCGGCTTAAAATAGAAAATGGGGGCGCCATTAAACTCACAGACGCCAAAGCCGTATTCGAGGAGGCAGCCGGTCATGCCGTCTGTGACAAGCTCGTATACCGGGCGCTTCAGGAACATGGCTGGGAATGGCACGGAAGCTGGAAACCGCCGGAATCCAGCATACCAAAAAGAGTCCTGGAGGGTTCTTAAGAAGCCTGCACCTGTGTTACAACGCTGCTTGGCGGCTTCTTATGGCTTTCATTACAGCGGATTTCCTAGCAATTTAAGCAGCCGCATATACGATGCCTCCCCTTACGGAGGCTCCAAGACCTTCTGCACAAAAAGAAGCCCCCGTCTCAGCGAATGCTTCGCCCTCGTGGACTTCAATAATCTAATTTTATCCCAACAGTCTATTTATGTCAATAACTTTGCGCTTGCGATTCACGAATAGAATACGCTGGATACCGTGCCGTCTCTTCAAACGTTCTAAAAGGAAACTTTGGATGCTCCTGTCTTGTATGTTCTTAATTCGGAAAGAGTCTAAGACAATGTTTGGCGACTGATGGTTGACAGCTTTCCTTAGATTACGCTCAATACAATTTATCGTTTTGCCTTCGGGAGCTTTGATTTCAAAAATTGTGTCATTGACATAACAATCTGCCATCCCTATATTCCCATTGCTGGGGATAAAGCGGACATTATACCCAGCATCAGCAAGGGCTTCTGCGGTAGCATATTCGTGCGGTTTTGGCTTGGCGCCAGCCTCTCGGGTAACTATGCCCTTCATGGCAACAGATGGTCTTGGATTTTTCCTCATATAGTTTTATATTATACCATAAGTTGCTACCGATCGCCGGAAAATGGGTAAATTATACAATATGGTTGCTTTTTGCCAGAAAATAGCGAAAAGCGTAAATGTACCATTGGCTTTTGTCCGTAACGGGTATGTCAGACAACGGCTGTCGTTATGGCGGTTTCCCCCTCCGCTGAGGGCTGCCCGTGCGGTGCCGATCTTTGCCAATTACTTGCAAAACATATGTTCCAAAAACAGTCTCGACGAGACATAAGCCTTATGGTAATATAGATGTATACATATGGATACTAATAAAGACAACGCATCTCTGGGTCAGAATACGAATCCTGACCCAACTACATCCCTTGAGGATGTAGTCCCTACCGTTTCTCCTACTGCTGGCAATGCAATCTTCTCATCTTCTGACCTTCCTACCGCAACACCAGCAAATGCACCCTTGCCAACTGACCCCCTGCATCCGATACAGACTGTGGGGACGGGGAGAGGGGATGTGGTGGTGGATAATAGAATCCATAACGCCAAGAAGCCACTAATAATAGGCCTAATCGTAAGCGCAGTGGCTTTGTTTGTGTTATTACTAATGTTGCCACTATTACTTAGGAACGATAACCAAGAAATCTTAGCCCTGTTTCGGCAAAATCTCGATTCGACGGAACAAATTGAGTCCTTCTTCCAAAACGTATATTTTCGCGAAACAACAACAAATGACATTATGAACCCCGAGACGCGGGAGATGCTTAATCAAAACATCAATCAATTCACCAACTTCCAGGAAAAACTTGCCAAAATTGATACTGACAAACTAGACGCAGAGGTGCGCGATGACGTCAAGAAAGTACAGGATGCACTTGCGAAGCAGGCTGGAGCTTTTAAACAATCCGTAGACTTATATAATATACTGTATACTGTTTATGAAACCGAAAACACGGATTCTCTCAAAGATTATCTAACAAGCGAGAATTACACCATAGCGACAATAGCCGAGCGGTTTGATGAGTTTGTACAAGAGAAGAAAGATTTACAGGCTGAAATGGATGCGAATAGCTGTGTTTTAGACGGAAACAATATTGCTGCGGAATGTACGGAGATTGCCGCAGAATATAAAGACGTCGTAGAATCAATGAGCCAAAGTTTTTCCGTGCCGCAGGCAATTTTCTTTGCTTACGATGAGAATGACGAGATTACCTACGATGAGGAAAATGCCGTAGTTGATGCGATGCGGCGAGTAATTGAGAAGTTGAAGAAGTGATGAAGACTGGCTGGAAAAAATTCGTAATTTGGGCAGCGGTAATTTCCACACTACTAGGCACAGTAGTTGGTTCGCAAGTGATGGCAATAAAGACATCGGAAGCCTTGGAACAGATGAAAGAGGCCGGGAAGATTCAGCTAGTGGCGAATGTGTTTAGCAAATGCGTAACTAAGTCTATCGACATGGGACTGACAAATATCCTATATGATTATGCCGAAGTCGGCGTCGGCGATATTTTTATGAATACAAACTGGACGAACACAGAAATCCCGACTGGGGCATGGTTAGAGAATCAGGTGCAAGGCAAGGTTAATAATGGGACGATATATTGTGATGATAATGACTCAAAGATTTTTGATGTGTTTGCTAATACATTTGGAGTTAGCCAAGAGGAAGTTCTGTGTAATGGTGAGAAACCCGGCATCGTTAAGCTCCAAACTCAAGATAGCGATGGTAAATGGAAAGATGTTACCAACTATTGCGTATCTGGACTAGGCAATAGCGATTATCAGTTTGTTTGGAATACTGAAAAAGAGGCCCTAAAACATCTGAAAAAACTCTACAATAATAAGAAAAATAAGAATCAATACTTGGTAGGTTGGGATGATCGAGGCACGTTTGATGACGATTTGACCAATTATTTCTTGTATTTCAATGACTTCACAACTGCTTGTAGCACAGGTGAGCCATTTAGTGGCGACGAAAGTCTTATGAATAAAACTAAGTACTACGGTCCGGTCAAAGTGCCAAACCCCAGCAACGGTAAAATGGAGGAGCGGTATTATCCGAAAGGTGGAGCCAGCAAATACGGAGATTGGGAGTGTAGCTGGGTCAGTAAGAAAGCTGGCGCACATACATGTGATGGAGCTATCAAGCGTATTAATGAGACAGCTCCAGCCGTCAAGAAGGCTCTAGATAAAACTGAAAAAGACAAAGACGAGAATGGTAACGATGCTACGCCTGATGATATCGTTGGTGATATTACGGACGATGCCAATAACAATGGCGGTAGCACCGAGCAGGCCTCACTTTGTTCCACTGCTGCTTCGTCTTTGGGTTGGATAATTTGCCCGGTAATTCAGGGAGTTGGGGCGGCAACAGACTGGATGTATGATTACATTGAGAATAATTATCTACAAACTGATGCAGACTTCGCGGCAACATACGAGAAAGATGAAAGTGGTAAGGATAAGGAAGATGATAGCGGTAACAAAATCCATACCGGAACTTATATGGCATGGACGAGCTTTCGAGATATAGCCAATATCGTCTTCGTGATTGCAATCGTCGTCATCATATTGTCGCAAATCACCGGCTTTGGTGTCAGTAACTATGGGATTAAGAAGATGCTACCAAGTTTGATTCTGGTGGCGGTACTTGTCAATTTGTCCTTTTTCTTGTGCCAGGTTGCAGTAGACTTATCGAATATAGTGGGGTATGGCGTTAAGCAAGTCTTTGTTGGGCTCGGAGGGCCCAAATCGGAATTTGGAGAGGGCAGTCTAGGCGATATTATCGGCAGCGTGGATGGCGGAAGCGGTGTATTAGCCGGCTTGTTAGGAACGGGCGGCGTTGTGGCTTTGGTGGCAACTGCACCGAAGTGGATTTGGCCATTCTTGGTACTACTATTAGGAGCGGCAATTAGTGTCATGTTTTTCTTCCTATTACTCGGAATACGACAGGCGGGCATTATTGTGCTTATTGCTCTGTCACCGGTAGCTATTATTTGTTACGCTTTGCCAAATACGAAAAACATTTTCAGCCGCTGGTGGAAGATATTTTCGGCGCTACTGCTAGTTTATCCAATTTGCGGTGCGTTGATGGGTGGTGGCCAATTTGCGTCGAAGCTATTGTTGGCGAATGTGAGCGAAAGCACTGGTTTCTTTTACATACTTATTGCCATGCTAATTCAGACCGTACCATTCTTCTTTGTTCCGAGTATCCTGAAAAGCTCAATGGCAGCAATGGGTAACCTCGGCATGAAGTTATCGAGCCTTGGACGCAGCCTGAGCCGAGGAACGACTGGTCTTGTGCGGAAATCTGATGGATATAAATACAGGGTAGCAAGAACGCAAGCGCGAAGCGCAAAACGAGCGCTGAGCCGCCAAGAGTGGAGAGACAAACATGGGTTAAGCGTACGTGGTCGTGCGAGTAAATGGGCTGGCCGAGGAGGAGTCAGAGGTTTTATCGGCGATAGTGCAGAAGAATCGCGTAATCGCAGCCAGGAACGCAGAATTAACGCTGTTGCAGCACAACGGCGAGCAGAACAGAATGCTGCATTTGTTGCACAACAAGGTTTGACAGATGCTGAACGTCGTGAGCGCGACACTGCAATGAAAAATTATGAAGCGGGTTACCGTGGGGATGATGCTTTCATGACCAGTTTCGCTGCGCAGAGTAGCGCTTATGAAGACGCTATTGCTGCGGTTGATCGCAATCCAAACGATATGAATGCTATCGCTCAATTACGTGCTCTTCAGAATGTGCTTGGCACCTCCGCTGACGGACAAGACATTATTCAAAATGTACTACATCGCCGTCTCGCTGCTGACCAAGCGAGTGGAGTAACTACGGTTTCTGCCGGTCTGAAAGCTGCGGGTCAAACCTTGATTAGTGACCATGGTGGGTTCAAGAGTGGCAATCGTGGATTAAACAAATTAGCAGCAGATTTGGGGGATGGTAAAGCCCTGGATAGTAATAGAGGCAGATATTTGGCTACTGCCCTCAAAGACTCGAACGGCAATTTACTAAAGGACAAAGCTGGCAACCAAATCTACGAAAACAACCATTATGGCGCGGCAGGAGCTAAAGGTGCTGCTACTGAACTTGCAGGAGCAAATGATAGTACGTTGAACGCTATGCTTAGTAGTATACAAAACGGGAATATGAGCGCTGGAGATATGGAAGCGGCCTATCGCAACGCCAGTGAAGCAATTACTAACGACAATATTTCCGTAAAGCCAGAAAACGAAGGTTTGCTAAATCAGATTCGTCAAGCTGCTTACGACAAACTGCAGGGGCAGCAGGTTGGCGGCTATACTGACAGTACAGGGCGAGAGTTTGCTCATGCAGGTGGCAATAACTACCAATATACCGACAGCAGTGGGAATGTCCACAATTATACCCGTAGTGGTAGCGGGGATTTGACTGAGGTTGGTGGCAGTGATGTAGTGAATAATAGCGACCTGACGTCGATGAGCCAAAATTATTATGATGACCAAGGACGAAAATTTGTTAGTAACGGTAGCGGAACTTATACTTACGATGATGGGACTACGAAACATACATACACAAGGAATAGCACGACCGGTGATTTCACCGAAGTTGGTACTGGTAGTGAAGTGATTACTGGTAACCGTATGAAAACGGCGGCAGATAACTTTGGATTTAACTATGGTGATGGATACCGTAATTTACATGCTGGCGATACATTCAAAGTCGGGCATAATGCTCCAGCCACTCCAACTAAAGTCAATTTACCAGCTGGTTGGACGCTGACAAACTCCGGCTGGGTCGATATAACTACCGGCAGGCCACTTAGTCCAATGGATGCTCGACGTGCAGACTCAATTGTCGATCATAATAATAAGATTGACAATAATAGTTAGAAATTGCCCGGTCCTCCATAGAGAACCGGGCATAGCATTGTTTAGGTAGGCGAAGCAGCTGTGCTTCGACTCTACCAAGAATCAAGAATAAGACAGCTGAGGGGAACTTGCTTAACTCAATAAGCGCTGCATCTCATCATTGAGATGACTTTTACTTTCGCGGTCGAGACTGAAGTCCTGTCTACGGCATTTTTCTACTGCTTTTGCAGTCTTTCGCTGTACTGCCCATTGTCGCCCTTTTTCCAATACTGACGCAACTTCCGCCCGCGCTGTCTTTTCATCAATTACGCCGTCTAATAGGTCAATAGCCGTGATCTGCATCGCTTCCCACAACGAAACCTTATTGTCGTCCCCATATTCTTCATCGTCGGTGTAGCCTGCAATGTATGGAATTTCGTCATTGGCTAGTGCTTTCTGATACCTTTGCTCACAATCGTGGCAAAAATGTTCTGCACTCCAGAATTGTGGCGTTCCATCATCTCGGACACCAGAACCACAAATTACGCAGGACTCAGGATCCAATCTGCCATTGTATGGCCCTCTGCCTCTCTTCTGATTCCGTCTGCGAGGGTCTTTCTCAATTTTCTCAACTGTTTCCTTGGCCAAAACGCGACCGTATTTTTTTATGCACTGTTTTTCCTCAGCCACAGTTTTTATCGACCAGAAATGCCAAATTACTATCCCCACAATAAATATCGCAATTGCTACTGTCATATATAGTACAAACGGAATATTGCTGAATGTATTCAGATACATAATAAACCACACCACTTCAAGTACAATTACTGCCGTTATCATAAATCTCATCTTCCTTTCTGGGTCGACTGGCAGTTACCTCCAGTCCAATAGAAAACACTCTGTAGATGCTCTATAACCCGGTCTGTAATATTCATGTTGCATGTCGAGTTGACCTTGAGTGATTTCTTCAATATTAACTAATACATCGCTATTTGACACTAAGGGAATACGGGTTGGTTCACCCCCATTAGTGGGAATTGTATAGAGTTCAACCAAACCATCATCGCGTGTTGGCGTCGAAAGAAAGGCAATAGTAGCACCATCCGGACTGAGCACCCCACTCCAATTACAGCGGTCAGACTCTGGAATATACTCCGTTATTTCTCCTGTCTCAGCATTTAAGAATACACTCTTGAGAACGTATTCAATATGCGTTCTGTAATTAATGAGAGATAGGAAGTCTGCTATGCAATTATTCTCGTCAATCCAATCCGTGGGATATATCTCGTCATTAACCATTGATGGTAATTTCTGACTACGAGAAATTAGACTGCAATTATCCCCGTTCACTTCTAAGATTTGGTCTTTGGTAGTATCACTCAACGGTATCTGGAAGTATTTCTCCCCCTCACAGAAGATAAACATGTTGTTCTCAAAGCCTATTACGTCATGCTTAATCGGGTCAGGGTTTGAAAAATCTGTTTCATGTGCCAGACCAACCGCTTCACTAACATCGAAAAACTCGCCATTGGCATCTATCCATCCTGCATGTTGTTCCTGAGAACGATTCCAAAATACTCGCACGGCAATCATTTTCGTATAATCATCAGAAAACCAATTAGTGAGATTGCCATATGCAAATGCGGTGAGTGCGGACGGGTGTAAATACCGAACATCCGAGTCTTCCAGGCTCGACGAATCTAATATTTCAGTATTAGCAAGAATCTGCTGGGAAAAATTGACAATAATTCTTTGCTCTCCAGTGCTCGGATTGATTGTTATAAGCTGGGTCTCCAACTCCCAACCGTTCTGTTGCCGTACCATCACAATTATCCCTTTCGCTTCTGCTGGGGTATCGGAGTCGTCTTCTATTTCGTCAGGTTCCTCCATCCCGTCCTCCGGTTCAACATTTTCCGTATTAAATTGTGACTCTTCTTCGGAATTCTTAGTTTCGTCATAACTTTCATTTGCCATGCTATTTGGATCGCTTCCACTGCCACATCCGCTGATTAGCAAACAAGCGAGCATGAACAATGCTACTGCAATTCTTTTCCGCATATTACCACCTCCATTCTTTGCGGCATCGGTCTACAAGTTGCATAAATCTTCTGGTAGCATATAATGCCCCAGATTGAGCCAATTTTCCTCATTGCTTCTTATCCTCCTTTTTGTCAATGTACTTGTCCCCAGGTGGGTAGTCTTCCGATTGTACTATGATTCGTCAATCTGCGCAATTATAAGCGGTTTTACAAGGGAGGAATTATACAGATTAACCAATTCTCACTCTTTTGGTATGTTCACGACTACATCCGCATGATTTTGTATAGTTATTTCTCCTACGCCAGCTTGTCCCCAGTTTGCTAAAGTATTTGTTCCTACCTCTAAGTCTTCGTCCACGACATCAGCGGTAAAGTAGATAAGGGCGTTGGCACCCGAGCCATAATTACCGATACGTATGCCATTCTCTACGAGTGCATCGTTAAGAATATAAGCACCGTCTGGGTGGTTAGAGTTTTTTAAGACGGTTGAGCCATCAACGTAGCTCAAATTATTAGTAAACAAGACATCTCTAATAGCGACGCCATCTTGTTGTTTGTCACTGGTATTCCTATACTCAATTCGGAACTCTACCTTATCCCCAACCTTAGCACTCACTGATTTATACCAGGTTCTATCCTCATCATCCGCCAGACGAACATGGGTTTCTGTCACGAAGCCAACATCAGAATCCTCATCAGATGATTTAGCATCTTCAGGTACGACCTTGTCGAGATCGTTATAGTAATTGTTGATAACTTGGTTGTTAATAACTTGAGTGTTATTACCATCGCCTTGAACTCGAATGTCTCCCGCTTCATTGGTGTCGATTCTTTGGAGTTCAGCCTCCTTGATATAATCAGATTCAACGTTTACAGTTTCATTATTTTTCGCATAGTGAAAATGTATGGCTACCGATACAATGGTGACAGCGGCTAAAGTACCAGCAATAGAAAGCCCAATTTTCTTTTTGTTTTTCACGATAATTACCTCCTCGCATGTAATAGAATCACGGTTTTAGACTTATTGACAGCAAAAAATTGCGGCTTATGAACCGCTAAAATATAAGATGTAACACTTTATAGAGAGTGTTGTATCTTGTACGCTCCACAAGCCGCTGATAAGCTATAAAAATGCCGTTTATTATGATATTGTGTACCAATTTTCTTCATTTTAGCAAACTCGCCCTTGAATACAGGCTGATTTGATGTTAAAATTGTATCAATATCTATAAAGTGTTACATCAGCCTCCTTATGCGTGGCGATACGCTATAAGCCGTATCTTACACGACAAGGGGGCTTTATTTATTATGGCGGCAACAGAACCGATTAGAAGCAAAGATGAGTTAAAGAAACTGGCAGATTATTTTTTGAAGAAAGGGCAATTGCGCAATTATACGCTTGTATTAATGGGAACATACACGGTACTGAGAATCAGCGATTTGCTTCGTCTGAAGTGGTCGGATGTATATGATGAAGAAAAACAGACATTCCGTACCCATATTACTGTAATAGAGAAGAAAACGAAGAAAGATCGTACAATCGCCCTGAACCCACAGGTGCTTGGTGCGCTGAAGCAGTGTTATCTCCACCGCCGGGGAGAGTATATCTTTGCCAACAACCGTAAAGAGCCGAAAGCCATCAGTCGGGTACAAGCGTGGCGGATTATTCATGCAGCGGTCGTGGAGCTGGGGATTATTGGCAAGATTGCCTGTCATTCTCTGCGGAAGACTTGGGGCTATCACGCCGTAAAGAGCGGCGATGTATCGCTGGCGGTGATTGTAGACATCTATAACCATAGCAGCTATGAGATTACAAAGCGTTACCTTGGAATTACGCAGGATGAGCGGGACGAGGCGTATTTGGGGATGGAGTTGTTTTAGTGATAGATACGGTACGAGATATTACTTATCATAAAGGGCGCAGGCAGTTAGCTTCTACGCTCTGTTTTGTGATAGATAAAAATATGTGGGCTGCTGTCATTTTTCTCTTCCTCCATTAGGCACTACCTGGGTAGAGGCAGCGGAGGGAGAAACCGTACCAACGGTAGCCGCTACTTGATGGATTGACGTCCGTAGTATACATGCCCAAGCTGTGTGCGGTGGTAGACGAGTTGGCGGTACGCGACCAGTAGTGTCCGTTCTGGCCTAAGTTCCATATCTTACCATCACCAACGAGTACCGCATGGCTACGGACAAAGCCAGTGGTGATAAGACTATGTTGGTGGGGCGATAGTGCCGCTTGACATATTAGTTATGGTAAAATGAGAACGTGGGTATAATATCCATGGGAACTAACGTCAGTCCTTGAGGTCAAGCTCCGACTGATGGCTGTTCTCTAAAAATCAAAGATCGTGAAGTCACCCTCTTTAGTTCGGGTAGAAGAAATTATAAGAGGATAGTAATATTGGTATTAGTTAAGGCTAATACCAAGTAAAGTGAACTTCTTTTTTCGTCACACAATGATTGTTCTTGGCTTTTGTCCGTAGCGGGTATGTCAATCTGAACAACGGCCGCGTCAACAATACTGGCAACGAGGGCGATGTCTGGTCGCGTACCGCCAACTCGTCTACCAACGCCCGCAACTTGAACTTCAATACTACTAACGTCAATCCGTCCAATAACAACAATCGTTACAACGGTTTCTCCCTCCGCTGATTTAGGTTGCCCGGTTCGGTGCCGATCTTTGAGAAAGACTCGCTTGCGATGTCGGGGCTGTGGTTTTTCTAGGAGTGTTGCTGGAATGGCAAAAGATACGCAGATTGCGGATTCCCGCTATTGTCACGCACACTTAGAATTGTGAGAAAATATGCGAATTTCTAATCGTGTATAAACGTGTAAAATCACTTCCGAAATTCATTATAACCATAAGCTCATCGGGTGCATCGTGTAAAATCACTCCGTAAAACCTACTCATCAGCCAACCGGGGCTTCTGCCGAAATCCCCCTTTGCTCACCATCACCAACCAGCAAATAAGGCGTCTACCCCTATAAATCGGGGCAAACGCCTTATTTATTTTGTATCAAACGTGACGTGCAAACATGATCTTTTCTGCCGCATCCATTCCGTTTATGACCGGCATCTCGATATCCATAAAAATGGCATCATACTCTGGTTTATAATCTTTCAGGATCTCTGTGCCGTCACGGAATACGGATATCTTAAATTCTACGCCATTTTCCTGTTGATACTGCCTTAGGTACTTCTGTAACTGCATGGAAAATTCCAGTTCATCTTCTACAATTGCAATGTGGTACATAACTGCTCCTTTACATACATCAAATGCAGACTCGAAGTCTTTGATGTTTTGTTTCTATATTTTTCATTGGTGTCTGGCATTCCTCATCACATTATATTTCCGAAATTGCTTACCCATCCAGTCAGTCTGTCACCGCTTTCCATTCTCTCATCCTACGGATGTTCTTCCCCCGTCTCGTAACACCATCTGGCAATATCGGCAATCAAATCTGACGGAACTGGGCTGCTGTATGGAAACTGTATCGTCCCCTTGCTTGTCCTATATCCCGTCAGCCGTTCAGAAAACTCCCGGACAGCCTCTGGTCCTGGATACAGGCTGGCATGGTTTTTAAAACCAGCGAACTGGATAATATTATGTTTTTTCCAAAAGGCCGGCATACTCCATGAAATCCGCTCTTCTACATCCGGCAGCACTTCATGCACCGCATTCCTTATAGCCCTCAAATGCTGCTGTGCCGCTTCTGGCTGTGCCAGAATATAATCTTCTACCGTTTCCGGCGCTTTCCCGCAGTAATGGCTCTGATTCTGCTTTTTAAAAGTCCTCCCACATTCCGGACATGTCCACATCTTCCCGATCTCCTTTCTTTCCCTGTTACCCTTACACTGTTACCCGGCTGCTTTCCAATCCAAATTCTTTCCTGATATCACAGGAAAAAATAACATAAGCACCGCCTGCCGCATAAAGCAGGGATTCATATTTATATACTTTGTGATTCACTGCCGCACCTCGTCAAGTATGTTTTCATCCAGTATAGCATGGAATTCACCGGTCGAAAAGGACAACATATCTGCTTCGTCCGCATATATAAAAGAAAACTACCTTTCAACGCTATTCAGAAAAGTAACTCAGAAAGCACTTCTCCTTGCCTGTTCTGAAAGGAAATGTTAAGATAAATAAAGTACATCCAACTATTTATGATCAGTAACTATTCAGCCTTTCGGCTTCATAGTCACTGAATCCGCCCTATTTTAAGTTCACCTGCGGTGAAAGGGCGGATTCTATTTCCCATCACGCATTTTTACGGAGTTTGCAGCAAGTGCAAACTCCTATGCTGAACTGTTACTATGATTATTTATTTTGATTATCATATTGAAAACCCAATCACAAGAAACGGAGGAATCTCATGAAGAAAAATGTAATTGCCGGACAGTCCGGCGGACCTACTGCTGCCATCAATGCGAGCCTGTATGGAGTTGTATATGAAGCATTGAACCGAGAAGAAACTCTCGGTACTGTTTATGGAATGATAAACGGAATTGAGGGCTTTTTAAATGATCAGCTGATGGACATGAAGCCATTAGAGTTATCCGGTGAATTAGAACTGATCAAGACTACTCCCGGCTCTTATCTCGGCTCCTGCCGCTACAAGCTGCCGGAAGATCTGAACGACAAGGTCTATCCGAAGCTGTTTGAAAAGTTTGCATTTTATAATATCGGTTATTTTTTCTACATCGGCGGAAATGATTCCATGGATACAGTCAGCAAGCTTTCCCGCTACGCAGAGCAGATCAACAGCGATATCCGTTTTATCGGAATCCCGAAAACAATCGACAACGACCTTGTTCTGACAGACCACACCCCGGGCTTCGGCAGCGCCGCCAAATACGTGGCTTCCACAATTCGTGAAATTACGATTGATGCTTCTGTTTACGACAATAAGAAATCGGTTACCATCATAGAAATCATGGGACGTCATGCGGGATGGCTGACGGCTTCCAGTGTTCTTGCCAGAAAGTTTAAAGAGGATAATCCTGTACTGGTTTATCTGCCAGAGGTTGCTTTCAATCAAGAAGTATTTATCGAAAAAGTCAAAAATGCACTGGAAACGACTCCTAATCTGATTGTCTGTATTTCCGAAGGAATCAACGATGGCAACGGCACCTTTATCTGTGAACTTGCAAGTGATGTAGGTGTAGACAGCTTCGGACATAAAATGCTTACCGGTTCCGGCAAATATTTAGAAAATCTGGTAAAAGACCGTCTCGGCGTCAAGGTCCGTTCCATTGAATTAAATGTCTGTCAGCGCTGTTCTTCTTCCATGCTTTCCAGAATGGATTATAAGGAAGCCATTGCTTCCGGCGCTTACGGTGTAAAGTGTGCGCTTGAAGGCGAGACAGGTAAAATGATCGCTTTCCGGAGGGTTGCCGGTGACTTTGCCTCTGATAAACAAAGCACTGTCCGTTCGGGTCCGGCAGCCAACTATCAGATTGACTATGTTACGGAGGATGTGAACCTGATCTGCAATCAGGAGAAAACTGTACCTCTTGAGTGGATCACAAACGATGGTTCTGATATTGGAGAGGAGTTTATCGAGTATGCACTGCCTTTGATTCAGGGAGTTGTAAGTATTCCCAGTGAGAATGGTCTTCCCAAATTCGCATACCGCCGATAAACCTTGCAAAAGCATATCTCTTATCCACAGCAGAAATAGAGTAGAAAAAGCTTTTATTTTATCTTTCATCTCCATATTTTAATGTTTTATAAACTGTTACTGTAATTTCAATCATTTGAATAATTAAAAATACTGCAAGGAAAATATTTGGCACAAAGCTTGTTCCCCAGTAGTGCAGAAGATCTATCTCAGAAACAAAGTTTACCTCAAACTGCTGAGATACATCTTCTGCAAAATCAGGATTGAAAAATGGCAGTCCTTTTAAAAGGATTGCATTTAAAACCATCTGAGACACCCCTGTGATGATACTGCTGATCATTACAGTTTTGCAGTAATATCCGTTTATGAGACGGATAATTTCATCTATCAGCCCAATCAGCACACTTGCCAAAAATACCGGCAGGATTATGTCCCAATTATCTAGATTGAATATGGATATTGTTCTCACAAACTCATCATCCTCAAAGATATATACTCCAAAAAGCTGCGGTCCAAACATCAAAAGTCCTGCCATAAGAATGATAAATACGATACTGACTACACTATCTGCACGGCTGATCCTCGCACGTTTATCCGGTATCGGAGACAACTGTGCCGGATGCCAGCTAATCTCTTTTTCAAAACTGATTTTCCGGCTGCCCTTCTCTTCTGCCTTTAAATTGTCTACACTCCACTTCTTTTTTTCACGCAATTCCACCTTGATTTTCTGCCGTTCTAACACCGCAAAGATAAATGTAATCACGCCAAATACCATAATTCCTGAGGTAATCATGTTCCCAAGAATTTTTGAAAATATCTCCGCCAGAAATTCACCCGCTATAAGACCGTGCAGCAGCTCCGAGATTACTGCGCTCGCCGCCGCTGCCGCCAGTACGATTTTCAACAGCCACATATAATCAGAATAGTACGCCGGTCCAATTAATACATTTGTCTCATCCCGGTACTGCTTTGCAAACTCCGAAGGATCTCCAAGCAAAGTCAGTACTGCCTCTATTGCTTCGCCGGACTCAGTCATATCACTGATCAATTCCTGAAGCTCCAATGCCGTTTCTTTCCTCTGTTCTTTCGGAATTCTTCTGACAACCTCATATATATACCGTTCCATCATCTCTCTGTCTTGCATGCTCCTATTCCCCTTTCAACATCTCTTCCATGCTTTCTGTCATTGTTCTCCACTGAGATCTCAATTCAAGGTAAATCTCATCTCCATATGCAGTTCTGCTATAATATTTTCTGGGCTTCGACTCCCCTACATCCCATTCACTCGCCAAAAGCCCCTGCTTTTCCAGCCGCCGAAGCAAAGGATACAACGTATTCGGATCGATCGGCATCCCCTGTTCTTCCAGATTCTGTACCAGTGCATACCCATACTTTTTCTCATTCAACTGACTCAGGACACTTAAGATAAGCGTTCCTCTTCGCAGTTCTTGTATCAAACTCTGCTTTAAATCCCTTTCATCTCCCATATCTTTACCTCTTGTTATTTATCCTGTTATAAATACTATACTGTATATCGCACACTATTGTCAATATTAAAATATATTTCATCTTTTTTTTACGTTACTATTCACAGCCACTTCACACACATGCGCAAAAACAGACAGGACACCTTCCTTTTTACTGGAACATATCCTGTCTCATTTTTCTTTCATTTATTTTTATTATTTTGTATGATCATAACTAATAACTTATTCCACAGTTACCTTACCATCTTCCCCAATGGCGATCATCATTCCATCTTTCACATATTCCAGAAATTCTTCTCCAAGACAATCTATAACCGGCATTTTCACATCATCCAGCCAGACATCCGCCAGGATCGCGCCGGCTGCTGCCAGAGAATCAATCTGATTGGCAAACAGCATACATGCCGGCTGCCGCTTCATGGCACAGGCACAGTACAGCACCATACCCCCGGTCGTAGAGCCAATCGTCTGCGGAAGACAAAGTGCGTATCCCGCCAGCGGTTTCCCATATAAATCTGGATTGTTCTGGTCATTACACTTTGCAGTTTTGTCTCCGAACTGCAATGATTTCTGCAAAGACGCCAGCGTATTAAAACCGCCGTGAGTTACGACTGCTTCTGCCCTTGCTGTTCCCGGAGTTACCACTCGTCCCTGAAATTCTCTCATGCTGACCGGCCTCCCCTCGTAATCAATGTCAATATCTCACTATCCGTGAAATACCGCGCCGTCGTATAAGTACGCAGCTTGTTGGAAGATGTCACCACAGGCATATTTGCACAAAGCGGATTGTTCATATACATTAATGGACAAATATATGACGTGATAACCCCTGTTTCCCGCAGCCTGTCTGCATATGATGTCTTTTCAAATTCCCTTAATACTGCCGGAGCCGCCGTAAATACTGTCGGAATCACAACCTTACTGTTACCGTACTTTTTGAGCCTCGCTTCTATGTTATCTGTCCATTTCTTTAACTGTTCCAGACTCATATGCGGACAACCCACGAAGCACAGCTTCGGCTTTGCATTCGGGTGCTTCCAGACAATTGGATACCCGGCTTTCACCCTCTCCAGCTCTGCATCATCTATTACATACGTCTTTGCGTCTTCTGCAAGAAGCGCTTCTTTTTGCTCCTTTGCCTCAGGCGTCAGATTCTCCACATGATAGAGTCCGACTGCGCCGTTGGAAGCAGTTGCGGCGCCAAAGTCTTTCAGATATGTACATGCCGCATCGTCAAGCTCTGTGCCGAGCCATTTGTCCAGCCCCACAATATACGGCACGTCTTCCATTACTTTCATGCCAATGGCAGACCCAAGTAACTGTGCCTCCGGTTTCTTTGACGTTTCCACTTTGACGATCCATGTTGCCTTACGGCCTTCATCGGTCAGCAGACCAAAATACGGTACACAGCCGACAATTGCGCCCATCAAATCCATAATTCCTGAATTACGGTTACACCGCGCGCCCAGCACGGAATTGGCATACACAACCGCCGAGGACTCTGACCAGCTCAGAATATCACCCTTCTCTGGTTTATTTCCCACCTCGTCCATGTAACATGTACAGGTAAACGCGTCCTTTTCCATGAGTCCCAGCTTCTGAAGCTGTCCTTCATAGTAATCTTGTTTATTGTACATAAACTTGTCAAATACCAGATTCTGCAGTAAATTTGCCGGAACATTTTTATCTACCGGGCGGGGATCCGCCGAAAACTGCTGGGAAGAAAGCGCGCCTGCCTGAATCAGTTTTTCCATCAGATCATAGACCGGAGCAATTACCCCCAGTCCAAATGAGGTAACCAGATGGTTGTACTTAGATGTCACCGGAATCATCGTTTCTGCTCCGAAAGCTTCTCCGTACATTACAAGCGTTTTCATGACCTTCGCCATGGTTTCACCCTTTTCGCCATCCAGAATAGCCTGCTGCTGTTCTGTCAGTTTCATCACTTATCACTCCCTCTATAATCTCATTGCTACGTCCCATGCGTTCCAGATAACGGTACGCAGGTTGCCTACTGCAAGTGCATCACCGATAATATGTACGTTCTTGCTCTTCTCTGCAATCGGAGCCGGTTTATATCCTACAGACATAATTACACTGTCTGCGTCGATCTTAAAGCTCTTTCCTGTCTTATCTACAGCAATAACGCCATCTTTTAATACTTCTCCCAATATTGTCTCCAAGTACACCGGAACTTTGTTTGTAGTAAAGAAATCACGCAGATAGCTTGCATTTGCAAGACAAACACCCTTTACTGCGATCAAGTCATTCTTCATTTCCACAATGGTCGGTTTCTTCCCTTGTAGATACAACTCATATGCGATCTCACATCCGGTCAGTCCACCGCCCACAATCGTTACATTCTCTCCGACCTCTTTTTCACCAAGCAGGAATTCAACTGCATCCATTGCATACTCCACACCTTTTACCGGAAGCGTACGTGCCTCAGAGCCTGTTGCAACAATCACTTCATCTGCCTGCAAAGCTTCTACATTCTTTACTTCTGTATTCAGCTTAATCTCTATTGGATATTTCTGAATTTCTCTTTCATACCATACAAGCAGATCCCGGTCTTTTTCCTTATAAGACGGAGCTGCCGCCGCAATGAAAATTCCTCCTAAGTGATCGCTCTTCTCATACAATGTTACACTGTGCCCGCGCTTCGCACAAACAATTGCAGCTTCCATACCGCCGATTCCGCCGCCGATCACAACAATCTTCTTTGGTGTCTTCGCCGGAACAATCTTATATTTATTTGTCTGCATCGTCACCGGATTCAATGCACAGCGGGCCATATGCCGTATATCGTCCATTGGCTGTCCATTGGCAATACCCTTGTAATGTGTCATTGTAAAGCATCCGTTATGACAGCAGATACACGGACGGATATCTTCCAGACGATCCTCGATCAGTTTCGTAATCCACTCGCTATCCGCAAGGAACTGACGGGCAATTCCCACAGCGTCAATTCTGCCGTCAGCTACTGCCTGCGCTCCCACATCCGGCTCCATACGTCCTGCACAGACAACCGGAATATCTACAAACTTCTTAATATGTGCTACATCCTCTAAGTTACAGTTCTGCGGCATGTACTGCGGCGGATGAGCCCAATACCATGCGTCATAAGTACCGTTGTCTGCATTCAGCATGTCATAACCTGCATCCTGTAAATATTTTGCAGCCTTTTCACTTTCTTCCATATCACGGCCAATCTCAATATAATCCTCTCCCGGCATTGCACCTACGCAGAAATCTTTTGTCTTGGATACAACAGAATAACGAAGGGAAACCGGATAGTCGCTTCCGCATGCTGACTTGATCTTCTTTACGATCGCCGTTGCAAAACGGTAACGGTTCTCAAAAGAGCCGCCAAACTGATCCTTTCTCTTATTCGTATATTTTAACGTAAACTGATCCAGCAGGTATCCCTCATGGACCGCATGGACCTCCACGCCATCCACGCCCGCTTCCTTACAAAGCGCTGCGGTCTTTGCAAACCCGTCAATAATCTCATGAATCTCCTTCAAAGTCATTTCCCGGCAGGTTACCTTATCCGACCAGCGGGACGGCAGTACGCTTGGACTTGCAGACTGATACTGTACATCAATAATCGGCTTTGCCAGTGCATGTAGTACAGGATTGTTGTGAACAGCCACCAGAGAATCTGTGATTGCCCATGAACGTCCCATTCCTGCGGTAATCTGCACGAACAATTTGGCGCCTGTCTTATGAATCTCATCCATAAAGACCTTCAATTCCTTGAACATCTTCTTGTTCTGCCAGAGCCATCTCCCGCCCATAGGATCTTTGACCGGAGCAATTCCGGGAATGATCAATCCCACATTGTTCCTTGCCCTTTCCAGGAAGAAGTTCGCTGCCTCTTTGTCAAAATGATTCGGCTCCATCCAGCCAAACAGGGACGTTCCGCCCATAGGACAAAGGACAATACGATTTTTGATCTCGACATTTCCGATTTTCCATGGGGTAAATAAAGCTTCATACTTTGGATCCATAGTTCCCATACAAATCTCTCCTTTCGATTCCGGTCAGTATCCTTAAAATCATGCATTTGAAACAATCTTCTAAACTGTTTTATCATATGAATGGTATATATAAAAAATACTGGCAACTCATTACAATCATTGTAACAATTAACCAGTATATAAGCAAGCTATTATTCTTTTTTGTTTCCACTGTAATTTCTTTCACGTTACTGTTCACACGGCATCTTGCACTGCGCTGCAAGGTGTCCGACCAGTGAAGTGATGACAGCGATATATCCAGCC
>NZ_CALPDG010000029.1 GCF_943193195.1 Mediterraneibacter agrestimuris | reverse complement strand
AAGTTGCCAACTTAAGGATTCTTATACTTTTTTATTTCTTTTCGCCTAATCCCAACATATTATATCATAATTCTACATACATTTCCACTATTTATTTATTTTACCCCCACCCTGTATTTTTTAGTGTTTTCTCAGTTGCCAATTTACTCTATATACAAACTATTCTTCCAATCCCTTATAATCAAATTCAATAGGCACAAACAAATAATAATAATCTCCGGTTGCTGCAACCTTATATTTGTTCATATCAAATCCATACTCCAGAAGATGAATGATAAAGCAATCTTCCTCTAATTGATTAGCCTCCTCATATGTGATATGTTGAATTTCTCTATCTTCCAACTGATATTGTATCCGTTCTACACTCCAGTTTACCCCTTCCATATCCGGATTATATACAAAATAAACCGGGATATCTTTATCATTTGCTTCTATCACAGAGGATATATTGCATAGTTCCGATACTCCTTCCTGCCATATATTCACTGTGTTTTTCAACACATTATTAGAAGATACACTCCAAAATATAACGATAGGAATCACTCCAAGACAGCTTACATATTTCTTTTTTGCTCTGCTCAACAATATAAATATGATTCCCAAAAGAACTGGTATTCCAAAGGCATATCGTACTGCAAACTCATCTAACTCTTTATTATAAAATAAACTCGTTCCCACACTCATTGTAGCAAGATAATCACTTCCCTGATGGATATATCCTTTGATAAACATTCCTAACAAAAGGAAAACTCCTACTGAAAAACCAATTGTCTTTTTAGATAGTTTCTTATTCCTAAAAAGACTTGAAATCCCCATCAATAAGAATGGACCTATCACAAATTCTGTATACCGTCCGTAAAGGATCGCATCAATTCTATATGTCCGAACATTAAATATTGTATTAATTCCCAGCGTTGTCAAAACAGACAGTATGCAAAATAGTGACTCTGCTGAAATTTGCATTCTTCTTCGAAATGTAATCAATATTTCTTTACTAAATACAATTACTCCCCAGACAAATAACATACAGGTAGACGCACACAGATAAAAAACCTTTGCACAAAAACCTTTTACTGCAAACATAAACATTTCACCATCAGAAAAAATTACTTTTAATTTATACATCTGACCTGAATATTCATTAACCCCTACTCGCATTGCATCTGGAGCGTTCCAAAGTGCTTCCTGAATACCGGATTTTATCATAGTATGACATAACAATCCCATGAGCAATGTGAGAAAGAAATAAGCCAATTCTTTCAAAGTGATTTTATGCTTCCATTTTAAAATCAGCAAAACCAAACACACTGATATCACTACACCTACAGACCGCTGGTGTACAGCATACATATATCCTGATAAAAATGCCAAAAGGATGAAATATCTTTTCAGCGGCTTCTCTTTTATAAGAAGCAATACATAAAATATCGCCCAAAAAAGTAAATATAGCAGCCCTTCTCCCCATGCAAGGTTTGCCTGCAAAAGGTTATTTGAATATAATGCTGCTGCAATACAAATAAATATGGATATGTATTGCTTTAAGGATGGGTATATCCTTCTTATGCAGGCGTAGGATATCAGATAGCTCCCAAGATATAGCACCGCATTTATCACAAGAGCTGACTGATATCTTATAATCGGATTTTTAGTCAAAAACAATGGCATCAACAGTATACTGTACCCCCATGAATAATAAGGCGACATAAAAGACACCCCGGACCAGTCATATCCATAGAAATACGCCGCGTTTGCCCAATATCCAAATTCATCATTTAACACCGACATTTGTGTTGTATTTTTGATATTATATAAGGATAACAACATAATCAAGACACCGCCTGCAAATAAGACACCGTGGTCCTTTTTCCCTTGATTTATTATTTTATTCACTTGGCTGCATCTATTTAAATCCCCCATCACTTCTCCTTATTCTTCTTGACTTGTAAGATTTCTTCAATCTGCCATCCCTTTATCGATTTTTTTAATGCAAATTTCACCTTGTAATTTTCTTGTGCATATTCATACGATGCAATATATATATTCTCATTCTCCGAATCCTGTTCTACCCCCCATAACTGTATAAAAAACATATTATCCGGATTTAGCTTTGCAACAACAGTGCCCGCTGATTCACCTAACTCGTTCAGCGTTTTTCCCTCCGCTCCATCCGCTCCCCTAAGAAGATTAAAATAAAAGTTTTTCACCTGAGCTGCAAAATCGCTTTGATTAGCTAATATATCACTTGATGTATGCAGCTTTTCTCTATCATCATCCATCCTCCCATAGCATAACACCATTTGCAAATCTCTTTTTTGTATGTGTTTTGTGAACTCTCCGATCAGATCCTCCGGACTCTTTCCATATGTGGGATTTACAACATAATAATTTGCCGGAAGAAGTGCCTCTCCTGAACAAATCAGTTCTTTTTCCTCTTTTTTTATTTCCTTCTTTTCTTTTCTAACTGTCTCATTAATACTCTCCTCAAGTAACTTTTCTACATCAGCCGCTGCTTTTTTGTCAGTCAGATTTTCATATTCTTCTAACGTTATTTCGCGAATTGCCTTATCTTCTGTAGTTCCACATAATTCTGAAGTCAAAGAGCACACCCGCCAATATCCATCATAGGAAAGCAAACTAAATCCCATCAGATATCTCTGAGAACCATTTTTCAAAAGTACGCTCATTTCCGTCACTGCAGATGCCTGCCATTTTCCGCACAATTCTTGAAATTCAAGCTGCGCCTTTGATTCCAATTGTTCTTGCGGCTTTGCAAAATCAATCCGTTCCACGCTTAATTCGCCTAAATCAGCAGTCTGTTTTTCTACTGTCTCGAATTCTTTTGCAAAAGCACTTGTTAATTCTGCTGAAGTAAGTGGGAAATAATCTGTATATGTTCCTGAAGGAGCCAGCACTGTAGTATACGAAAACACATCCGTTGGCTCAAGCATTTCTGTAACATTTACATATAATCCCATCTCATCAATAGGGAAGCCTCTAAGCCCCATATCTAAATCATTTTTTTTCAAAGCCTCTGCCATATAAAGCGCCATATTTTCTGGATTCATAACTTTCTCTATTGTATACTCTCTGGAAAGCTCCTCCGTCACAATCTTCGGATCAATCATTTTATAATATATATACTTTTGATAGAAAGCCGTTGTCCCAATCAAAAATAATATCAGAACAATCCCAATAACTGTAGTATATCTACTTTTTTTTCTCACCCGATTACACCTGTCCTTTTCCCTTGTATCTTTTTCGTCAGCATACCTATTTTATAACTGATGTTCCCAGAATGTTTTGCTGCTATTCCGGTATATGAAAGCGCAGCCAGCAAGAACGGATTATATGCAATATCAGTCATATGATGTTCTACCATACACTGTACCGCTATAATACCTATCACCAAAAGCATAGGGATATCATCTTCATTTTTTGCACGGACTCCAATAAAAAGCCAGATACATAAAAATACACCCATTATAATCAAGCCGTATTGTAGAATTATAAAAAGATACGAACAATCCATGAAGAAATAGTATTTAGGCTCATTTGTGGAACCTCCCATGCCATATAACTGAATATATCTTCCCCATACAGAAAATCCAAAAACATCAATGCCCTTCTTCCCAAGCCATAGCCTGTTATTTAGAACGTGATCCAAAAAAACCATGACTTTGTTTTCAGGGTTATATAATATCGTAAGTCCGATCATAACGATTGCGCATAATGTTGTAGAAATTGCAAACAGAGTAGTAATCAATTCTTTTAGAACAGACTCTTGTTTTTGTTTCTTCAAAGTCAATTTATAAATCAAAAATACTGCTGCTGCTAACAATAGTGTAATTGTATTAAGGCGTGCATCACAGAACCAGTATACGAATCCCGCAATCCCCACAACCGCACCTATTTCTAAATATGTGATTTTTCTGGAACGTAAATATAACCAGGATATAACACTATAAAATACATGTGCTGAAAAATCCGTTGGATAAATAATTCCAAAAGACTGTCTTGTACGGCGTCCCTCCTGATAATAAACCAGATTTTCTGTAATTCCGGTCAAAGATGCGAGTATTGTATATAATAGCAGGCCTCCGGTAGTAAACAGGTATACTTTTAATATCCGCCGAAAAGATATCCCTTTTGCTCCTACCATTAGAATCAGTAAATTTAACAATTCTTCATACTCATTTCTTCTCCATGCAAATAAGAATGTAATTACCAAAGCAATCAGAAAAAAAGTTTCTTTTAAATCATACCTTTCACTTAAACTGATTCTGGCCATTAATAAAGCCAGCAGAATGGTTCTGACGTTATAATAAAAATACTCTGGCAATTCATAGATAAACGTAGTTGTTCTTAAAAAGAAATATCCTACAAAAACTGCAAACACAAATAAATATATTATTTCCAGAATATTCTCTGCCTGACTCTTTGTTATATTTATCCTTTTATACTTATTCATTCTTTCATCCTCTCAGCAAGCTCTCACCTTTTTTGGCAGCTTCTTGTATTTGCCTCCCTGATTTTATCCTTTCTGATAGTTCACAAATATTTTTCTTCATTTTCTCATAAGCTTCTTGAGTAACACTTTTTATAATCGACTCAAGATGATTCAGATTGTCAATCTCTATTCCTATCCCTTTGCTTGTCACATAATGCGCCAGCGCTGCTTCCTTCCAGATCAGTATTGGCATACCGGCGGCAATATATAGGGATACTTTATGCGGGTTATTATATTTCATATAATTTCCGGTATTTCCCGCGCATGTTGTAATTGAATCTCCATCCCACACAAGACCGAAACGTCCCTCAATAATCCCCGGAAGCTCATCCGGCGGATATGCCCCTTTATACCGAATCGTATCTGTATGCAGCTTGTCCTCCGGAAAGTTAATGCCATAAATGTTAAATGATATGTTTCTAACCTGCTCTAGCAGTTCATATACATATCCCGATTTTTCTGGTGAAAAATTTCCCGCTAAAGCAATGTCTGTTTCCGATGTTATTTTCCCATGAGTTTGTTTTTTATCACTTAATTTCTCCGCTGACACAAGATAGTCGAACACCTCTAAATTGATTAATTTGTTTTCTTCAACATTTCTTTTTTTTATTAAATATTGTATCATCTGAAAATTATGTGCGATAATCACATCTGCAATCTTTAACATGATATCATCTAATTTCCAAAACATAGCACGAAATTCCGGCATAAGCCCCCTCAATGACTCCAAATCGTGAATAATAACTATAATTTTAAATTTTTTTATTTTTTTTGCCATTTTCAAATGCTGCATATATCTAGTCCCAATATAATACGGATGCTGCATAACAAGTATATCTTTTTCTCCAAGACTGTATAACGTTTTATAATTCCATTCATTTTTCAGTTTTCCTAACAGAGTGTCCCCGGAATATCTTTTTAAATGCAAAAGCTCATATCCTTGTGCTATAAGCGCCTGCTCACAATCTGCCATGGCTTTTGAACCTGCGTGATATGCATGGTCACTATCCAGATGTAAAATTTTCTTACCCACTTCTATTTCCTCACTCAGCTTTCAATAACTGTTCCAATTTTTTTACTTCTGATGAAAAATCCATTTCTTCTAAACTTAAATTTTTTTGTACGCTCTTTATAAGCTCTGAATTGCGTTTGATTTCACAAATTCTATCCGCTATAGATTCAGCATTTAATTTACACAAAAAGCCGTTCTCACCATCTTTAATCAACTCTCTATTGCTTGGAATATCTGATACTAGAATGATACATTGCAGCGCTTTTGCCTCTAATACTGTAGTTGAATATCCTTCCGAACGAGAGGGCTGCACATAAAGGTCACAGTTCTTCATATATGGAAGGGGATTTTCCTTTCTTCCAAGAAATATAAAACTAGATTTTAAATTATACGCATCCACCATCCGCTTCAATTGGTTTTTATCTTCTCCATCGCCGATTACAAACCATGTAAACTCAAATTGCCGTTCCCTTAGTATTCTTGCCGCCTCAATTGCATAATCATATCCCTTTTGATCTACCAGTCTGCCTACCGTAAGTATTTTAAATTTCCCCACATACACAGAATCACTCAAAGGCTCTCTCCCCCGCTCCCGGATACGCTCTATATCTGTCAGATTATAAAAAGTCTCTGCCTTTTCTGCATATCTTGGACACTGTGAAACAAATGCAGATTTTACAGCATTTGATACACAATATATTCGCTGAAAATGTAGAAAATATTCACTTATCTTGCCTATCCAGTGTATATTTTCATCATGGATCCACACTGCCTTTCTTTTAGCGGCTATTTTCTCTGCCAGATATGCCGTAGCAAATCCTCCATATCCATAGAAATCAAGAGCCAGATCAAATTCCTCCGTAATGCAATCTGTATATTTTAATATTTTGTGATATAACATATTTTTATCACCGTTTTCCGGATATCTTTTCATATATATTTTTTTTAACAATTTGAACACCGCTATTTTTATACTGCTTGTGGGAACTCTTTTCCCATTTACTACAAAACGGTAAAACTCATTTTGAAATGGAATTTCTTCTATACATATTTCTTTCGGAAACTTTTCAAGAAGTACCCCGGCTTTCCGAATACACATGATTTTCACTTGATATTCTTCTTTTATTAATGCTTGTACAAGCGACAACATCGCAGTTTCCGTACCGCCGCCGTCAAAAGCTCTTGTTAAAATAAGAACCTTTTTCATCTCTCTCACTCCACACTCTCGTATTTTACCAGAATCATACTAACCGCCTTAATTGGAATATATGCCAGTTTCAATTTCAACCACCAATTTGATTTTAAAAAATCTGCTTCTGTTGTCCTGATTACTGTAAGGATTTTTCTCATCTCTTTCCCTGAAAAGTTTTTATTCTTTTTCAATAAACGCTTAAACAACTGTATACAGATGACAATATAATGTCTGTTTATATTTCTGTACAATTCATCATCTTGAAATATTTTGGATGTCTGCTGCATTTTCTCAAATGCATATACAGAGCTAAACCGCCTGTCATTATATTCACTTCTGGTCGCACTTCCTTCTGCCATAACATAATGATACAATGGTTCTCTTATAAAATTAACATGTCTGACATATTTTCCGTATTGGAAACAAAAAAGAAGATCTTCACATATATGGATTGTTTCATCCAACATAATTCCATTGTTCTTAATCGTATCTGTTTTAAATAATTTATTAAACAGAAAGCCTTTGATACCGTACGGTTCAAAAATTTCTCTTAAGAAATCTATTTGCTCCATCTCACTTTTTCCAGACAATTCTGGAATCACATGTTCGCTTCCATGTACTTCATCATATCCACAGACCACCAAATCATTCGAAGGGTTTTCCATATAGACCTGACACATTTTTTCAATAAATGTATCCTCTATATAATCATCTGCATCCAAAAAACTGAGATACTTTCCCACAGCATACGCAATCCCCTTGTTTCTCGCTGCTGAAACACCTCTGTTTTCTTGCTCAAATATTTTTACTCTTGAGTCCTTTTGCTCATATTCAGCACATATTTGCATTGTCCGGTCTGTGGACCCATCATTAATAACCAAAACTTCCAAATTTGAATAAGTCTGACACAATACACATCCTAAACACTTTTCAATTGTTTTTTCCGCATTATATGCCGGTATGATAATTGTAACTAATTCCACGTCTATCGTCTCCTATTCCGGTATTTATTTCCTTTTCTGTAACATATTAAATACATCACACATTACAATCAGTCCATAATACAAACGATGGCGCATCAAAAAAACAAATATCCCGGATTTCCAATCTATGTGTTCTACCCTGATTGTATCAAAAGCATCTTCAAAACCATATTGTCTTAATTTTTGTTTTAATTGAGCAGCTCTCTTTCTCAAACTCCCCTGCGCTTTTGATTCATTCAAAATCGCATGTTTAATCCGAAATGCTTTATGATATTTAAGCTGCTCCTCCATATTGTATTGAGAAGATTTCAATACTTTATCCATATATGTGAGTAAAATCTGGTATTTCTCAAACCGATTTTCATCATATGCATTTGTCATAGACGCTGGATTCTGTCTGTAATGATAAAAATACTCCTTCATGACAAATAGAGTCTTTGCATCTAACAGGCTGGCATATACACAGGCAGCGTCATCCCCCATTGTAATCCGATAATCTGTGCATTGATTTTTTACAAGAATCTCTTTCTTGACAATTTTGTTCCAAACAGGCGGATAAATACCAAACTTATAAAAATTCACATTTTTATCATACAGCATAATCGGATAAATATCTCTCTCCATCGCTTTTTTATCATAAAAACCGTCTGTAACAAGCAACTCTACTTTTTCAACTTGCTTTGGGTAATCCAAATATGTATTGTATGTGATGACATCCGGCTGGTGCGCTTTCACCACTTCTGATACTTTTAACAGCCAATCGTCTTCCACCCAGTCATCCCCGTCAGCATACCCCACATACTCCCCTTGTGCCATTTTCAAGCCCTCTTCTCTGGCTTTGACCGCCCCTTCGTTCTGCTTATGCAAAACTCTGATTCTTTTATCTTTTTCTGCATATTCATCACATATGGCAGGACATTTATCCGGAGATCCGTCATCAATCAGCAGCACTTCAAAATCTTTATATTTTTGTCTGAGAATACTATCCAGACATTGAGGAAGGTATTCTTCCACTTTATAAATCGGAACAATGATACTAAATATTGGTTTCATAACTGCCCTTTCCCTAAAAATACTTTTTGATATTCATTTGAAATATATTCCCAACTATAAAACTCTTTAATTCTTGCCTTTGCCTTTGTGCTTAAAGCATTGATCTCTTCTGTCTGCATCTTATCCGACTTGTCAATCAAAGTGGAAAGATTTCCTTCCTTTTTGCTCCAATACATTGCCCCGTCTTCAGCAACTTCACGGTTGAACCCTACATTTAATAACAAATTCAATTCTGTGGATCCTAATGCTTCTAACAAACTCGGATTCGTTCCGCCGACTTCATGTCCATGAAAATATCCATATGCGTTTTCACGAATTTTCATTAATAATTCTGAATCATAAACTGTACCCACAAAACAAATTCTCTCGTCTGCACGAAATCCTGTTTTTTCTTCCAATTCTGTCAGAAATTTCTCACTTACATTCGTAATCAATGCAAATTTCTTATCAGTTTTACTTCTCATGAACTCACGAATCATCGTTTCATAATTATTTTCTGGTACAAAACGTCCAACAACCAGATAATACTGTTTAGGTTTTAAGCCTTTATTTTGATACCATTCATTGAGCTGCTGATCATCATTTTTAAGCATACTTTTCCTTGTTTCCGCTCCATATGCAATAAATGTCGTTTTGGGGTGATATTTTTTATATTCCCGCTGAATGTATTTCTCTATATTTTTACTATCACATATTAACAAATCTGCATGTTTTGTCATGAGCCTCTCTGATATTTTCCAATATTTTCTTACCGGCGGTGCCCATTTTGCCCTCATCCACTCATGACCATCCGGATTTATATATATTTTTCCGCCAAGACGATGCACTTTTTTTTCAAAATGTGCCATAAACGGCCCGATTCTACAAGCTAAAATATAAATAACCGGCTCTGAAATTTTATGTTCTTTAATATATTTACAACAATATTTCAAAGCAGCAACATCATAGTAAATTGCCTGCGCAGGACCAATATCGGGAACTTTGATTTTAAAGCAATGTGCGTTATGATAACGAAACTCACCATTTTCTTTATCCTTACATGCAACATGATATTGTATATCTTCTAAATTTTGATGATATTCTGTAAGTTTATCTACAAATGTTTCATATCCTCCATATGCTCCCGGAATCCCTTTTGAGCCAATAATAAAAACATGTTGTCTACTCATATTATCTTTCATCCCCCTGTCAAACAGACCCTTCTCTTTTCAATACAGTCTTTATTGTCTGTAGTAATATTTTAATATCCAAACCAATATTCCATTCTGAAATATATTTTGTATCAAGACGCACTACTTCTTCAAAATCCACAATGTTACTTCTTCCACTAGCCTGCCACATCCCGGTCAATCCCGGCTTCACAGCAAGCCGTGCTTTATGATGCATTTCATACTGCTCATATTCATCGACTGTCGGAGGACGTGTTCCTACCAGACTCATATCCCCTTTTAGCACATTCCAAAACTGGGGGAACTCATCCAAAGATGTTTTCCGCATAAAACGGCCAATCGGAATAATTCTTGGATCATTGTCCATTTTAAACATCAAGCCTTGCATTTTGTTTTGCGCCATCAATTCCTTCTTTCGCTCTTCCGCATCCGGATACATAGAACGGAATTTATATATTTTGAATCTTCTTCCATTACGTCCGATCCGCTCTTGAGAAAAGAAAATCGGTCCCGGACTCTGTATGTAAATAATCGGCCCGAATATAATCATTATCAATACCGTTATACAAAGTCCTGCTACCCCGCCTGCTACATCCATAATTCTCTTAAAAAACAGTTGTCTAGAATCCGCAAAACGAATACTTGATGTCAAAACCATATGCTCTGCATAATTATCTACAATCATATTTCCGTTTTGCTCATCTATTGGTCCCAGATTCAGATGTGTCGTAATTCCCATCTCACGGCAATACTTTTGAATCTTTTTCGTCCTCTTCTCATAAATTGGAATATCTAAAAACACTTCGTCTACTACTACCTTTTTCAAAATATCATCTGCAGCTTCGGTGCTCCCCAAAACAGGTATGTTCAAAATTACTTTTGAATCCGGCAGTTCCCCTTCAATCAATATACCACTGATTTCATACCCAGAATATTCTTTTTTTTGCATTGTATGGATCACTTCTTCTGCATGATCTTTCCTCGTAACCAAAATCATATGGCTTAACTGCTCATGATCCCTCATCCTTTTTCGTATTACTTCTTTCCAGACTACTCTTTCAACATACAGTGAAAAAATCCCCAGCCCCCATGACCACATCAATGTAATTCTCGAAAATTCACTGGAACTTTGATTCATAAAAAGAATAACAAATACCATCATAAAATTGATACTTACATAAAAGGTTGTCTTCTTAAACTCTTCAAAATACCCTCTTCTTAAAATATCTCGATAATTATTCATAAAAAAACCAACACATATCTGTGTCAAAAACAGAATAACTTCCAATCCCAAGTACTGTTCAAGAAAATAACTGATATTCCATCCATGGCGAATAACATATGCAAAGATATACATTGTATGCATACAAATAATATCCATTAAAATAAAATCAATATGTTTTTCCCATACTCCTTTTTCTTGTTTGTACATAGCGAGCCTCCTGTTATCCTCTTTTTATCTTCCCCGAATTTTGTTCCACACACTTTGCACAACTTCAATAAACAAATTTTCTTTTGCAGCAGCCAAAACCATTGCATAACATAAAAAGAATAAAACCGCTGTAGCCGTCAAAGTCAGAAACCATGACACAATTCCGTCTATTGGCAATATACCGCCGCACAAATATTTTCCATATACACACAACAATGTAGAAAGTCCAGCTGCAGTCAGTATCTTCCATACCTGTACACTCTTAAATAATCCAAACCCTTGATTACGTAACGCCCATATCTGTACTATCAATACAACCATTTCTGCTGCCAACGTTCCTAAAGCTGCCCCCGATGCTCCCCATTTTGGAATCAGAGCCGCATTGATTATTAAATCTACAACGGCGCCCGCCACTTCTGAGATAAACACCAAGTGCTCCTTTCCCAGTGGAAGAAGTATTTGTATTCCCAATACATTGGACAAGCCAATCAATAATACCGTCGGCATAATAATCTGCATCGGAATAATAGAACCACCATATGCCTTTCCTGATATTAAGAAAATGGACTCTCTTGCCATAATCATAAAATACAGCATAACCGGAACACCAAGAATCCATACAAAATGATATGCTTTCTTAATCAATCGTTTAAATTCATCCATCTGACCATGTTCGATATAATATGTTGCCCTTGGAAGCAATACAGGCCCCAGACTGGTTACTATTGTAACCAGAATATTTTTTATTTTCACTGCTGCATCATAATATCCAACTTCTGTCTGATTCGTCATAAATCCTAACATTACATTATCAAGATTTGTATAAATCGTTGTTGCAACCGACATCGCAAAAAAAACAAGAATTGGTTTCAGATGTTTTTTTAAATTGTAATATTTTACAGGATATAAATATATATGCTTCCTCAAATTAATAAGATTAAAAATATTTGACCCTGTACCTGCAACAATTGTAATTGCACCATACACAACATAATCTGACTTTTCATGTACGAAAAGAAACATAAGTATCAATGCCAAAATTTTGAATGCGATTGAACGTATCGTAATATATGAATATTGTTCTAATCCTCTATATAGCCAATCCACTCCGATCACATTAAGAATGATTGTCAAACTCATAATGCGATAAAGCACAACTTCATCATGCATCTTATCTATATTCAGCACAGCCCAGAAGTAAGCAATATACACCAATACTGTCAGAACCAGATTTATTATTAAAATTTCCTGGACAGTCCTGGATAGTTCTTCCTTATTGTCCCTCACCTTTGAACATGCCCGGATTCCATATGTCGGCACCCCCAGCGATGCTATCATCGTAAAATACGTTACAATAGAATTTGCAAAGCTGACTGCTCCTGTTCCCTCCGGCTGTAGGATTCTTGATACATATGGAAATGTAATCAGCGGAAATATAAAGCTGGATAAGGTCAGTATCGTATTCATAATCGCATTAAACTTGACAGATCGTATCTTTACCTTCTTCTGTTCGTTATTCAAATTTGATATTCCCATTCTTATCTTCACTTTCTGTAAATCATACCTTATCATACGCAGCACGCCCATGTGGAGCATTTAAGTTACGGGATGTCTGAAAGGGTGTACTTTTTCAATCACATCTTCCATGTGATTCTTCTTCTGCCCCATTCGTATAATGAGCATATAGCAAATCACATAAAAACATGTTTTTCGCAGCAAACGGAGAATACCGCTTTCTTTTCCAGATAATTCATACATCCATTCACTGCTGTTTCTGATTCTTCTGTCATATTTTATAAACTGCTGCCGTACAGATTTATCCCCCGCCGGATAACTCATAAAAATCGTCACCTGATCACCGATCATCTGCGCCACACGTTTCCCGATATAATCAACCTTTTTCTGATTTTTCCCTGCTGCCCGCTGTCGGTATGCTTCCGCAAACTTCGTCAGGTTAAGCGAAACCGTAATATGATTTTCTATATGCTTACGGAATCCTGCCATGCTCACACTCTGGGTAACCTGTCCCAGACGGTACATATACACATGCAGGTCATAATATGCCGCTGTCTTAACAAACGGAAGAGGATATAAGATATACTCCACATCAACATAAAAGCAATGCTCGTCCAGCCGGATCTGATGTTCTTTCAAAATGCTTGTTTTCAGTACGAGCGCATGCATGGATGGAATGACTTTTCCTACAATGTCTTCAAATGTTCCATGCCACTCATCTTCCTTTGAATTTTTCAGCAGTCTCTTATATTCTACAGGTGTTTTTGCTCCGCTCTGATCGTCAACTTCATAATAATTCGAGATCACATAATCTGCCTCACAATTCTCCAGCTTCTCTACGAGACTTTTGAAGTCTGCAGTATTAACCCAGTCATCTCCGTCTACAACCTTGAAATATCTTCCTGTGCACTCCTTGATTCCCCGATTAATCGTAGAGCCATGCCCTCCGTTCTCTTTTGAGATTACGCGGAAAGTCTGCGGATATTTATTTTCATATTCTTTACCGATCATCTCCGTTCCATCTTTGGAGCCATCATTGACAATTAATACCTCTATTTTGTCCAAAATGCTTTCTTCCACGAATGATTCCAATGTCTGCCGAAGAAATTTTTCTACATTGTAGGATGGAATCACTACCGATAATATTTTTTCCATGTCATTCTCCTTACTTTCTGTTACGCAGCAAATCCACTCGTTTTCTTATCGCAGATAACCACGTAATCCCCCAATACATTCTTCTTTTCATCAAAGACAGCAGAATCTTATCTTTCTTTGACAGCCACTTTCTGACATATGGATTTTTATCTGCCTGCGGAAATACTCTGAATACATACTGCCGGAATTGATCCCTATATTCACTCTGTGCATCATAATAAATGACTTCTTTGGTTGGTACAAAGTACACTTGTTCAAACATCAGGTATTCCAGTTCATTTTTAAAGGTATCAAATGCTTTTTTTTCTTTAAAATACGCCATCACATCTTCCAGAGCCGCTTTTCTGTTATACAGACTCTTCTTAAAATTCTGGCTTCGCATAATTGAGCCTTCCCGCAAAATGTAATGATATAGTGGTTTACTATCCATATAAACAATGCTTTCTGCATTCAGTAAAAGCTGCGGTGTGATTGTCAGATCCTCGTAAACCCGCCCCACCGGATACCGAAGCCCGCATCTGTCCCAGACTGATTTCCGATACAGCTTATTCCATGCACAGGGTGTTGCAATCAAAAGAGACGGGCATTCTTTTACCGTCAGTTTCTTTTCCCGTGGAATCTCCATGCTCCAGCGTTCTCTCCGTCCGGTCGATTCTTCAATTTCCTGATAATCAAAAATCACAACCTCTGCTTCATGATGTTTTGCACATTCGACTGCTTTTTCCACACATTCCGGCGCAATATAATCATCACCGTCCACATAGAGCAGGTATGTTCCGGAAGCTTCTTCCAGTCCCACATTGCGGACATCAGAAAGACCGCCGTTGATCTTATGGATCACCCGGATCCTGTCATCTGCTTTTGCATAACGGTCACAGATATTTCCGCTCTCATCTGTTGAACCATCGTCTACAAGCAGAATTTCCATCTCTTTCCATGTCTGTCTAATAATACTTTGAATACATTTCTCTATATATTTTTCAATATTATATACGGCAACAACAACCGTTACTGTCAGCATACAATCCTCCTCAACTGGCTGATCTGCTTTTCCAGATCATAGTTCTTTGCTTCTTTCAAGAACTGAACCTGTTCTCTGTCATATTTTTTATGTTTTAATATAAATTCCGCCCATTTTTTAGGTCCTCGTTCCAAATCAAGAAAATAACATTCCTTCTGTATCTGTGTCTCTTTCGTCACTTCACTGCTGAACACACACTGTAATCCGGTATACTGGGCCTCCACACCTACGATCGGCAGTCCCTCAAATCTGGATGGAAGCAGAAATGTATCCATTGCCTGGTAAAGCCGCCCCGTATCGTTTCTCCAGCCCAGAAACCGCACAGAATCCTGAAGATTTTTATCGCTGACAAGCTGCTTTATTTCTTCAAATTCTACACCAGTTCCAATGAGCAAAAGTACAGTTTGTTTATCTAACAAGTGAATCTGTTCAAATACTTCTATCAGAAACCGGCAATTTTTAGGATAGCAGAAGTTTCCTACATGTCCGATAACATAGTTTTCTTCCAGCTCTAGTTCTTCCCTCATTTTAAGCCGGATGTCCGGCTGATAGCAGAACCGGCTTCTGTCCACAGCATTGTAGATTACTTCAAATTTATCGGAATGTACAATTTTTTTTGGATACAGCCACTCTCCTGCTTTGACAGAACATGCATAATAAACAGTTCCTGCTTTGTAGAGAAACAAGCGGCAGATTCTATGAATAAAATTATAAATCATCCTGGACAGTGCACTCTGCCTGTCATTTCCACTGGAATGACTGTGCAGCGCCCTCTCCGGCACCTTCATCTTTTTTGCCGCAAACGCTGCAATACATTCGATTGCAGTAGAGAGATTTAAATACACCATATCATACGTATTTTTCTTCATTACAGCACATACCTGCCTGTATTGCCTGATCGGATGCTTAAGTGTTGTGACTGCATACAGTTTTGAGCCATACTGTTTCAAATTATTTTCCAATTCTTGACTGACTTCATTTGTCAAAAAATCAATTTGTATATTCTCTCCATGAACAGCTTCCAGAAAATTCAGCAGATACCGATCAACACCGCCTGCTTTTCCATCGCCTATAAAACCTGCCAATATCCGTTTCATAGATTTGGCGCCTCCTTTTCTTTCGTCAGCGCATGCATCCCATATCCCAGGAAAAGCCAGAAGCAGAAACTCTGCGGCGCATTGACATAAAAAATAAAGGATAAAAATGTAGAAGCCACCCCCAACGCCAACGCTGCTGAAAGCATAACTGCAATAAAATGATCATCTGCGTTCTGCAATACTGAAGCTCTTCGTATGATTTTCCAAAGCATATGTATCAACAATGCCAGAAAAATTATCATACCTGCAATTCCCTGACTTACCAGCACATCCATCTCTAGATTGTGCATGGAATCATAACGGATTCTGGCTGCATTTTTTACCATATAGGAATCAGGAAAATGCTGCTGTGCATATCCGCTCATATTTCGATACCCTACTCCGATTACAGGAGAAGATTCCATAATCTCCAATCCGCTGCCCCACAATTCCATTCTGCCGTTACTATAATCTTGTTTTAGCTTCTGTTTTCGCCCGTTATTGACCGATGATGAAATATTTTGTGCCTCTCTCTTTCTCATCATTGCATCTACCGGTGCATATGCTGCTTTCAACGCCACATCCCCTGCAAATATTACTGCGGCTGTTACAGTTAAAATCAGTATCCTTTTCCCGGCTGTGCGCCTGTCTCTCACGATCTGCAAAATTGTATAAAGCACCAGCCCTGTTACAAGACACAACATACCCGTTCTGGAATCAGAGAGGGCGATATAAGCATACTGGATAATACCGCAAATAACAAGCAGTATTTTCTGCCACAACTTCCTTGTCTTTCCAAACAAATAAATCAATAATAAGACTGCGATTGCACTAATTGTTGCCCCATGGTTTGGGTCGTCATAAATTCCCCACAGCCGTCCCCATCGATAACCGATAGAATGGATTGTCCCTGCCGGATCTGTATAATCATACTTCCATCCCCATGCAAGCATACTCAGACTGATAGCATCTGCCGCAGTACAGTACACAATATACAGACTGGCAAGACTTGTTAATTCTTTGTGCATTTCTTCCCCGCTCATATCAAACGCTGAAGCATACAACACTATACTTGGAAGCACCAGCCAAATAAAACCTTTGGCATTTTCCGCTATCCCAGCATAAGAAATATGAGTAACTGCACTGACAGCATAACTTAGTGCAAACAATTCCAATAAAACAATGCCTACTGCTTTCTTATACCTTTTCCATCGCAGGAATATCCAGATGCACAAAATTCCTCCCCCGGCTGTAATTCCATAAGCAGCCAGATTCATCCATGACATTCCGTTCACAAATGCATTGAATGCAAGAAGCAGATACATCAAATATATCATCTTAAATCCAAACAAGCATCTTTTTAACTGATCCACTTTCCTCTACCTTCCTGACTTTACCTTAGAATATAGCATTGGCATTCCGCCCCGGATTACATGAATTCCTCTCCCCATCATCAGACACAGCATCGTTTTTTTCCATCGGAGAAGAACCAATGCGATTGACAGCACTTTACTGTCCTTTGCCCGTGCAGACGGAATCAAATCTTCAAATAACCCATCACAAAACACAGCTCTGCACCACCGATAGCGCCGTGTATGAGACATTCCAGAACGTTTATCACAGTTTCGCTCTAATGCAGAAACTATATAACGTCCATACAGACTTCCCAGTGTCTGCCTCACTTCTTCTGTACACAGATTCCAGTATTTATGCTGTTCATACAATAATTCAATTCTGCGCCTGTGTACCTCAAAATATTCCGGCACAAACTTATTGGTCAGATTCGCGCTCAAACGTTTTGCATAATGGTATGGTGTGATTCCCAGCACATTCAGCCGTCTGATATCCATAAAGAACCTGATATTGAATTCAATATCTTCTATCAGTTTGACATTCTGGTACAAAAAGTGATTTTCCTTCAAATACTGCAAACTGTAGATTTTATTCCACGCATATCCATATAATGTTTCCTGCTCATAATGAATTACTGCATTCCGTAATTCCTCCTGATTGTCATACAGTTGTTCTATAGGACGGATGGCATGAGTATAATCCAGTTCTCCATTTTGATCGTAGTATTCTTCAATCAATCCAAACATCACAACTTCTGCCGGATTCTTATTCAAAGATGTTTTCACTTTCTCCAATACATCGGCATCTACATAATCATCCGGATCCATAAACCATACATACTTTCCTGCTGCTTCCCGGATTCCGGTATTTCGCGCAGCGCTCAGTCCTTGGTTCTTTTCATGATGTATGATCCGGATCCTGTTGTCCTTCCCTGCCATCTGTTCTGCAATTTTTACACTTGTATCTGGAGAACAGTCATTCACGATAACAATCTCCCAATCTTGATATGTTTGTTTCATAATGCTTAGAATTGCATGTTCTATATACGCTTCCACTCCGTAAACCGGCATTACAATACTGAAAAAAGGCTGTTCTTTCACTTTACTTGTCCTCTGTATTTCCTAATTTCTTGTAGCAGTTCAGCCAAAGGCTGAACTGTTGCTTTCTTTCTGTTATTTCAGCAGTTCCTGAATCAATTCTTCTATCTTCCTATAAGAATGCGGTCTGTCAAACTGTTGTTCCGCAATTTTCCGGGCCTTTTCACCCATTTCTTTACACTTTTCCGGATCCTCATAAAAATCTTCGATTGCATCCGCAAGAATTTTCACATCCTCCGGCATAATATTGACTCCGAATCCGTCATGTTCTACTTTGGCACGGAACTCCGGACTCATACATGTATTGATCATAGGCCTGCCTGCTGCCAGATAATCTCCGATCTTAGTCACAATACTCTGAGGCGCTTTTTTCACAAAAGAGTTTACAAGCACATCAGATTTTTTCAGGTAAGCTGCCATCTTTTCATATGGTGCATATCCGACAAATTCAACATTAAAAATCTGCTTTACATCTGCCATACTGCGCAGTTCCTCTTTCATTGGACCACCACCCAGTATCTTAATTCTGATATTTGGCATTCCTCTGTTAGCAAGCTCTTCAGCCGCCAGCACCATGGTTTTGATGTCATAGCTTGTTCCGATCGTTCCGGCATAAGTTACCCAAAACTCATCTTCACCTTTAAAGACTTCTTCCTGATTTTTCTCTGCTCCTTCATCGAATACCGACAATTCATTACCTACATAAACGGTCCGTTTCGGGATATTCCGCTGCTGATTCCGAAATGGTCGGTCTCGGTATTCATCAGAAGTTCCGATGACACCGGAAACAAGACGGTATACTTTTTCTGCGTCTCTCTGAAGCGGATAGAATAGAATATCGCTGACCACCGGAATATCCAATACCATCCTCATTGCTTCCGGCCACAGGTCATTGACGTCTGCTACAAAAGGAATCCCCTTTTCTTTGGCATACTCTGCCGCTGCAAGAGCCACGTCATTTGGGGGAATCTCAGCATAGACCAAATCATAATTTCCTTCTTTTTCCAACAGGGTACGCAGATTCTTCGCCGCAATCCGATGACTGCGGATTCGTTTCAAATCCACATTTTTCTTATATCCCGGTTCATAAATGAATTTGATATTAAATTTGTAGTCCTCTTGTTTGATTTTTGCAATATTACGCTGTTCTTTTTCCCAGTGCTGGAACGTAGTTGTTATCAAATCCACCTCATATCCCGCATCTGTCAGAAATTCACATATATAACGAAATCTAGTATATCCTGGTTCGTCATTTAACCGGACTCCCATTGTAACTACAGCTATCTTCTTCATATCTGCTCCTCTCGGTATCTGTCGATATCTTTTATCTCAGTATCACTTGACGGCTCTGTCTTATATCATCTAGTGTATCACAGCAAGCACCGTATCAATCATAATCTTCAAATCTCCTAACACACTAAATTTTTTCAGGTATTGAAGGTTGTATTTCATTTTTTCGGGAAGAACATAGCGGATATAGACTTCATCCACGCTCTCTCCGGTCTCTTTCAGATATTTCTCCATCACTTCATCTTCATCTTTATAAACTATACTTGTTCTAGAAGTAATTCCTGCCGGCAATAATAATGTTGCTGTCATCTCATCAGTATAAGCATCCACGTACTTCTTTACTTCTGGTCTGGTTCCTACAAAGCTCATGTCACCGGTCAATACATTAAATAATTGCGGCAGTTCATCCAGACGGCATTTACGCAGGACATTCCCCATTCTCGTAATACGTCTGTCTCCGCTCTGAGTGATTGCCGGACCTCTTTTGTCTGCATCTGCGACCATGGTACGAAACTTAAAAATGCGGTACATTTTCCCATACTGTGTGACTCTTTCCTGACGATAAAACACCGGACCTCTGCTGTCGATTTTGATACAGACGGCAAGTATCAGCATCACCGGAGAGAGTACGGCCGTCAGACAAAAAGCAAGCACAAAATCCAGTATCCGTTTTATGCGGATACTGGTTTTGTGCTTGCTTAACATCTGATAATAAGGTTTTATTTTCTCATTTTGAAACTGCACTGGCAGTTCATTCCACTGTTTATAATGCATCTTTAAACTCCTTAATCACATACTCTATCTGCTCATTGCTTAAGCAGGTATGAAGCGGCAGTGTAATCTCATTTGCAAACTGCCTATATGCGTTCGGATAATTTTGTATATCAAATCCCCTATTTTTATATGCTGTAAGTAATGGCAGCGGCTTATAATGTACATTAGAAGCAATATCCTTCTTCGCCAGCCTCTCAATGACTGCATTGCACTCCTCCCGTGTCTTTCCGGTTAGACGTACCATGTAGAGGTGTCCGCTGGAAATGTTCTGCCCATCATAATGTGTAAGCACTTCAACAGGCAGATCTTTCAAAGCCCAATCATATTTTCCAATGATTTTTCTTCTTTTTTCCAGAATTTCTGGATAACGCTTCAACTGTACCAGACCGATAGCAGCCATAATATCCGTCATATTACATTTATAATAAGGATCTGTAATATCGTACTCCCACGCTCCCGCCTGAGTCTTCGCCAGGGCATCCTTTGACTGTCCGTGCAAGGATAAAAGCATATAATCTCTATATAACTTTTCGCTGTCTATTCCAGATTCAGTAACTGTTTTTGACCAGACAGCCGCGCCGCCCTCTGCAGTTGTCAGATTCTTCACTGCATGGAAAGAAAAACAGGTGAAATCTGCAATCTGTCCGCATATTTTTCCATTCTGCTTTGCACCGAATGCATGCGCGGCATCTGACATCACCATGATTCTGCCTAATGCCTGCTGACGTTCATTTGACGGATGGAACAATACTTTCTTTTCTTCCGCAATTTGAAAAATTTCATCATACTTACTATAGATGATTCCTGCCAGATCTACACAGATAATTGCTTTTGTTTTCTCTGTAACAGCATTCCTGACCTGCTGCGGATCCATCTCAAATGTGCCCGGCAGCGTATCCACCAGTACAGGTGTCGCACCCACATGGCAAATGCAGCTGCAAGTCGCAGTGTAAGTGTATGCTGTTGTTATAACTTCGTCTCCGGCGCCGATTCCCATAACACGCAGAGACTGTTCCAGACATGCCGTTGCAGAGTTCAGGCAAACCGCTTTTTCCGTTCCACAGTATTCAGCGATCTGACGCTCGAATTCCTTGGTCCTTGGTCCCGTTGTAATCCATCCGCTTCTGAGCGCTTCAGCAACCTCATTGATTTCTTCTTCTGTAATATCCGGCGGTGAAAATGGTACTTTCATTGTTCTTTATTTCCTTTCACATCCATATCTGCCACTCCCCTGTTCAAAAACGCATCCGGAAGATTAGAGCTTGCATCTGAAAATGTCTGTTTCCAGCCTTCCTATATCTTCTGGTCGCGAATCACATCTGCCTGCCGCAAGTGGTAGGTTGGGACGATTTTATTTATAATCGTTTTCATATGATCTGTCTCAGCATAGGCTGCCTGATACAACTCTTCCAAATCTTTGAGAAATTCGTCTTCATCAAAGTCAATTGGTTTACCGATATGAATCAATTCATTCTCTGTATTCTGAAGTCCTTCCTCATCCATCAAAAGCTCTTCATAGAGCTTCTCACCCGGACGAAGTCCGGTATACTTAATTTCAATTTCTACGCCTTCCTTGTATCCCGACAGACGGATCAGGTTCTTGGCAAGATCGGCAATCTTTACAGGCTGTCCCATATCCAGCACGAAAATTTCTCCGCCCTTTGCACTGGCTCCCGCCTGAAGGACCAGTGAAACCGCCTCGGGGATCGTCATAAAATAACGAATGATATCCGGATGGGTCACAGTCACCGGTCCTCCTTCCTCAATCTGTTTCTTGAACAGCGGAATCACACTACCGTTGCTTCCCAGCACATTTCCAAAACGAACAGCCACATACTCTGTCTTAGAACGGCTGCTAAAGAGTTGAATGATCATCTCGCACATTCGTTTGGAAGCGCCCATGATATTCGTTGGATTGACTGCCTTATCTGTAGAAATAAGCACAAACTTACTTGTTCCATACTTATCTGCTGCCAGTGCCACCTTATAGGTTCCGAATACATTATTCTTAATCGCCTCATTCGGACTGTCTTCCATAAGAGGTACATGCTTATGCGCAGCCGCGTGATAAACGATATCGGGTTGATATTTCTCAAACACACTGTTAACTTTACGTCCATTACGTACAGAACCGATCAGCACGACTAAATCCAGATTTGGATAAGTCCTCTTCAATTCCTGCTGAATGTCATATGCATTGTTCTCATATATATCAAAGATAATGAGCTGGCGCACACCGTTTGCCGCAATCTGACGGCACAATTCACTCCCGATGCTTCCGCCTCCGCCTGTAACGAGCACGACCTTATCCGATACATATCTTCCAATCTTTTCTGTTGTAATCTGGATCGGGTCTCTGCCCAGCAGATCTTCAATTTCCACATTACGAAGCTTTGACACACTCACCTCTCCGTTTACCAATTGGTACACACCCGGAAGAATCTTCAACTCACATCTCGGCACCTGCTGACAGATTTTCAAAATCTTCCTCTGTTCTCTCTTATCCGCACTTGGAATTGCAACAATAATTTCATTGACTCCATATTTATTCGCAACGGGTACAATCTGGTCTCTGCCGCCCATGACCTTCACTCCATGAATGTAGGTGCCGTACTTTCTCGGATTATCATCAATAATCGCACAGATACGGGAATCCAGCTCTGTACTCAGTTCCAGCTCTTTCATGACCACATTGCAGGCTTCACCGGCCCCGATAATCATCGTATTACGCACATGACCTCCATGAATATGGCTGCGGTACAAAAGGCGTACCAGACGATAAGAAAAACGGCTGATGCAAGTCAGAATGAACAGTCCGGCGCCATACAGTATAAAGTAGCTTCTGTAAATCGGCTTATAAGTGAAGAAGTACAGGAAAATATTGACCAGTACCGAACCTGCACATCCCTCAATTACATAAACCAGTTCTTTAATGCTTGCAAACCTCCACAGGCTGCTGTATAGCTTCAAGACCGCAAATATTGCCAGTGTAATTATTGTATTCCATACTGCCACATCTAATACCGACTCCATATACCACGATTCGATTTCTGAAATATGCATATTAAACCGAAGCCAGAGTGCCAGAAAGGAACTTAGGTTAATAAAAACTGCATCTAATACCACAAGAAAGTATTTGTACGTAACAGATAAATCTATTTTTTCCTTCCACTTTCTTTTCAACTCTTTCATCTATTTTCCCTCTGTATTCTGTATATTTTAGGTAATGTCCTGATTTAAATATGTTCCGGGCTTTCTTTCCTGCTTACTGCGCTACTTCTGAATCTTGGAACACTTCTCCTGCTTCTACCGCGTCAATAGCTTGCTGAATTGCCGTGATGGAGTTCATATCCGGCTGCGTTACATACAGAAGCGTTTCCCCTGAAGAATAGCAGTACTGCTCATCCCCTGTTCCTTCTGCCGCCATAGATTTGATGTTCCATGCCGCAGGATTTGACAACTGACTCCTGATCAACGTCTGGATCTGTTCATGGCTCATATTTGTATCCACATTGCCGCTGACGCTTTCCAATATACCGTTTGCCCCCATCAGGATTGCCGGTGATACGGCCTTTTTAATCATAGCAGTGATTACCGCCTGCTGATTCTTTCCTCGCTGGAAATCGCCGCCGTCCACATTCTGACGCTCTCTGGAGAATGCCAGCGCCTGTTGTCCGTTGAAATGGTTCACGCCCTGCACTACATCCATTACCAGCCCCGAATCATAGCTTGTTGTAAATGACTGCTCGGAATTGACTTCCACTCCGCCCAGCGCATCAATCATTGTGACAAGCGATGTAAAGTTCACACGCGCATAAAAATCAATGTCTGTGTCATACAATGCGCCCAATGTAGACATTGACGCATCTACACCATAGATTCCCGCATGAGTCAGCTTATCTTTTGCCCCTCCGGAAATACCCGGTATTTCTACATAGAAATCTCTCGGCGTTGTCACAAGCAGAATCTGATGTGAAGTCGGATTCACTACTGCCATAATATTCACATCACTTCGGCTGTTAGTCTCAATTGCGCCATAGACGTCAATACCACTGATGTATACAGTAAAACTGTCATCCTCAACTTTCACTTCTGCCGCCTTATTCTCCACTTTGCTTTCAATGTTATGTGTGTAGATTATTTTTACATTGCTGCTAAAGTCGCCAAACTCTTCTTCCAGAATACTAAGGTATGCTTCATTATATATAATCGCCTGCACATCACCATTGTGGAGAGCAGCCGCCTGTGCCTGTACACTCTTATACTCTGTTGTCGTAATCTCATTTCCAAGCTCTGTATTAATGGCTTCAACTGTTTCACGCACATCATCGCCTCTCATTGCATATTGCACGCCGAAGATGTAATCTGCTGCATCCTGTATCGTCTCTGCCGGATCATCTGCAAGAACAGCAACAACCATTTTATCTAATTTAACACCGCCATTGCTGATTGCCTGTACAGTATTGTTTGTCTTAAAGATATAAAAAGAACCAACTGCCAGTACAATAGACATCAACACACTGATCGCTTTACCCGTAATTCCTTTTTTCTTTGACAGCAGCTGACTGAACAGCACTGCCAGAAATACAATGAAAAGAAGCAGCGCCACTGTCCCCAAATACTTCATCGGAAGCATATTCAGTACAAACAGCGACAGCATAAAAATCAAGGAGATTACGAGCTGAATACCTGCCAATGCCATGCCAATATTTCTGCTAAGCTGATTTTTACTCCTCTTCTTCGCTGTAGATTTTGAAGCACCATGTACGGTCTTGGCAGGATTACCGCTAGCTGCTTGCTTTCTGCGTTCCTGTGTTTTACTTTGCCGCCGTTGTTGTTCTCCTTTCGTCATAGGACGATTGCTCTGACTTTCTCTTTTTGTTGTAGCTTGTTTTTTATTGTTTCGATTTTGTCTATTCCTATTCTCAGCCATAAACATATCCTTTCGTAATTTTCCCCAAAATCATTTACATTAATATTCACTTGAATTATATCAGTTTTATATAATATCATTTTTTAACATTTTCCGCAATCACTTAAACAATTTTTGCAACAATTTTGTAAAATTTGGCAATATATTCCTTATTTTTATCATATCACAATGTCAAATCTATTCGTCCATCCATAATTTTTAATACAACATGTGATATCTATTCCGTACAATACCATAATATTAATAAAACACCCCATTATTTTCTTTTCGGGGTGTTTTATATCTTCTATTCTACTTATTCCACAAAAATCATAACCATCAGAGATCTATGAAGTCAACATCATACTTCTGTTTTCGGTCATCATCGTCATCATCGTCATAGTCGTCTTCGTACTCATCATCATCATAGTCGTCTTCATACTCATCATCGTCATAGTCATCATCGTACTCATCATCATAGTTGTCTTCGTACTCATCATTGTCATAGCCATCGTCATCTTCATAATCATCATCAGAGAATTCTTCACCCGATTCATCATCGTCATCATAATCATCATAAAAACTATCCAGCTCAGCATTTCTGCGGCTCAATTTCACTGTCAATACAATAATGACAATAAACAGAATCAATAAAAGTGCTGCTATGACTGCTGCCATAATCAGGAAATAATGGTCAACCAGCTCTTTTACCTTAGCAAGTACGGGACTGTCCTCCTTTGTCTTTTCCGCTTTCTCCATCGACTCAAACACATATCTCTGATATGTCCCTTCTATCGAATCATACTCATAATACCCTTTTGTTCCTCCGCTGCTCAACGCATACACAAGATAATATTCCTTGGCATTCATATTCTGCCATGCTGGAAAATTGGTCCCGTTGATTTCGATATTTGCCTCCTGAAACTGTTCCGGTAAAGTGCTCGCATCACCTTCACTTAAGACAAACACAAAAAATTCATCGCTGATTCCTATCTGCTCAGCTATCACAAAGCTGCTCTTTTCTTCATTATATACAGCCATTACCGGATCATTTTCCCCCGCAATCAGGTAAACCATAATTTCACCGGATACGTCCTGTATAATTGCATTGTGTTCTCCGCCGTTATAATTGATTGTTGTTTTTGAAAATCCTTCCGGTATCAAAGCTTCTGTGAAATTTTCATAAATTCCGTACATTGTACCGAGGACTTCCACATTTGCCTCACTTACCTGCCGTTCTCCTGATTTCCCGGTCTCAGAATCTGTTCCTGCTGCTGTTGTTCCGTCTGCTCCTTCAATCGTGACCACTCCAGTCCCTGGTGTCAGATTGAGCGTTTCATCTGAAAACAAATAAGCAGTAGAACTTGTCACTTCAATGTTTGTACTTCCCTCTGCCAGCGCCTTAAAATTCAGTTCAAATGCCAGTTCTGTTTCTGTCCCCGTCCCTGATGCAGATAATTCTATTGTTCCATTTCCCCCTGTTGCATTGGTTCCGTTGACAAACTCTAGCTTTGTACTATCATATGAGATGGTTGCCTGTCCGTCTCCGATCGCAGATCCTCCGGCCTCCATCTTCACTTTAACCAGTATCTCCTCTCCAACTTTTCCAGTTGGATCAGAAAACGCAATTGTTCCCTCCGCTGCATAGCTCACGATTGCCGGTATAAACAACACTGCGCATATCATCAGACTGATCGTTTTCAGTTTTTTTACTATTTTATTCATATTAGACCTCTTCTTGTATGTTTTCTCATGCTGCTGTGCATCCGTAATTAATATCCAGATTCCCCGCTGCCGTCACCGTACACTCCCGAATCGTTCCACGTATCATTACCGCCTGTTGTATCTGTTCCGTTCCACTGTGAATCCATACCGTCATTGCTTCCAGTACTGTTTCCTGTTTCATAGCCGCTATTCACAGCGCCCATATCTCCCTCATAGCCATTTCCGGCAGTATTACCGTTATAATAGTCCTCTGTGCCAGTATATGTGCTAGTACCTGCTGAACCCACATCTGTATATATTTCCGTATCGTTTCCTGCAAATCCAGTCTGATCTACGATTATCTCACTGATTGTTTGAACCGTAGAAGTCGGGGTATAACTCTCTTCTGCACCAAACAGATATTTGTGAAGTTCAATAACATTCCCTTCCAATGTGACCGGTATAACAGAGTCTCCCTGCCCCGGATAGGACATCGTATCCTTTTCCATCGGAAATCCAAGTGTTTCGCCCAGCTTGTACTTCTTCACATCCTTGGCATATGCCAGAATTTCAGTCAATGTGAAGTTGGTCTTCAGCTTCGGGAATACCTTGTCAACAATCTTATTCAACGTTGCGATATCAGCTGTCTGTGCTTTTTCCGCCACCTTTGTCAATACCGTACGCTGTCTCTCTGCACGCTTAAAATCATCCCCCAATGTCTGGCGGATACGGCAGTAAGAAGTTGCCTGAACTCCGTCCAACACCTGAAGACCTGCGTTATATACATAATCTGTAATCACGCCCGTCTCAGCGGCAACTTCGGTTCCATACCCGTTGATAAAATCAACCTCTTCCTCAGTAACATCAATTTCAACACCGCCCAGTGCATTGATTACATCAACCAATGCTGAGAAATCTACTGTAACATATTTTTGAATATCCAGATCCAGATTCCTGTTCAGCATGGAGATAGCTTCTTCTTCCTCGCCAAACGCGTACGCTGCATTTGCTTTCTGTAGATCTACATCTGAATAATTGTAGTATTCACCTTCTTTGACTTTTACATCCGTCATCTGCAACAATGTATCCCTGTATACAGATGCAAGCTTGACCTCTTTGGTCTCACGGTTCAGACTTGCGATCATAATTGTATCACTTCGCGATACTCCTGATAAATCCTCATTCTTCTCTCTTGTATCTAATCCGAAGAGAGCTACATTGAGATAGCCTGTCTGATCCATCTCCAACTCGTCCGAAATGCTCAGATTATCCGTATCAATATGATCCGTATTCAGCTTGCTCAGCTTACTTGCCATCACACCAATGGCTGCAAGCACAAAAACCAGAAGAATGACGCAGAAAGCAATTGCCGCCTTGCTTCCAGCCGACATACCTTTTCTTCTTCTCTTCCTGCCAGATGCGTTATTTCTTCCTTTTCCCGGTGCTCTCCCACGATTCTCCGTAGAACGCTTTCCACTCGACGCGCTGCGCTTTGCTTCCTTTCTTTTCAATTCTGTCTCTCGACCAGAAGATCGTCTTTTATTTGCCATAATCTTTCATCTCCACTGTTTACTTTCAACAAAACTGCATATTATTATACAATATTTTGTCTCGAACATCAATCATCAATCTTCTTTCACATCTGTAACTGTTAACCAGTATCCCGGATTCATTGTACATCTCCTGATCATCCAGCGGGGCAGTTTTTTGTAATTCCGCCCACACCTGTATCCTAAATATTTAAATCCGCTTGTAATGACCAATGACGGAATCAACCATGGTCTTCCCCTATTTATCAAATATTTTGCAGTATCCTTTACAAGCCGGATACCTTCTGTTTCAGATTTGACAGCCTCAAAAATCTCTGGATGATCGCTTTGAGAGACCGCCAGATCAAAATTCCTCTGAAACTGCTGTATCCATCCGTAATTATGGGAATGAATTACTCTGGCTTCTGCCGCATATGCAACCCGGTATCCTGTCTGTATAACTCTCGCCGCCATGATCATATCTTCATTAAAAATTGCTCTGCGCTCAAACCCCCCCAATTCTTCATAAACAGATTTCCGGTATGCCGCACATACATCGGAACAAAAGTATGTCTTAATTCCCATCTGCTTCAAATCCGCTGCCGATTTCACAAATCCCTTTTCCGGATAATTAAAACTCCTTGTATATCGTTCGATAAATTTACAGTCTGCTGCCGGCATCTGCCTCCCGTATGCAATCGCAACCGTTTCATCTTCAAAAGGCTGCAAAAGTTTCTCGATCATCCGTTCATCCACCGGGACTGCATCCTGTGTCATATAAATCAGGAAATCTGCTCCAGATGTCTCTGCTCCAAAATGCCTTGTTCCGCCATGATCAAACTTCGTTTTCGGAATGTGTGTAACCCGCACCTTTTCTAAACAATATAACTCCTCTGGAAACACTCCTGTTTCTGTATTGATCAAATGAATTTCATGAATCGGATATGTCTGTTTTAGCAATCGCTTCACCAGCATAACAACTGTTTCATCTGGTTTATATGTGGGTATAATCACATCCGCTTTCTTCTGTCTTGTAAACATCTGCTCCCTTTCTGTCTCTTTTCAAAGCTTTATCTTCTTTAATCAATATGCATTTTTATTAATGAACCCTTTAAAGAATGTCAAAAAGATAATTTTAAAATCAAATCCCGGTGTCCAGTTTTCAATGTAATACAGATCGTACTCAATCCTTTTCTTAATCGAAGTATCGCCCCTGTATCCATTGACCTGCGCCCACCCGGTAATTCCCGGACGTACCTGATGCTTGACCATGTATCTTGGGATCTCTTCTTTAAAGCTCTCTACAAACTGCGGCCGTTCCGGTCTCGGACCAACAAGACTCATATCGCCCTTTAACACGTTAAAAAACTGCGGCAGTTCATCAATGCTTGTCCCACGCATAAACCTGCCGAAAGGCGTCACCCTCGGATCGTTCTTTTTCGTCCATTCTTTCTCCTCGTCACACTCTTGCTGAACAATCATAGAACGAAACTTGTACATATAGAACGGCTTGTTCTTCCAGCCAATCCTTTCCTGTTTAAACACAACCGGCCCTGAGTCCGTCAATTTCAAAATTATAACAACAAACAGCATCACCGGTGAAAACAAAACAATTGCTAACAATGCGCCGAAAATATCAATGCTTCTTTTTAGCATCCGGTTCAGCGTATCCATCAATGGAACATGCCGGATATTAACTACCGGAAGCCCTTGTATATCCTCTGTATACGGCTTCGTGGGGATGATATTATTATAATCTGGTATAAACTTCGTGTGTATTCCAGATTTCTCACACATAGACACAATTTCTTCCAGCCGATAGTATTCATTCAGCCCAAGTGTAATCGCAATCTCATCTAATCGGTTCTGAGGTAAGATTGTCAGCAGGTTTTCAATTGTGCCGATGATTTTGATTCCTTTATATTCAGTTCCTGCCGGATGATTATCATCCAAAATCCCCCTTACATTATAGCCCCACTCCGGATTGGCTTTAATACGGTCGATATACTGCTCTGCCGCACGGCTGTAGCCTACCAGAATCATATGCTTTTGATTATATCCATTTCTACGGATGTTCCTCAGTATCATACGCAGAACATTACGTTCCAGTACTTCCAGAAATATATTAACACATAAAAAGATAAATAGCATCTGTCTGGATATATCTGACTTTTTTGTCAGATACAAAAACAGTATCAAAACCATAACACCAATCACATTGGCCTGAACAACACGCCATGCTTCTAAACGTCTTCCAAGAACTCGTTTCGGTACATACAAATGAAACAGGTAATACAAAATCAAATACTCAGGTATAATCAGTATGAGCAGACGCATATATTCCCCACGGGAGTAATACCATTCATCCAACACAAAGAGTCCACTTTCAAATCGGAGATACCAGGACAGAAAATAAGCCAAAACAAGTACAAATGCATCTAACAGCACTTGAATCCGGTTCAGCATTTTTTGATTTTTCTTTATCATTTATAAACATCTTCCTTTATATTCCACCTTTATTTTCCGTATTATAATACTATATTTCATTCAAAATCTCAACTAGAAATACAAAAGACATATATTTTTAAGTAATATTTTTGTAACATTTTAAATTTTTTTGAAATATTCATTTATATTTGATATACTATATGCAAACAGAATGAATGAAACTCAAAATAGAAATGAGGGCACTATGAAAGTAACAATTATTATTCCTAATTATAATGGAAAACATTTTATGAAACCTTGTCTGGAGTCTCTTGAAAGTCAGACGAATAAAGACTTTCAGATTCTGGTAGTAGATAACCATTCCACCGACGGAACAATCGAATACATGAAAGAAACCTATCCAGAAATTGAGCTGATTGCATTAAAAGAAAATTATGGATTCAGCACTGCTGTAAATGTGGGAATCCGCCGTGCCAAAACACCTTATGTTATCCTGTTAAACAATGATACCATCGTTGACGAACACTACGTTGAAGAAATGATCTGCGCCATCGAAGCATCTCCTCATATCTTTTCTGTCAGCAGTAAGATGATTCAGATGTACAAACCGTCTCTGATCGACAGCGCCGGAGATATTTTCACGATTTTAGGATGGGGCATCTGCCGCGGCAGCAATAAATCTGTCAAACAGTATACCAAACCAGATTCTGTATTTTCCGCCTGTGCCGGCGCAGCCATCTATAAGCGCAGTGTATTTGAAAAAATCGGATATTTTGATGAACTCCACTTTGCATATCTTGAAGATATTGATATCGGTTTCCGCGCCAGAATCCTAGGTTATAAAAACACATACTGTCCGACTGCTCTCGTTCAGCATGTAGGCAGCGGAACAAGCGGATCCAAGTACAATACATTCAAAGTGAAACTTTCTGCACGTAACAATATTTGGCTGCTTTATAAGAATATGCCTCCATTACTGCTGCTGATAAATGCATTCCCTCTGCTGCTTGGCTTTCTTGTCAAAACGGTTTTCTTCTATAAAAAAGGATTTGGACAAGAATATGTCTCCGGCTTGAAAGAAGGGTTAAGGCGATGCAGAGAATGCCGAAAAGTCCCCTTCCGCATACAGAATCTTCCGCATTATATTCTTATCGAACTGCAATTAATCAGATATACATTCTCTTATGTAATAAGCCGGTTTTATTGAGCAGTCGTCATTAAAAAAGACCTCTGGGTATCCATCTCCATAATCAAACACCCGGGGTCTTTTTTATACTCGTTCCTAATTTAGATATATATTAAAATCTCCTTCAGAATAACTTCTCCGGATACATTCCTGCATCCACAAGCGCCCTGACGGATGCAACCACACTGTCCTTATCTTCTTTGTAGGTCACTCCAAACCACTTATCATTTGACTCCAGTACTTTGACTGCTATCTTATCTTCCTCCAGAAGACCGCCGATAATGGTAGGCAAAAGATATTCTGCTTTCAAATTGCCTTCTTCAATATTGGAAAGAAATATATCGAATCCACTCTTCAGAATTTGAAAGAATTCCGGATAAAGTCCCCACATATTCATGGAAACAACTGAATTTGCGTCTACAGCTCTTTCTCCCGTTTCACTGCGGATGACTGCTCCGTTATTACTCTTTTCAACTCCTTGCGTCTCTACGATATCCGTCAGCATTCTATTCCCATCCACATGGCAGATCCCTCTTGTCACGCTGCCGTTCTCACTCAATGTATTCTTCAGGACAAATCCCACCATACATATTTCCATCTTGTCAGATTTCTTTTTCTCTGTCAGATAATGGAATGCTTCTACATATGCCTGTTTTCCATAATAGTCGTCAGCATTGATTACAAGAAACGGAGAATCTACTACTTCTTTACAACACAGGATTGCCTGTCCGGTTCCCCATGGCTTTGTGCGTTCTTTGTACTGTTCTGCATAGTGTGATGGAATATCTGATGTTTCCTGGTATGCATACGCCGTATCTACAACTTTTTCAATCCGATCGCCTATCACTTCTTTGAAATCCTTCTCCAAATCTTTTCGGATAACAAAAACAACTTTATCAAATCCTGCCTCCATTGCATCATAAATCGAATAATCCATAATAATCTCGCCATTTGGTCCTATCGGCTCCAACTGTTTGATTCCTCCGCCGAAACGGCTTCCAATTCCCGCTGCCATAATGACTAACGTTGCTTTATTCATGTGTATTTTCTCCTTTTTACTCTTGCATATCTGATTTTCTGACTATTCTCCAAGTCCGTCTTCTACAATCTGAACCATAGCTTTCAATGCGTCTTCCTCGTCCTTTCCTTCACAGGCAATGGTAATCTCATCACCACTTTTGATACATGAACCAAGAACACTCAAAACACTTTTCGCATTGGCATAAATTTCCTCTCCCTGATTTTTCCTTTCTATGGTAATTTTGCACTCAAACTGTATTGCAGTCTTACAAAAGAGTCCGGCCGGTCTTAAGTGCAGCCCCGTCGGATTTTTAATTATAACCTCTTGTCTTACCATCGGGGAATCCCTCCTATCTTATTACTCTGTTGTCCCGGTTGATTCATTTTCCTCTGCCTTTTGTGCCAGAGTAACCGTAACTACTGGATTATTCATCAAAACAACATCGGAATCTACTGCTATATAGACCGGAACTTCATAAGTCCCAGGTTCTGTATAATCACGCAGATCAATAGAAGCCGCATTTTTGATGTCCAGTTTCTCCAGAAGCTCTTCTTTTCCTGTAAAATATACTTCCAGGTCTCCGCTTACTTCCATTGTCGCACTGAGATTTTCAGCAAGATTATTAATCCTGATCGAGCCTACCTGAAGCAGGAATGTTCTGGTTCCATCTTTCTCTACCATAACTGTAACAATCACATTATTGGCAGTCTCATCTGTCAGCGCCACACCTTCTGGAAGATATGGTGAAATATCAATCGTATATTCCCTCTTTGAATCTACGCCGCTGATATCAATTACCTTTGCAGGTATTTTAATAGAATCCAGTCCTTTCAGCGCCTCCTTTGTACCATATACCTTAATCGTCTCCGGCACACTGCTCAGTCCTGTATAATAATAACCTTCCGCAGGATTGCCTGATACCTCAAACTCCAGCTTCACTTTTTTACTCGGCAGAATCTGCACATTGACACTGACACCCTTGTCTCCAAGATTCATCTGTAAGCCATTCTGATCCATCTCATTGCCATTTCCATCAAAAATATGCAGACTTGCCTTAATCTCACAATCCTCTGATATACCAATTACATCTATTTTCGCAACAACTTTCTGGATATCCTCTATGGTACTTTCGGAACCGCTGATTTCAACCCGTTCGGGATTAACCTTCATTTCTCCCAGTTCATACCCATCCCTTGGATTATTCTCAGTCATAACAGAAATCGGAAAACTCTTGCTCGCCTCATTCTCCACCTTAATCAAAATATTATTCGGGTTAGTTTCTGTTGTTATCTTCAGACTCTCCTCATAGCCAGACACTACTGCTTTAATCGGGACTACCCCGGTATTGGAATCCCGCTGTCTCAGATCTACAACTGCTGTGATATCTCTTCTATTAATGTTGTTCAGAATAGAACGGGGTGCACGGACAACTACACGCACAGAGTCAATGTCATCCATAATCTTAAACTTTTTACCGTCATTCGTAATAATTTCTTCATTCTTGAGTGTAAACGGAATGTTACTGAATGCTTCGCTCTTAACCGGGTCGTCAATAAATCCAACCGCAAGCCAGAGTATCGCAGAAAATACAAGAGCAATGATTTTAAGTCCAAGATTGCTGGAAAACTTATGCAAATTAGTTTTCTTCATCTTTATGCCGTCCTTTCCGCAGACTAAACCGCTTCCTTGTATCCGGCATCCGGTACTGTATCTGAGACAGCCTTGTCTCAAGATATTCTGCCGTAACTCCGCGCACAAGCTGCCCGCCCATTGCAACAGATACTTTTCCCGTCTCTTCGGACACTGCGATCACAAGTGCATCACTAACTTCACTGATACCAAGCGCAGCCCGGTGTCTTGTTCCAAGATCTTTACTGATCTGCATATTATCCGATAACGGCAAATAGCAGGTAGCAGATGTAATCCTGTTCCCGCGTATGATAATAGCCCCGTCATGGAGCGGCGTATTATGTTCAAATATATTAATCAGAACCTGCCGGGAAACTTTACAGTCCAGTTCGATTCCGGTCATTTCATACTCAGTCAGATGAATCGCCTGTTCTACTACGATTAATGCGCCTGTCTTCACACTTCCCATATCAAAGCTGGCTCTTACAATGCCTTCTATTGTATAATCAGAAAATCTCTGATTCTCTTTATTCTTATCAAATAAAGAAAATGAACTGAATAGATTTTTCTCTCCCAGCTTCTCCAGTGCACGACGCAGTTCCGGTTGGAATACTACAACTGCTGCGACAGCCAGTACATTAATTGCTGCTTCTGCCAGATAGAGAATGGTATGCATCCGAAAAATTGCTGCAAACAGAATAAATGCTGCCAAAGTCAGCATTCCCCGCAGCAACATCCATGCCTTTGTATTTTTAATCCAGAGCATAATCTCATATACGATAACCGTAATAATCAATATTTCCAGAATATCGGTTAAACGAATAGCCGGAAAGTACCAGTCACCGATATATTTGTTCATAAAATTCTGAATCCATAACTGCATCTTTCCACCTCCGTTCTTCTCTTCTAATAATTTATTTTGTCCTCTTCAATATTTGCTTATTCTATCTAGCTGTGTCTCTCTATAATTCTTTATTATTTATCTTTTGGTCTTTCGTCCAGCCCCAGTTCTTTATTCAGACTTCTTGTCAGCAAAAGCTCCTCTGTATGCTCTATTGAATTATTTTCCCTTTTTCTTCCCACACCTGTTCTTCTCCCGGAAAACTCTTCCCTTTCTTCACTATCCTGACGCTCATTGATATGCTTCACACTCTTTTCCGGAACAGTCACACCTATTTTAGGAACTGCCTTTACATAATAATGATACTCGTCATCTTCAAACTCCAAATGTTCTGTACGCAGATAATCCACTGACAGAAATAAAATCTCTAACAACAATCCCACAACGATAGCCGCAATTCCGCTGATGAACAATGAATAATAGGAAATGTGAAGTCCCAATGCAACATTTCCTGCCACTGCGATAACAATCGCTGTTACAGCTCCTGCTCCCGTTGCAATTTTCCAGGAATGATCAATACCTCTGGATTTGATACCATATACAACAAGTACACATAAAACAACAGCTGCAACCATAATCCACATCTCTTTATTCATCAGAGACTGCTTCGTAAATGTCATCACTCCATCTACCAGTGCTTCTACACCGCCTCCTTCTCCTTTAAAAGAACTTGCCGATATTTTAACAAAGTGAAGCATATAATATGTAAATGTTCCGCATACTGCTGGTACAAGGCATACTGGACTTCCAAGAAGTCCAATCGCAACCGGAACCACAAGCGGCATCTGCAAAGAAAAGCCTGCCGCTGTTAACAATACAAGCCAAGCCTTCTTTGAAGAAAAACGAAAATAAAAGATATACATCAAAATAAAAAACAATGCGGCAACCAACGTAATCGGCAAAGACAATACATACAAATGCATCAGTATCAAACCTGTTGCCCCCAGTACCATAACAATCAAAGGAAGAAATGCGCAGACAACTGAAAGCCCGATTGTAACTACGACAGAAGATGCCGCCTTCATGAACCCCACATTATAATTAATCAATCCGAATATCAGCACTCCCAGCGCAAACCGCATACTAAGCGTAATATAAAACGAATACTTTGCATAAATCTCTTTCAACTGCTCTCGTATACTAAGTAATGTGCTCATAACCTACCTGTTCTCCTTTATATCCATCTTTTCCAAACGTGCCAGATCTCTGTAAAACTTCTTTACGCGCTGCTTCGCATGATTATGCTTCGCCTTATAAAAACTACTGGCACAGACACAATAGATAATAACCAGCATCAGATAAACACCCACTGCAATTCCTACCAGAAGAAACAGTTTATTCAAATCCAGATTCTTCAAAATCGCATCCATATTGCAAAGGGCATACAGACCAGCCACAATCACATAACCAACCGTAATCCACAAAAGTGTAATCAATGTATTCAAACTTGCATAATCTTTTTTATAATATGTACTAATCTTCAAATCCTGCTTAATATGGTTCTTTTCATATGCAGACATTCTTGCCATCAATCTGATTCTTCTTTTATCTAACATACCTGCCTCCCGAATATGTATCCAAGGTCTGTTTAGAATTAATCTTATGTCAACCCATCATTTTTAGTATAACATATATTCAGAGTCCTTGTCCAATGCTTATGGTTAAAAAAAACACTTTTTGAACACCTGCTTTTTTCAAGACTTTTGCAATCCTGTGTATCGTATTTCCTGTTGTATAAATATCGTCTACAAGTAAGACCGTCCTTGCCGGTTTCCAGTCTGTCCGTACCCCAAAAGCCCCTTTGAGATTTGTCTGACGCTCTTCATGACTCAGCTTTTTCTGGGGACTGGTCTTTTTAATTCGCACCACCGCATTTGTCTCCACTGAAAGCCCGGTCAGTTTTCCAAATTCATTTGCCAGCAATTCAGCCTGATTGAATCCTCTGCTTCTTCGTTTAGAAAAATGCAGAGGAACAGGGATAATCGTTTCAATTCTATTCATCTGAACCCAGTCTCCATAGTATTCTGCCATCTCCTGTGCAAAAATATGGGCATAATACCGTTTGTTATGGAATTTAAAGCGATAAACAGCCTGCATAACACTTCCTGTATGGATCCACAGACTCCTACCTTGCTCGAAGGCAAGTTTATGCTTTGCACAGTCAGTGCAGTATTCCTGTTCTTCCATTGGCACCGGTTTTCCACATTTCATACAGCGCTGCTCACCAATATAAGGAAGTGTCTGGTTACATTCTGTACAAATACAGTGCCTGTCCTTCTGTGTCCCTCTGCGATATCTCATCTTATTGCTCTGTGCCGCTGCAGTATTCTTGATTCCCCTGTTTTCTGTAATTATTTCTCCACAGAACGGACAGCGCGGCGGATAAAGCAAATCCAAAGTCCTTTCTAAAATCCCTCTGCAAATTCTTGTATACGTTCCGCCAAACTTGTATAACGGTTCTGTTCGTTTTCGTTTTGTATCATTTCCTGAAATACATCTTCACTCCCTACAATTGTAAGACACTTTTTTGCTCTTGTCACTGCTGTGTAAAGAAGGTTACGGTTATATAACAGTCTCGGTCCCGGCAAAAGCGGTATGATCACCGCCGGATACTCACTTCCCTGAGACTTATGTACAGTAATTGCATAAGCAAGTTCTAGTTCATCTACAGCTTCAAAAGGATATTTCACCTTTCTATGCTCGTCATATTCAACTTCCAAAATCCGGTCGTATTTGTTGATTTCAGATACAATCCCCATATCGCCATTGAAAATCCCCTGTCCGGTATCCACTGTCAATCCGTATTTTGTCCGTACCTCCCATTCTAGCTGGTAGTTATTCTTAATCTGCATAACCTTATCACCCACGCGGAAAATACGTCCGCCGATTTCTTCTTCCTCTTTCGATGGTTCCGGCGGATTTAAGTATCTCTGAAGCATATGGTTTAACCGCTCCACGCCAAGCAGCCCTTTCCTTGTCGGCGTCATGACCTGAATTTCATTTTGCAAAGCATCTACATATTTCGGAAGCTTTTGCTGAATCAATGTAATGATCACACGGATAATTGTATCTGCATCCTGTCGGCGCAAAAAGAAGAAATCACGGCTCTTGTTATCTGGCACCACCCGTTCTCCCGCATTGATCTTATGGGCATTGACCACAATATCGCTTTCTCCCGCCTGACGGAAAATACGTGTCAATGTCACTACCGGAAAACATCCAGATGCAATAATATCTTTCAGCACACTTCCCGCCCCCACTGATGGAAGCTGATCCACATCTCCCACCAATATCAAACGAGTCCCGACTACAACCGCTGATAACAAAGCATGCATCAATGACAAATCCACCATGGACATTTCATCAATAATAATCACGTCAGCTTCCAACGGATTCTCCCTGTTCTTTAGAAATCCGTTAACGCTGCCCTCTTCCTCCGGATTTCCGCTCACTTCCAGAAGCCGATGAATGGTCTGAGCTTCATATCCGGTCGCCTCCGTCATACGTTTTGCTGCACGTCCTGTCGGCGCTGCCAGCAATAACTCCATCCCTTCGTTTTCAAAAAACTGAATCATCGTATTGATTGTTGTCGTTTTGCCCGTTCCCGGTCCTCCGGTCAAAACCAGAAGTCCGTGCTTAATTGCTTCAATAACCGCCTTGTGCTGCATAATGTCCAGTGTAATCTTCTCACGTTCTTCTATTTTTTTTAGCCTTTTTTCCATCATTTCCTCAGGCATGTTACAATCAATGTCTAAGTCATGAAGCATTTTCGCCGTATTCAGCTCCAGATAATAAAAGTGTGCCGGATAAATGCGGTCTTCTCCATTCTCTTCTTTTAATATTACTTTTCTGTCAATGCATAAATCCATTACATATTTCTCTGCATCAATAATCTCCACATTTAAAAGCTGAATGGCTCTTTGCACCAATACTTCCTGCGGCAGATAAATGTGTCCCTCTCCTACAGCCTGCTGCAAAACATAAAGCAGACCGCTCCGAATGCGAAAATCTGAATCCGCATGAATCCCGATGCGAGAAGCGATTTCATCCGCAGTCTTAAACCCCACTCCGCCTATATTGTCTGCAATCTGGTAAGGATTCTCTTCCAGCACTTGATAAAGCTTATTGCCGTAAAACTGATAAATTTTCACACCAAGGGATGTGGAAATACCATATTTCTGTAAAAATATCATTGCCTTGCGCATATCTTTCTTTTCTTCTACCTGCGCAGAAATCTCCCTTGCCTTACGTTCACTAATTCCTTTCACTTCTGCAAGACGCTCCGGCTCCTCTTCAATAATCCGGAACGTATCTTCCTTAAATCTTCGGACGATCCGACCCGCCAGAGCTGCTCCGATCCCCTTAATTGCTCCGGAACCCAGATATCTCTCAATAGACATCAGGTCCTCTGGCTCCTTCACACGATGAGAGTTCACTTTCAGTTGTGTACCATATACATTGTGATTGACATAGTCCCCCTCCAGTTCCAGCAATTCCCCTTCATTAATATAATTGAAACTGCCTACACAGGTTACTTCCCCATCATCTGCATCAAGATTAAATACAGTATATCCATTTTCCTGATTCCGAAATACGATATGGTCTACATATCCGGTTACTGTTTCCACACTGTTTATCTCCTGTTTTTCATTTCTATCTTTTAGTAATCCCTGACTCCGCTCATAAATTCTACAAACTGACCTGTTCCAATTGCAACAACCTTCAATGGATCCTCGGCTGTTACCGTGCTGATTCCTGTCCGTTCCTCAATCAAGTCTTCCAGCCCGCGGAGCATAGCCCCGCCTCCTGTCAGTACGATTCCTCTATCCAGAATATCTGCAGATAACTCCGGCGGCGTCTGCTCAAGCACATTAATAACCGCCTCCACAATCTGACTTGTTGTTTCACGCAATGCCTCTTCCGTCTCGGATGATGTAACTGTCACGGTCTTGGGAAGTCCTGTTACCAGATTTCTTCCCTTTACCTCTAATGTCTCTTTGTCTGGAAGGGGATATGTGGTGCCAATCTTAATTTTAATATCCTCCGCTGTACGTTCCCCTATCAAAAGATTGTGCTTTTTCCGCATATATCGCACAATCGCTTCATCAAAGTCATCCCCTGCAATTTTAATGGATGTATTTACAACTGTTCCTCCCAGAGAAATCACTGCGATATCTGACGTTCCGCCTCCCACATCCACAATCATATTTCCGCAAGGCTTGGAAATATCAATTCCTGCGCCTATTGCCGCCGCTACCGGCTCTTCTATCAGATTAACCTCTCTTGCACCTGCTGCAAAAGTCGCTTCTTCCACCGCTTTCTTCTCTACCTCTGTCACGCCGCTGGGCACACAAATACTGATCCGCGGTTTCTTAAACGTCCGTCTTCCCATAGATTTCTGTACAAAATATTTGATCATTTTCTCAGTAACAGTATAATCAGAGATTACCCCTTGGCGAAGCGGCCTTACCGCAATAATATTTCCCGGAGTCCTCCCCAGCATCAGCCGGGCTTCCTCTCCGATTGCCTTGATCACATTGGTGTCTCTGTCAAATGCGACTACAGACGGCTCTTTGAGCACTACTCCCTTTCCTTTTACATAAACAAGCACACTTGCCGTCCCTAAGTCTATTCCTATATCTACAGACATATAAACGCTCCCTTCAAATTCCCTTGCTACTATTTTTTATATCATTTGTACTGTATGTCCTTGTCATCTGTATCCTCAGTGGAGCGTATTTTATGATATAGGAATCCATATTTTTTCATTATGAATATCCAATAAATATCACATGCCATTTCCTATAACATAAAAGTTGCACTACCAGTATAATCAATTTAGTCCAAAATAGAAACCCTTAATTTGTATTTTTTGTAATGTCCTAAAATTTTATACAGTCTGCACAATAAATGTACAGACTGTATAAAATATCATGATTCACTATAACTATATTACCGCATCTTGTACAATCAAATGCCTATGAAGGCAGATTACTATACAAGTCCTTATTTTTTCTTCAGAACCGCATCTATATATTTCCCTGTATATGACTTTTTACACTTGACAATCTCTTCCGGCGTGCCTGTAGCAACAACTGTTCCACCCTTGTCACCGCCCTCCGGACCGATGTCAATGATATAATCCGCAGTCTTGATCACATCCAAATTGTGTTCAATAACAATGACCGTATTGCCGTCATCCGCCAGTCTCCGTAAGATTTCTGTCAGCTTATGCACATCTGCAAAATGTAATCCCGTTGTCGGCTCGTCCAAAATATACACTGTCTTACCAGTACTGCGCTTGCTCAATTCCGTTGCCAGCTTGATTCTCTGTGCTTCTCCGCCAGAAAGCTCCGTAGACGGCTGTCCCAGTCTGATATAAGAAAGCCCAACATCATACAATGTCTCCATCTTTCTGCGGATACTCGGTACATGCTCAAAAAACTTCACCGCCTCTTCTACAGTCATGTTCAGTACATCGTAAATACTCTTGCCTTTGTACTTCACTTCTAACGTCTCACGATTGTACCGCTTTCCGCCGCATACTTCACAAGGTACATAGACATCCGGCAGGAAATGCATTTCAATCTTCAAAATGCCGTCTCCCGAGCATGCCTCACAGCGGCCGCCCTTTACATTAAAACTGAATCTGCCCTTTTTATAGCCCCTCGCCTTGGCATCCGGTGTTGCCGCGAATAAATCACGAATTAAATCAAATACTCCGGTGTAGGTTGCCGGATTGGAACGGGGCGTTCTTCCGATTGGTGACTGGTCGATGGCAATTACCTTATCCACCTGATCCAGTCCTTCGATTTTCTTGTGCTTTCCCGGAATGGTTCTGGCACGGTTCAAATCCCTTGCCAGACGCTTATATAAAATTTCATTGACAAGCGAACTCTTCCCTGAGCCGGATACGCCTGTGACACAGGTCATCACGCCAAGCGGGAATTCCACATTGATATTTTTCAGGTTATTTTCTCTTGCTCCGACTACTTTCAAATATCCAACCGGCGACTTCCGCGCCTCCGGCACCGGAATCTTCCTTTTTCCGCTCAAATATGCTCCTGTAACAGAATCCTTGCACCCCATCAGTTCCTGCGCTGTTCCTACTGCCACTACTTTACCGCCATGCTCTCCTGCACCCGGACCAATATCCACAATACAGTCTGCTGCAAACATGGTATCTTCGTCATGCTCTACAACAATCAAAGAATTTCCCAAATCCCGCAAACGCTTTAATGTCAATAGTAATTTATCATTATCCCGCTGATGCAGTCCGATACTTGGCTCATCCAAAATATACGCCACTCCCACCAGTCCGGAACCAATCTGGGTTGCCAGACGGATACGCTGCGCTTCACCGCCGGAAAGAGAACCTGTCGCTCTCGCCAGCGTCAAATAGTCCAGTCCCACATCCATCAGAAAACGGATCCTCGCTTTGATCTCTTTCAGAATCTGGTCACCGATCAGGTGCTGTGTATGCGTCAATTCCAGATTCTCAAGAAACTGCTGCAGTTTCTCAATCGAAAGCGCCGTCACCTCTGAAATATTCTTATCTCCAACTGTTACTGCCAGCGCGCTCTGCTTCAGACGCTGACCTTTACATTCAGAACACGGTGTAATATTCATAAATGTCTCATACTCTGCTTTTGATGCCTCTGAATGTGTTTCCCTGTATCGTCGTTCCACACTTTTTATCAGACCTTCAAAAGCCACATCATAGACGCCCTCACCACGCTGACCTTTGTAATGCACCTTAATATGCTGTCCGTTTGTTCCGTAAATCAGCACATCATGTATCTCTTTGGGATACTCCTCAATGGGGGTATCCAAGTCAAAGCCGTAAGCCTCTCCAAGTGCACGCAAAATTGCATTGGTAAAGCTCCCCTTATCAGCACAGGACTGCCAGCCCATCACTGCAATCGCTCCTTGATTGATACTCAGAGACGGATTTGGAATCATAAGTTCTTCTGAAAACTCCATTTTATATCCCAGTCCAAAACACGCCGGACATGCCCCAAACGGATTATTAAAAGAAAAACTTCTCGGTTCAATTTCTTCAATACTAACCCCGCAGTCCGGACAGGAAAAGCTCTGGCTGAAATTCAACATCTCCCCATCGATCACATCCACCACAAGCAGACCCTCTGCAAGACTCAATACGTTTTCAATAGAATCTGCCAGACGCTTTTCAATCCCCTGTTTTACAATAAGACGGTCCACAATAATTTCTATATTGTGCTTGATGTTCTTATCAAGTGTGATTTCCTCAGAAAGCTCGTACAAATTACCATCCACACGAACACGAACATATCCACTCTTCTTCGCACGCTCAAATAACTTGGCATGGGTTCCTTTTCGCCCACGGACAACCGGAGCAAGCAGTTGAATCTTCGTCCCCTCCTGCATAGACATAATATGGTCTACCATCTCGTCCACAGACTGCTTCTTAATCTCCTTACCGCATTTCGGACAGTGCGGGATACCGACTCTGGCATATAAAAGCCTGAAATAATCGTAAATTTCCGTCACTGTTCCCACAGTAGAACGGGGATTATGATTCGTTGATTTCTGGTCAATGGAAATTGCCGGGGATAATCCCTCAATACTCTCCACATTCGGTTTCTCCATCTGTCCTAAAAACTGTCTTGCATAAGAAGAAAGAGATTCCATATACCGCCGCTGTCCCTCCGCATAAATGGTGTCAAAAGCAAGAGACGATTTTCCCGAACCACTCAGTCCGGTCAGGACAACCAGCTCATTTCTTGGAATATCCACATCGATATTTTTCAAATTATTTTCATTTGCCCCTCGGATTTTAATATATTTCCGGGCATCCATTTTTATTCCCATAGTTCTGTCTCCTGTGTATTATTCTAATCACGATCGTTATATGTTTTTATGCCCCTTGCGGTAAGCGCATTTTCATTTATATTACTCTTCCATATCATGTAAAGCCTTTTTTAATTCAAGTAACTTGTCACGTAGCTCTGCCGCTGCCTCGAAATTCAAATCTGCTGCTGCCTTCTTCATCTTCTTTGTTACATCTGCAATCAACTTCTCCAATTCTTCCCTGCTCATAGACTCCGGGTCTTTCTCTAGCTGCATCTGTGCACTGTCAACTTTCTGTGAAATGCTGATCAGATCACGTACTGCTTTCTTAATGGTCTGTGGCGTGATTCCATGTTCTTCGTTATACTGCATCTGAATCTCACGGCGGCGCTTTGTTTCCTCAATTGCCATCCGCATAGAGTCAGTCACTGTATCCGCATACATGATAACATGTCCTTCCGCATTACGAGCCGCACGTCCGATGGTCTGTATTAATGAAGTTTCAGAACGCAGAAATCCTTCCTTATCTGCATCCAAAATTGCCACCAATGTAATCTCTGGAATATCCAGTCCTTCCCGCAGCAAGTTGATTCCCACAAGCACATCAAACACATCCAGACGCATATCACGAATAATTTCCGTTCTTTCTAATGTATCCACATCCGAATGCAAGTACTTTACACGAATTCCCACCTCTCTCATGTAATCAGTCAAATCCTCTGCCATACGTTTTGTCAGAGTCGTCACAAGAATTTTATTTTTCTTTGCGATCTCTTTATTAATCTCACCGATCAAATCATCAATCTGACCTTCTACCGGGCGCACTTCCACCTCCGGGTCCAAAAGACCTGTCGGACGTATCACCTGCTCTGCACGAAACAATTCATGCTCTTCTTCATACATGCCTGGAGTTGCAGACACAAACAAAACCTGATCTATTTTACCTTCAAACTCTTCAAAATTCAAGGGACGGTTGTCCTTTGCTGATGGAAGACGAAATCCATAATCTACCAGCGTTGACTTTCTGGACTGATCCCCATTATACATACCGCCTATCTGCGGCACCGTCTTGTGGGACTCATCTATCATCATAATAAAATCCTCAGGGAAATAATCAATCAGTGTATACGGCGCCTGCCCCGGAGCTAGTCCTGCAAGATGTCTGGAATAATTCTCGATACCGGAACAAAAACCCGTCTCCTTTAACATCTCAATATCAAAATTCGTACGCTCCGCTATGCGCTGCGCCTCCAGAAGCTTGTCCTGCCGCTTGAACTCCTTTACACGCTCCTCCAACTCTTCCTCTATCGCCTTTACAGCACGGTTGATATTCTCCCTGTCCACAACATAGTGCGATGCCGGAAAAATCGCTGCATGCTTCAGTTCGTCTTTGATCTCCCCTGTTAAAATGTCGATCTCCGTGATCCGGTCGATTTCATCTCCAAAAAATTCAATCCGAATCGCCGTGTCAGACTCATATGCGGGAATTACTTCCACAACATCTCCCCGCACACGGAAAGTTCCTCGATGAAAATCCATGTCATTGCGGTCATACTGAATCTCAATCAACTTTGCCATCAACTCGTCACGTTCCTTTATCATCCCCGGACGCAGGGAAATCACCATATTCTGATAATCCATCGGGCTTCCCAGACCGTATATACAGGATACACTGGCAATGATAATGACATCCCGCCGCTCAGTCAACGCCATTGTGGCAGAAAGACGCAGCTTATCAATTTCATCATTAATAGAAGAATCCTTTGCAATGTATGTGTCTGAGGAAGGAACATAAGCTTCGGGCTGGTAATAGTCGTAATAGGACACAAAATACTCCACGGCATTCTCCGGGAACATCTCCTTGAATTCTCCGTAGAGCTGCGCCGCAAGCGTTTTATTATGTGCTATAACGAGAGTGGGTTTCTGTAATTCCTGAATGACATTCGCCATCGTAAATGTCTTGCCGGAACCCGTAACCCCTAGTAAAGTCTGGAATTGATTGCCCTCTTTGAAGCCTTTGACCAGCTCGGCGATGGCCTGCGGCTGGTCGCCGGTGGGCTTGTAGGGGGCTTGTAATTTGAACTCTGGCATATGAAAACCTCCAATTTGTGACCGAAAAAAGTTTGCCTATTCGCCCGAAATTCGTGTAATTTGATTTTCGATTCGTGTAAAATGGGCTTGCAAAGCTGGCGAATAAGCGTTAAAATAGCAATTCCACGAATGCAGGTCACAAAACCGTATTTTTGAAACGAAACAACACTGAATAATACCAATCAGTACAGATAGTATTATCCAGTCATTTGGTTTTTCATTATAACATATAAGTCAAAAAAAGTACAGACCAAAATCGAACTTTTGTTCTGTACTTTTTTCATGCGATTTAATTATGCCAGTATCTTATTTTCATGCAAGAAACTCACTGATTTGTTCTATATAATTATCTTCTGAAAAATCAGTACCGCTTTCACATTCTTCCTTTGGGATTACTTCATCAATAAACGGCTGGAGATCGTCTAAGCAGTCTTCCTATGAGTTGTTCTTTATTTTACCCTTTATGTATACTAATAATATGTTCATAAGACTTTCCATTTATGGAATTTTGTAAAATCTCGCAAAATTCATTATCCAAATATCGCTCTACCCACCCCGATTCATATATCATAAAATATTCTTCTTTTGCCTCTATATCATCTCTGATATACTCTTTCTTTAACCAAAGAATACCTTGAGACATCTTTGCATGAAACTTTTCAATTAATTGTTTTCTATTTTCTTTTATATAATCCCAGATTTGTTTAATCCACCATGTCTCGTCTATATTTATTTCTTCCAAAAGATTCAACAACTTAATTACCGCCTGCTTTCTGAAGCCATTATGTTGACTTGTCGCATTAAACAAATACACTTGTAAGTATTTTTCAGAAATACAAACCAAACTATCATTCTCAATCCAATCAGAAACATGCGACCTATCCATTCTTTCCTCACAGAATAAAACCGGTTCAGGAAAATTCTCAATAAATTTTTTCGCTTTTTCTTCTTTTCCACATACTCTAAAATGATTCCACATATTTACTTTACTAACATATAATTTCCCATTATATATCATAATGTCAACATTATGTCTCCATATATCACTGCTATTTTTTATAGTTTTCAACATAACATAAATATTGCATGCATCTTTATCCAACTCCTTTTGGCCATTTTCAATAACTTCCATTACTTTTTTGAGTATTCCGGGCGATTCTAAACCGCCATTCCGGTGACACAGGTTCTTCCGCAATTAACCGTTTTGTAGTTTCCTATATTATCAAATATGTAGTATACTTAACATATCAAACGAGATGAGGAGGCTGTCAAATGCCAGGTTCACACAATACGTTATGTATAGATAGTTTTTATCCGGAAACGGAATTAAAGATAACAGAGATACAACAGGATAAGGAGCAGATTT
>NZ_CALPDG010000028.1 GCF_943193195.1 Mediterraneibacter agrestimuris | reverse complement strand
ACAAAGATCCAGTGTTTTTGCATTTTTATTTAAAAAACAGTAATTGTGATGACTTTAAAAAATGGGGAAACTCAAAACATAGTAACAGTTGTGACCATCAGCAAATCATGTTATAATGATTGCGCTTCATGTATTATTTTGAAAACAACAGGAGGTTACACTATGGCTTTTGACGGAATCGTCGTGGCGAATCTAGCCCTGGAACTACGAAATGAACTTTTAAATGGAAGAATCGCAAAGATTGCTCAACCAGAAGCAGATGAGCTTTTGCTCACTATAAAGGCGCCTGCAGGTCAGCGCCGTCTGTATCTGTCTGCAAGCGCATCTCTCCCTTTGATATATTTGACAGAAACCAATAAACCAAGTCCAATGACAGCTCCCAATTTTTGTATGCTGCTGCGAAAGCACATCGCCAATGGACGGATTGTGGACATCTTCCAACCGAAAATGGAGCGTATCATCCACTTTACCATTGAACATCTGGACGAAATGGGAGACCTCTGCCGCAAGGATTTGATCGTGGAGATTATGGGAAAACACAGCAACATTATATTCTGTACCGAAGACGGCACTGTCATCGACAGTATCAAACATGTCTCGGCACAGGTCAGTTCCGTACGCGAGATCCTTCCCGGACGAACCTATTTCATACCAGATACAATGGAAAAGGCTGATCCACTGACGGTGACAGGCAAAGAATTTTCTGCTGTCCTGTCTGCCAGACCAGTGCCGCTTTCCAAAGCGATCTACACTAGTTTTACCGGAATCAGTCCAGTTACCGCAGAAGAAATCTGCTATATTACCGGAATTGACCCGGTTCTTCCGCCAAGAGAATTGTCTGATGATGTAATGCTCCACTTATATAATCAGTTTTCTTTATATTTTGATGGAGTACGGCAAGGAAAATTTACACCGTCCATCTACTATCAGGGCAAAGAACCGAAAGAATTCTCTGCGCTGCCGCTGAGTCACTTTACAGAATATAGCTGTACAACATTTGACAGCATTTCCAAAGTATTGGAAACCTACTATGCCACAAAAAATACCATCACCCGCATACGTCAGAAATCCACGGATCTGCGCCATATCGTACTGACCGCACTGGAACGGAACCGGAAGAAATATGACCTTCAGTCAAAACAGCTAAGGGATACTGAAAACCGCGGCAAATATAAGGTTTACGGCGAACTGATCAATGTCTACGGCTACGATCTGGAAAAGGGTGCAAAGAAACTAGAAGCGCTTAACTACTACACAAATGAAATGATTTCTATTCCTCTGGATGATACAATGACACCGCAGGAAAATGCACAGCGCTATTTTAATAAATATAACAAACAGAAACGTACTTTTGAAGCACTCTCCAAGTTAATTGAAGAGACTTCCGATGATATCCGTTATCTGGAATCCGTACAAACTGCTCTGGATATTGCCCGCAGTGAAGAGGATCTTGCACAGATCAAGGACGAGCTGATAGATGCCGGCTATATGAAACGGAGATTTACAAAGAAAAAAATAAAAGTAAAAAATCAACCGCTCCACTATATTTCCAGTGACGGGTATCATATTTATGTAGGAAAGAATAATTTCCAGAATGAGGATCTGACGTTCAACTTTGCAGCCGGCAATGATTGGTGGTTTCATGCCAAACAGGCTCCCGGCTCCCATGTTATCGTAAAAAGCAACGGGGACGAACTGCCGGACAGAACATTTGAAGAAGCCGGAAAACTGGCTGCATACTATTCCAGCATGAGAGGAACGGACAAAGTTGAGATCGACTATGTAGAGAAAAAACATGTCAAGAAACCAAAGGGCGGAAAGCCTGGTTTTGTCGTATATTACACAAATTATTCTCTTGTCATTGACAGCGATATCAGTGATATCAAAGAAGGAGAGTAAAGAGGTATCAGACTCTTTACTCTCCTTCTTTCTTACTCCTCCACTGCTGTCTCCCTGATCTCTTCGGGCACCTGTATCTCTTCCACTGTATTGTATTCCTTAAAGGACAGCTGAATCACATAATGTGTCACATCCGCTGATTCCCCAAGACTGTCATAGAGGTCATTCAGCACATCTGTCATATCTACATGCATACGTGCCGGAAGCAGTTCTTCCTCATATACGTCAAAAATCACCGGAATCTCCAGCTGTGCAACAGCACTGTCATCCGGCAGTTCTACTAGTCCAAATCCATGGAGCATCTGGCTTCCGAGAACACTCATCAGCTCTTTTCCTGTCACATCTCCATACATTTCATAACAAGATTTCCCATCCAGCTCTATTGTTTCATCCGCCAGTTGGAACTCATCTGCCGATTCTCCCATTTCTGCAAACAGATTCTTGTCCAGTGCAATTCCTCCGCTGCTCTCGCCCGCTGTTTCTTTAAACCATGTGCCGTCCAAACCACTGTATGTTACTTGGGAACCATCCTCCTCTACCTGATAAATCTCCATCTGGCTGTTCAGATTCACGCCGCGCATACTGACTTCTGCAATTCCTTTGGCATGTCCTGCCTTCGGTTCCATTGTATTTTCCATCTCCATGTCCATTGTTACCTTTGTATAATGAACAAGCTCTTCCATCTTAATGTTCATTTCCACTTGATTAGAAAATGAAGTAACCTCCGACAAATTCTTTTCAATTCGGTTCATTATTTTTTTTGGAGTTACTTCACCGCTGCATCCGGCAAGCAGGCAGATACATAAGCCTACTATCAAAACCGCTATACACCTGCTGTTTTTTTGTTTTTTCATAAAATATCTCGTTTCCTTTATTGTGTCTTATACCCTGTATTATTTCTGCCCCAGCAGGTAGTCAATGAACTGCTGTGCTGTTCTTCCTGAAAGTCCGCCATGGCTTAGCTCCCACTTATTGGCTTCCAGAAGAAGTATCTCTTCCGGCATATCAATTCCGTTTTTTTGCGCCAGCTCCTTTACAATCTGCTGGAACTCCTTCTTCTCTGGAGAACCATAATAAATAGTCACCCCAAATCTTGATACCAAAGATAACTTCTCCTGCACCGTATCATTGGTGTGCAGTTCTTCATCCCGGTCCGCCTTGTCTTTAAAAGTTTCCCGTACCAGATGACGGCGGTTAGAAGTGGCATAAATCAGTATATTGTCCGGCTTCTTCTCCAGACCGCCCTCAATGACTGCCTTTAAATACTTATACTCAATCTCAAATTCTTCAAAAGACAAATCATCCATATAAATAATAAACTTGTAATTTCTGTTCTTAATCTGGGCAATAATATCATTCAGATCCTGAAACTGATGTTTATACACTTCTATCATACGCAGTCCTCTGTCATAATACTGATTCAGGACTGCCTTGACCGAAGAAGATTTTCCCGTGCCCGCATCGCCGTAAAGCAGACAATTATTTGCCCGTTTTCCGCTTACAAATGCTTCTGTATTATCAATCAGCTTCTTCTTTGCAATTTCATATCCTACCAGATCATCCAGATGTACATGTGCAATATTCGTGATCGGTACGATCTCTGCCCTGTCCCCCTCTATATGCTCTACCCGGAATGCCTTGTGAAGTCCCAATTTACCGACTCCAAACTCTTTATAGAACCGGGTCAGCCGTATCTTAAACTCTTCCACACTCTGCGTCTGTCCGAGAGACTTACTGAGTCTGCAGATTCTGTCCCTGATTCTCTTATTAAAAACATGGCTTCTTTCAGTGCTCTTCTCATACTTCATCAGTATAGAAATGCAGGACGCATCCAGCACTTTCTCTAAATCTTCAAAATCATAATCAAACAATTCTTTCATGATTTCAAAGTCATGACAGGCAATCTTGTTAATACTGCCGTCAACTTCTCCTACAATCTCACATGAGGTGCTGTAAGCATTCTCATCATTTGCCAAAAGGAAGGTCAGATACGTATGCCAGAGGTTCCCTTCAAAACCATGACTGACCGAAATCTCCAAAAGCTCATTGACACACTCAAACAACAGACTTCGCAAATCTTCTCTGTTATAGAATTCGTTGTCATAATTCTCCATCAGAAATGTCATATCCGAAAGGATTTCTCCATATTCCATATTCTTATATAACATCAGTTCATTGGTACGCATTATCTTTCCCTCTTTCTCCACACCGTTTCTAATAATTCCCCAGAATCCGCAGATTTTTTGCCTCTTCCCGCAAACCGCGGATGGCATTCTTCACCGCAGGGTTCTCCAGATTCCCCTCAAAATCTACAAAGAACCGATACTCCCACGTCTTTCCTTCAATTGGTCTGGATTCGATTCTTGTCATACTCAAATCATTGTAAATAAAATGAGACAGCATCTGATATAATGAGCCGCTCTCATGCGGCACTTCAAAACATATACTGATTCTGGACGCATTTTTTAAAAATACTTTCTGGTTCGTTATCACAATAAAGCGGGTGGAATTATTCTTCTCATCGTTAATATCATCTGCCAGCACCTCCAGTCCATAGACCTCCGCCGCATAAGCACTGCATACAGCCGCCTGTGTACAGTCTGCGTCATTCAGCACTTTCTGTGCCGCTGCGGCAGTATTTGCCACACTGATCCGCTCCCATGCTGACTGCTCATCCAGAAAACGTGTTGTCTGCATCAGTGCTTCTGCCTTAGAATAAACACGCTTTATCTTACTTAATTGTGTGCCCGGAAGCCCCGCAAGTGTATGGGTCACCGAAAGAATTGTTTCGCCCACAATATAATTTTCAAATTCCACAAGCAGATCATAAATCTCATTAACCGAACCGGCAGAGGAATTTTCAATCGGAAGCACGGCATAATCGGCAGCCCCCTCCTCAATTGCTTCCATCGCCTCACGGAACGTATGTACATGAAAATTATTGCAGCCTTTCCCGAAATACTGCCGCATAGCTGCCTGGCTGTAAGCCCCTTCCGTTCCCTGAAAAACGACTCTTGCCGTCTCCTTTTCCAAAGAAGCTATCTCAATAAAAGGAAGTCTTCCAAGCGCTCCGGTCTCAACTAATTGACGATATTGAAGCTTCCGGCTCATAGACATTAGCTGCTCATACAGCTCCTGTACACCCTTCTTATTAAAGTCCCCCTCTACTTTGGAAGCTACATCTGTCAGTTTGTTCTTTTCACGCTGCCTGTCCAGAACGCGTTTCCCCGACTGTACCTTATAAGCTCCTACTTCCTCACATACTTTCATACGCTCTTCATAGAGGCGGACAATCTGATCGTCAATGACGTCCAGGCGCTCTCTCAGTTCTTCCAATGCTGCCATCTTTTTTCTCCTTTAAAATAAAAAACTATTCCTAATTATAATACATTTTATATTAAAAATCCATGTCAGATTTTGATTTTTGGAAACTTCCCTATTTTGCACAATTTTGAGCATACCAGTTTCGCACATTTTTTCCCATAAATACTGTTGAAAATCCTACTGACTTAGTATATAATATCCCGAAGAGCAATGCGAACGATTTATCCGCCGTTGCTTTAGCACCCTAACTGGAGGTATAGCATGAACGTCACGGAATATATCAGAAGCCGAAGAAATATTTTTAAATATAGGCTCAAGCCTTTTTTTCATTCCATCATTAGTTCTATTGTTATTGACGTTTCTATTTTTCCTTCTGGGCAGCCACCCATATTATCCGTTATATTGCAATTGAAGTTTCTTCCATTCCCGGAGCAATTGCAAAAAAAGTTCACCCCATATTACAATTCCAAAGTTAGCAGACTAGTACCTGTATTAATTGCGGACAATTTTATCCAAAAAGTGTGGATCTGAAACGGTCATTATGGGATTTTTGTTACATTACTGATAACACAAACTTTGCTAAATGAATTTTAAGGAGGTTTTTTATGAGACACTTGATGAGTCCTCTTGATTTAAGTGTGGAGGAACTAAACAACTTACTGGATCTGGCGCAGGACATTGAAGCACACCGTGAAAAATACTCACATGCCTGCAGCGGCAAGACACTGGCTACGCTTTTCTATGAGCCAAGTACACGGACACGGCTGAGCCACGAAGCTGCTATGCTGAACTTAGGCGGAAATACCATGGGATTTTCTTCCGCAGATTCCAGTTCTGCATCCAAGGGAGAAAGTGTTGCCGATACAATCCGTACTGTCTCCTGCTATGCAGACATCGCTGCCATGAGACACCCAAAGGAAGGTGCCCCAATGGTAGCAAGTGCTAATTCCCCGATTCCGATCATCAATGCCGGAGACGGCGGACACCAGCATCCGACACAGACACTGACTGACCTGCTGACGATCCGCAGCTTAAAAGGTCGTCTGGATAATCTGACTATTGGTCTTTGCGGAGACTTAAAGTTCGGACGTACTGTACATTCTCTTATTCAGGCGCTGGTTCGTTATACCGGAATCCGCTTTGTTCTGATTTCCCCTGAAGAGCTCCGTCTCCCGGACTATATCCGTCAGGATGTACTGGACAAAGAGAATGTTCCCTACACAGAGGTTGTCCGTCTGGAGGAAGCGCTTCCTGAGCTGGATATTCTGTATATGACGCGTGTTCAGAAAGAACGTTTCTTCAATGAAGACGACTATGTCCGCATGAAAGACTTTTATATTCTTGACAAGCAGAAAATGAAACTTGCTCCGGAAGATATGTATGTACTGCATCCACTTCCGCGTGTTAATGAAATTTCTGTTGAAGTAGATGAAGACCCGCGTGCTGCATATTTCAAACAGGTACAGTACGGTGTCTATGTGCGCATGGCATTGATTTTAACATTGCTGGAAATCAAAGTAGACTGATCACATACCGTCACAATTTTATAACCTGTTAAGCAAGAACAACAAAAGGAGAATTTCTTATGGTAGAAAACAAATTAAGCGTAGGAAAAATTTCCGAAGGATTTGTGCTGGACCACATTGAAGCCGGAAAAAGTATGGAAATCTATAAATACCTGCATCTGGACAAGCTTGACTGCTGCGTAGCCATTATCAAAAATGCAAAGAGCGAAAAAATGGGCAAAAAGGATATCATGAAAATCGAATGCCCGATTGATTTCATGGATATGGATATCCTTGGTTTCATTGATCATAACATTACAGTTAATATCATTAAAGATGAAGAAATCGTTGATAAAATGGAACTTCACCTTCCAAAAGAGATTAAGAATGTGATTCACTGTAAAAACCCGCGATGTATTACTTCCATCGAACAGGGTCTTGATCATGTATTCGTTCTGACTGATAAGAAAAATGAAGTATATCGCTGTAAATACTGTGAAGAGAAATACCGCGGTAAAAAATAGAATCCAAAGTATTTCCGGATAACGAATCAATTTAAAGATAGAACAATAAAAGGGGAATCAGGAAACTGAGTCATTCCCGATCTCCCCTTTATCTTAACATTTTTCTGCTATCTCATATATCAGGCGTTCTGTATCTTCCCAGCCGAGACACGGGTCTGTAATGGATTTGCCATACATTCTCTCGCTGTCGATAGACTGACACCCTTCTTCCAGATAGCTTTCAATCATCACACCTTTTACCAGTTTTTTCAGTTCCGGATTATAATTTCTGCTGTGCATCACTTCACTTGTAATACGAATCTGCTCTTTGAACTTCTTATCAGAATTGGAGTGGTTCGCATCAATAATTGCCGCCGGATTCTTTAAATCCATCTTCTGATACATCTCATACAGACGCATCAAATCCTCATAATGATAGTTTGGAATACCTGTTCCGTACTTGTCTACGCCGCCGCGCAAAATCACATGTGCCAGTTCATTTCCATCTGTGGTCACATCCATTCCCCGGTAAATAAAGCTGTGAGCGCTCTGCGCCGCAACAACGGAATTGAGCATTACGGAAAAATCGCCGCTGGTTGGGTTCTTCATTCCCACCGGGATATCCATGCTGCTTGCTGTCAGTCGGTGCTGCTGATTCTCTACAGAGCGGGCGCCGATCGCCTCGTAGGAAAGAATATCATCCAGATAGCTTCTGTTCTCTGGATAGAGCATCTCATCTGACGAAGTCAGCCCACTTTCTTCTATAGCACGCAAATGCATCTTACGGATCGCAATGATTCCCGCCAGAAGATCCGGCGCCTTGTCCGGTTCCGGCTGATGCAGCATTCCCTTATAGCCTGCTCCTGTTGTACGTGGCTTGTTTGTATAAATACGGGGAATTATCATCAGACGCTCTGACACTCTCTCATTCAGTTTTGCCAGGCGGTTCACATACTCGCATACAGAATCTTCATTGTCTGCAGAACAAGGACCGACAATAACGATAAACTTGTCAGACTTTCCTGTAAAAATGTCTTTGATTTCCTTATCTCTTTTTTCTTTGACCGCGCGCAGATGCTCCGGTACCGGATACTTTGATTTTAAGTCTGCCGGAAGCGGCAGCTCCGCATTCACTCTCATCCCCATACTGTCATACCTCATTCCTTTATATATCAATACAATTGTAAAACTGCCTTTTCACACCTGCTTTTTGCAATGCGGAAAAGACAGTATATATTTCTGCTTTCAATAGTCAAGCTGGACGATAAGCCGGGTTATGTCGTTGGACAATCATCTATCTAGTTCCGGTGTCGCCGCCGGATTCAAGCGACCTACCTAAAGCGTGACGGGCAGCCACATTGCTTTTTTCCGGTCTTGCTTCGGATGGGGTTTACATGTGCCCTCGCTGTTACCAGAGAGGCGGTAGTCTCTTACACTGCCTTTCCACCCTTACATGAACAATGAGCCATGTGTCATTACACAAACCCTGCGGTAATCACCGTATCCCATTACAGCAGCAACTGCTTTGGTAATACATTTACCATGCAGTCCTTGCTGTAATGGCGCATGGCTCATTGCTCATGCGGTATATTTCTGTTGCACTGGCCTTGGAGTCACCTCCACCGGACGTTATCCGGCATCCTGCCCTATGAAGCCCGGACTTTCCTCACCTGCAGCCTTTCGGCATCTGCAGCCGCGATTGCCTGTCCTACTTGACTAATAAAACCGTTTTTTATTGTAACTCAACTTTTTACTCTTGTAAATCTTTTTTTCTTTTCCATGCCGAACATATTCATGCCAAACTAACGCATGCTTGGCAACTGAATCCACCCTATTTTAAGTTCACCTACGGTGAAAGGGCGGATTCTGTTTTTCCATCACATATTTTTACGGACTTTGCAGCAAGTGCAAAGCCCTGGGCTGAACTGTTACCACAGTACTGCACTTCTAGTTTTCATTCAAACCTTCATCTGCAATCAGTTCACTGCCATCTGCCGCAGTTGTTGCCAACACATCGCACCGCTCATTCTGGGGATGTCCGTCATGACCCTTTACCCAGTGAAATGTCACATCATGCTTTTCCTTCACCAACAATAGCCGTTTCCACAAATCCACATTTTTTACAGGCTCATTCTTGCCCCGCTTCCATCCTTTTTTCAGCCATCCGTCAATCCAGTGCTGGTTGAAAGCATCTACCACATATTTAGAATCAGAATACACATCCACCGTACAGGGACGGTTCAATGCCTCCAAACCAGTAATGACCGCCATCAGCTCCATCCGGTTGTTAGTTGTCTTGACGTATCCCTGGGATAATTCTTTTGTGTGTAATGTTCCTTTGCCGTCTACATATTCCAGCACTGCCCCGTATCCGCCGGGTCCGTCTGGATTACCTCTTGCCGCCCCATCCGTATATAATACTACTTTCATAACATTTTATCCTCTCTGGTAACAGTTCAGCCGAAAGGCTGAACTGTTACTGAATCCGCCCTATTTTAAATTCACCTGCTGTGAAAGGGCGGATTCTATTTCTCCACTACATATTCTTACGGACTTTTCAGCAAGTGAAAAGTCCTATGCTGAACTGTTACTCCTGCTGCACTATTACACAATCCGCTCTATGCTAAGTTCACCTGCTGTGACATCTCTTTTAAAGATTCAGAGCTTCCACTACCTGCATTATCTCCGGCAGTACATATTCAAGCCCTTCCTTTGCAAGCTTTGAGTTTCCAGGAAGATTGACAATCAGTGTATTCTCACAGATTCCTGCCCTGGAACAATCCAGGACCATTTTTCTGGAAGACCGCATATGATAAGCGCGCATTGCTTCCGGGATCCCCGGAAGGAGGCGTTCTACCGCGTCACACAGAGCATCCGGTGCACAATCCTGCTTTTGGAATCCATTCGCCCCCACTGTCAGAATCAGCTGTACAGAATGATTCTCTGCAAGCTGCTTCATCACAGCAGATATTACATCCCTCTCTTCCGGCAGCGCCCCCGCTCTTACTTCTAGTCCTGCCTGCCCCAGGATCCGTTTTAATACCACGGTTGCCGGGCTGTCCTTTTTCTCTTGATATAATTTCGTATTAATCGTAAAAATCGCTGCTTTCAATCTTATACTTCCTCTCTGCTTTTCATCCAATATGTGACCGGTCCTGACGGTCATCCCTTTTTCCTATATTCTTAATTTACCCTAGAATCTGTCTCGCATATTCATTTGCTCTGGCATAAATCTCTTCCTTCGGTACATCTAAGAAAAATTCTCCATCCTCGTAAAGTATCTTTCCGCCTACCATGGTCATTTTCACATTCTGTTTGCTTCCGCTGTACACCAGATTTTTCTCCACATTCTGAACCGGCTGCATATTCGGTTGATTCAGATCGATCAGGATCATATCTGCCTTCTTCCCTGCTTTCAGTGTATCACATTCTGTCAGTCCCATCGCCAGTGCGCTGTTGACTGTTGCCATTTTCAATACTTCACTCGCCGGAACCACTTCTGGATCATCACAGACTACTTTCTGAAGTCCTGTAACAAGGAACATTTCCCTGAACATATCCAGACAGTTATTGCTTGCAGCTCCGTCTGTTCCGATAGCTACCGGAATTCCTTCCTCCAGAAATCTCTGAATCGGCGCAATCCCGCTTGCCAGCTTCAAGTTAGATGCCGGATTCGTCACTACATAAACACCTCGTTCTTTCAAAATTCTGAAATCATCTTCCTCCATATGAACACAATGGAACAAGGAGCCTCCATGACGGAACATTCCCAGAGAATCCAACAGCGCGACCGGAGTCATACCATATCGTTCTTTACACCCTTCCACCTCATTTTTTGTCTCGGAACAATGAGCGCTCACCGGAGCCTCATACTTGTCTGCCAACGCAGAAAGCCCCTCCATCAGTTCCTTACTCGTTGTATACTCAGCATGGAATCCAATGCGGTGACTGATTTCTCTCTTCTCATCCTGATTCAAACGCAGATAATCCTGTTCCACGCCTTCCACCGTTCCGCCGAAATCATTGATACTATCGCAGAATACATAGCGGAAACCGCAGTCCTTTGCTGCTCTTGCGCCGTCATCCACTTTAAAATACATGTCATAAGCCGCTGTGATTCCACTTGTCAGATATTCCATAATCCCCAGCTTTGTAAACCAGTACAAAGATTCTCCTGTCAATTTCGCCTCATTCGGAAATACCTGCTGATGCAGCCACTCATCCAGTTTCATATCGTCTGCATAAGATCTTAAAAATGTCATTGCCGTATGGGTATGGGCATTCTTAAATCCCGGCATCAGAAGATTACCTTTTCCGTCAATCTCCCGGTTCCACTTTCCTTCTGTGTCTTCTTTCATTTCTCCCACATAAGAAATAGTATCCCCTTCAATCCGCACTTCCCCAATAAAAGGCGCTTGTCCCTCTTCCATCGTCATAATCCGTACATTATAAATTCTTATGTTCATCCTATCCTCCATCTTAGTTTAAGTTTTCTATCATCCGTGTCACGAGGCGCTCAAACTCTCCTGCCCGCTTGTCCGCCACAGCCTGTACATCCAGATGGCTCAATTCCTCATCACAAATTCCGCATGCCATATTAGAAATACATGAAATACCACATACCCGGACTCCCGCATGTCTTGCCGCTAATGCCTCACAGGCAGTACTCATACCGACTGCATCTGCTCCCAGCATCCCGAACATTCTAATCTCTGCCGGACTTTCAAAATTCGGTCCCGATGTCTGCACATAGATTCCCTGCTGAATCGGAATTTTTTCTTCCTTTGCAGTTTTCAGAATCAACTGCTGCAATTCTACATCATAAATATGCGTCATATCCGGGAATCGTTCTCCCAACTCATCTACATTCTTCCCAATCAACGGAGACGGTACAAAATTAGAAATCTGATCTGTGATCATCATAAAATCGCCGGCAGAAAACTTTCGGTTGATACCGCCTGCCGCATTGGTCAAAACCAAAACCTCTATGCCAAAAAGCTTCATCAGCCGGGTTGGAAGCACAACCTCTTCCATAGAGTACCCCTCATAATAATGCACTCTTCCTTTCATCAAAACCGCCGGAACATCCCCGATATATCCAAACAGGAAACGTCCGTCATGCCCCTGAACAGTAGACACCGGAAATCCCGGAATATCCCCGTAAGGAATCTCACATTCTATCCTCATATTCTTCGCATAATTTCCCAGACCGGAACCTAGTATCAATCCCACCTTCGGCTGAAAATCCGTCACCGTTCTACAATACTCATAACACTTCATCAACTTTTCATACTGTGCACTCATGATTCTTTTGTCCTTTCAAAATTTATTTTTCCAAGTCATAACCATTCATCTTACAGTTCATGATTACAATGTCTACACTATGAATACTATTATACATAGACTCCCCTTCCCCCACAAGAAAAACTTATAAATATAAAAAAATTGAGGTAACAGTTCAGCCATGCATAAATCTACAAAAACGAATTGGTAAGCTTGCTTACAACAAGACGTTTTTTGTAGGATTTGTATATGGCTGGATAGTTACAAAAATGAGCCAGATCTGACAAAGTAAGGAAATTCAGGCGCAGCTTATAAGGCTTCAAAAAATTCCCGTCCCTTGCCAGATTCTTCACTTTTCTCTCAGATAATAATACAGACAAGCCCTCCATTACTCTCATTCACAATTTTCTGCATTGTATCCTGCAGTTTCACCTGGCTCTCATCATTGATCATCGCCATCTTACCTCTCATTCCATCCATTACCAGTTCTTCCACTGACTTTCCAAAAATATTTGTCGCCCACACACCGTCTTCTGTTTCACTCTCTGCCTTGATGTAATCTACAAGATCCTGTGCCTGCTGTTCATTTCCCACAATCGGCGCAATCTCTGTTTCAATATTGGCACGGATCATATGGATGGACGGAGCCTCAGAACGAATCTTTACACCGAATTTGTTGCCTTGCTTGATGATCAACGGTTCCTCCAGGCGGATTTCTTCTCGTTTCGGACTCACCACACCATAGCCTTTCATCTTCACATCAGCAAAAGCATCTTTGATCTGTGTATATTCTTCCTTCATAGCAGACAGTTCTTTCATCACAGATATCAATTCATACTCACTCTGAATCGAAGTTCCTGTCAGGTCACTAAGCACCTCGTAGTAAAATTTCTGGTCAAAAGCAATCCGCACTCTTACTTTTCCACTATCCATCTCGATTTTTTCAATCTGAATTCTCTCTATGTAATCACTGTCACACTCCGGTATACCTGCTGCCGCACTGCGGATATCCTGCATCCCGTCCATCACCGCCCGCACTGCTTTTAGCAGATCTTGTTTGATGTCATGGTCTCTGGAAAGCATTTCCACCCATTTGGGAATAAAGAACTCTACCTCTGAAATCGGGAACTCATATAATACCTGCCGCATGATATTATGTACATCTTCCTCTTTCATCTGTTCGCAGTTGACCGGCAAAACCGATACCTGATATTTTTCTTCCAGTTCCGTCTTCAATGCCTTCGCTTCTTCCGTATATGGCTTCTTACAATTTAAGAGCATAAGAAACGGCTTGCCAATGGAACGAAGCTCCTGCACCGTCTTTTCTTCTGCTGCCTCATAATTTTCTCTCGGAAGATTTCCGATGCTGCCATCTGTCGTTACCACAATTCCTATAGTAGAATGGTCATGAATGACTTTCTGCGTTCCGATAGCTGCTGCTTTTGTAAATGGAATCTCATAATCAAACCATGGTGTTTTTACCTGGCGCTCTGTATCATTCTCTGTGTGTCCGGAAGCTCCCTTTATCATAAATCCCACACAGTCAATTAAACGGACTTTTACATCCACATCCTCCGCCAGACGGATTTCCGCCGCCTCCTTTGGAACAAACTTAGGCTCTGTAGTCATAATTGTTGTTCCTGAAGCTGACTGGGGCAGCTCATCCTTCGTCCTTTCCTTTGCATGTTCGTCCGCCATATTGGGCAGTACGAGAAGATCCATAAATCTCTTGATAAAGGTTGATTTGCCTGTCCGAACCGGTCCGACTACTCCAATGTAGATTTCGCCATTGGTTCTGGCTTTCATGTCTTTGTATAACTGAAATGAATCCATAAAAATACCCCCTTGTTCTGCTGATACCAATGTATGCAGAATCCACGGGGGTTATTCCTAAACGCAATCTGTTTTTATTTATTCTTCCCACAAAAGAGCTGCCGCTTCGCTCCGAAGTTCCCTCTGCATCAGATCATCTACCGCCTCTGCCGGATTCTTCCCCTCAAAAAGCACTGCATTAACTTCACTTACAATCGGCATGGACACACCATACTTCTTTGCCAGCGCCGCTGCCGCCTTTGCAGAATACACTCCTTCTACAACCATCTTGACTTCATCCATTGCTTCCTGCATAGACTTGCCCTGCCCGATCAAATATCCTGCCTTTCGATTTCGGCTGTGCATACTGGCACAAGTCACGATCAGGTCGCCAATCCCCGTCAATCCGGTAAATGTCTGGATCTTACCGCCCATCTTCACACCCAGTCTTGCTATTTCCGCAATTCCTCTTGTGATCAGAGCCGCCTTCGTGTTATCACCATATCCCAGCCCATCTGCAATACCTGCTGCCAGAGCGATCACATTTTTCAGGGAACCGCCCAGCTCAACTCCTAATATATCCGGGCTGGTATACACACGGAACACCTTACTGATAAACATTTTCTGCAGATATTCCGCAGTCTCTTTTGACTTTGCGCCAATCACGCAGGTAGTCGGGAGCCTGCGTCCCACTTCTTCTGCATGACTCGGGCCAGAAAGAACTGCCACATCTGCCTGCGGAATCTCTTCTTCAATCTGCTGGGACAGTGTCTTCAGACTGCTCTCCTCAATTCCCTTTGCCACATCTACGATAATCTGTCCCTCTGCCACATAGGAAGCCATCTTCTTTGCTGTAGCACGAGTAAATGGAGACGGTACTGCCAGTATGAGAACATCTTTTTCTGTTACAGCACTTTCCAGATCTCCTGTAAATATCATATCATCCGGCAACTTTACTCCCGGCAGTTTTGTCTTATGTTCCCGCTCCTCATTCAGCATCCGCACTTCATTTTCATCAATAGACCAGACCGTTACCTGGTGTCCGTTATCATAAAGAAGCGATGAAAGAGCTGTTCCCCAGCTTCCCGCACCGATGATCCCTACATTTGCCATAATCTCCAATCTCCTTTTCAGCCAATATTCATATACTATTGTTTATATATACCCATTCAGACAGACTGTCATAACTGAACGGGTATCATTATGTAGATATTTCTATGATTTACTTCTTCACTCCGAAACGGCTCTCTTCGCCTGCCATCAGCCGCTTGATATTATCCTTATGCCGGACCCATGCCAGCACCATCAAAAGAAAAGCTGCTCCGTACATTTCCAGCCGGTAATTCAACGCCATATCAAATCCACCCAGCTCTCCAAATAGTACCACTTCCAGAAAGAATGTAGTTGATGCCAGAAGCGAGCCAAGTGATACATATCTTGTCAAAAGCACTGCTGCCAGAAATGCTGCCAGCGGAATCGGCACCATCATTAAACCGGTAGATACGACCAGTCCTGCCAGTACGGCGATTCCCTTTCCACCTTTAAACTTCATATAAAATGGAAAGTTGTGACCCAAAGTAACTCCTACTGCTGTATACATTCCAAGCAGCGGCACACACTTCGTCTCCCGGAAAACGAACCGCATCAATGCTACTGCCAGCACACATTTCAGCACATCTCCTGCAAATGTAAGCGCTCCGGCTTTCCACCCCATCACACGCAGCGCATTGGTCGTCCCCGCATTGCCGCTGCCCTGCTGACGGATATCAATATGATGCAATTTACCGACCAGATACCCGGTTTGAAACAGCCCGAATACATAACCTACAATTAGACAGATAATTCGTTCCATACTCTACTGCTCCTTCTCTTTTCTTTCTCGGATAAAAAATTTCAACGAAGTTCCGCGGAACCCAAAAGCCTCACGGATCTTGTTTTCCAGATATCTTGTGTAAGAAAAATGCATCAGTTCTTTATCATTTACAAAAATAACAAAAGTAGGCGGCTTCACCGCTACCTGTGTAATATAATATAGCTTCAGACGCTTTCCCTTATCTGACGGCGGCTGCTGCATTGCCACAGCTTCTGTCATAATCTCATTGAGTACACCCGTTGCCACACGCAGTGTCTGATTCTGTATGACCATATCAATCATGTCATACAGCTTCAAAAGCCGCTGTCCCGTCAATGCAGATACATACATAATCTCGGCATACGGCATAAAGGAAAGAATCTGGCGCACCTTGCCCTCGTATTCCTTCATGGTCTTGTCATTCTTCTCAATGGCATCCCACTTATTGACAACGATAATGATTCCCTTGCCTCTCTCATGAGCTATTCCAGCAATCTTTGCATCCTGTTCGGTTACACCCTCTACAGCGTCAATGACCATCAGAACCACATCTGCACGCTCTACCGCTGTTACCGTACGAATAATACTGTAACGCTCCAGCTCTTCTTTGATCTTATTCTTTCTGCGAAGTCCCGCCGTATCAATAAAAATATATTCTTTGCCGTCATACTTTACTTCAGTATCAATGGCATCACGGGTCGTTCCGGCAATATCCGATACGATCACTCGGCTCTCTCCTGCCAGTTTGTTGATGATAGAAGATTTCCCTACATTCGGTTTTCCTACAATGGCAATTCTCGGACGTTCATCCTCTTCTTCTGTCTCTGCCCCCTCTGGGAAATAAGAAATAACGATATCCAGCATATCTCCCAATCCCAGCCGTGATGCCGCTGAAATTGGTACAGGATCGCCGATTCCCAGATTATAAAACTCATATACATCGGGCATATATTTATCAAAATTGTCTACTTTATTGACAGCCAGCACAATCGGCTTACCTGAACGGCGAAGCATATCTGACACCTTAGAGTCCGAATCTACAAGCCCCTGCTTTACATCTGTAATAAAAATAATGACATCTGCGGTATCAATAGCAATCTGCGCCTGTTCCCGCATCTGAGATAAAATAATATCCTTGCTGTCCGGCTCGATTCCGCCTGTATCAATCATTGTAAATTCCCTGTCGAGCCATGATACATCCGCATAAATACGGTCTCTGGTCACCCCGGGAGTGTCTTTGACGATGGAGATCATCTCTCCCGCCAATACATTAAACAATGTGGATTTTCCGACATTCGGTCTGCCCACGATCGCAACTACTGGTTTCTTTTTCATCTATCTACTACCTCTTTCTTGATTTCACCTTCAAAATCATATATTCCGTCCAAGCACAGTATCCAACAAGTCTTGTCCGCTTGATTTTACAATATTAAGCGGCACTTGTAAAGCCTTCTCCACTTCTGACACTGTATAATCATCCAAAAAAACCTCCTCATCAATACGGAGCATATTGCATGGGATCAGCATCCTCTCACCCAGTGTGATCTCCTTCATCTGTTCAATCAGATCGCCTCCTGTGATCAGTCCTGATACAGTAATACTCTCCCCGAAAAACTTATTTTTAACAGGACGCACATCTGCTTTCGTATTCGGAAATTTCTCCCTCAGCCGTTCCATCAGACGGCAAAGCGCCGGATATGCAAGCTGTCCGGTTGCAATCGTAACGTTCCGTTCAATATCATCCCCAATCTCTGATTCTAATGCCTCTGTAAATTCATTTTCCAGAAGACGCAGCATACCAACACCGTTTTCCAGCTGCAAATATCCATCATAACAGGATTCTTCCGGCAGTTCTTCCTCCGCCAGCAGATACCACTCATCACTTGCATGAATAAAATGAACTCCATGCTCAGGATAGAGCATCTCCTGCCATTTATGAACAGTCTCCAGAACCTGGCGTGCATCCTCTTTTGTAAAAGATATCAACGGCTCCAGTCCATCCCTGTACTTGGACAATCCCACCGGAACCACTGACACGCTCCGCAGATTCGGCAGATACTTTGTCAATTCGCGTATACTGAATTCCAGCTCATCCCCGTCATTAAATCCCTTGCAGAGTACGATCTGCCCATTCATTTCAATCCCCGCTTCATAGAGAATATCCACCTTTTTCAATGCCTCACCCGCAAAGCGATTGTGCAGCATACGGCATCGAAGTTCTGGATTCATGGTCTGAAAAGAAATATTGATAGGCTCCAGACGGTACTTGATAATTCGGGAAATATCATGTTCACTCATGTTTGTCAGCGTTACATAATTCCCCTGCAAAAAGGACAGCCGCGAATCATCGTCCTTAAAATATAACGTGTCCCGCATCCCAGGCGGCATCTGGTCGATAAAGCAGAATATACACTTGTTGTGACAGTGACGGTATTCATCCATCAGCCCCTGCTCAAATTCCATCCCCAGATCTTCATACTCTTCCTTTTCAATCTCCAGTTCCCACTGTTCACCGTCTGGCTTCTCGATCAAAAGCTCCAAATATTCATCTTCTATATAGTATCTATAATCAAATATATCTTCTATTTCGTGTCCGTTTACACTAAGGAGAATATCACCCGGTTCGATTCCCATTTCACGGGCAATACTTCCTTTTGCCACGGAACTGATCATATGCCTGTGTTCCATAATAACTCCTTTGGATTTTTGATGTATCGGCTTTTATTGCACTCGTGCAATCAGTATACCACAAATGCTTGAATTTATGTTAAAAAATGTTATAATCATAATTGTCAGATGGGAAATTCTCGTTACTGTTCACAGTCGAAATGCGCATAAACTGTGCATTTACGACCCAATACAGTAAAGTTTACAGGCATTTGTGCCTCGCCGCAGGCGATTTTAAATGCGCAAATGCGGTTACTGTGCACAGCAGCAGGGTGTGAACAGTAACAAACCCTCCCTCTTTTTGTATCAGACTCCCCGCATCATGCCTTTGGTATGCTGTTCATTGTCTGTCTGAGAATAATTTATACATAATAGGAGAATGTCATGCCAAACATTGAACAAATGGAAAAAACATTGCCCGTAGCGCCATTAAAGCTGGCAGTTATGGAGAGTTGTAAGGAACTTGGACAAAAAATTAACGACTACATTGTCGCTTTTCGTCAAAATACAATTAACGACATCGAAAGTTCCCCTCTGTATCTGAATTATAAGACTAACACCTATCTTGTAGACTGTAGTTGCCCCCGCTTCGGAAGCGGCGAGGCAAAAGGAACCTTAAAAGAATCGATCCGAGGAGCCGACCTCTTTATTATGACGGATGTCTGTAACCATAGCCTGACATATACCGTCAACGGACATATCAACCATATGTCACCGGATGATCATTTTCAGGATTTAAAACGTATCATTTCCGCAGCTACCGGCAAAATCCACCGCGTCAACGTCATCATGCCTTTTTTGTACGAGAGCCGTCAGCATAAGCGCAGCAAAAGGGAGTCTCTGGACTGTGCCCTTGCACTGAAAGAACTGACTGCAATGGGTGTTTCCAACATCCTGACTTTTGATGCCCATGATCCGCGCGTACAGAATGCGATTCCGCTGAAAGGATTTGATTCCTTTACTCCTGCATATCAGTTTATGAAAGCGCTCTTCCGCACAGTTCCTGATATTAAGGCGGATAAAAATCATCTGATGATTGTCAGTCCGGATGAAGGAGCTATGCACCGTGCCGTCTATTTCTCCAATATCCTCAGTGTAGATATGGGTATGTTCTACAAACGCCGCGATTACTCCACGATCGTAGGCGGCAAGAACCCGATCGTTGCCCATGAATTCCTCGGCGATGATGTCGCCGGCAAAGATGTTATTATTGTAGATGATATGATTTCTTCTGGTGAAAGTATGCTGGATGTGGCAAAGCAGCTCAAGGAACGTCATGCAGACAGAGTGTTTGTCTGCACTACTTTCGGATTGTTTACAGATGGCTTTGATAAATTTGATGAATTTTACGAAAAGGGGTATATCAACAAAGTTGTCACGACCAATTTAAACTACCTGCCTCAGTATGCGAAAGAGAAGCCGTACTTTGTAACCGCCGATATGAGCAAATTCCTTGCGCTTATCATAGATTCCCTGAATCACGATACATCGATCAGCACGGTTCTCGATCCGACCGTAAAGATTCATACACTTCTCGAGAAACACCGGGGATAGAATTTTTCCTTTTCCATCTCACAAAAAACAGCGCATTCAGAGAATAAATAGTTACTGTGCACAGCAGCACGCTGTGCACAGTAACATAAATACCGTAACAGTGCAGCCATAAGGCTGAACTATTACTAAATATCCAATTTTAATACAGCTTTGCGCTGATCAGCTTCGGTCTGAATCCTTTCTTTTCCAATGCATCCATAATCCTGTGTTTATGTTCCGTTCCAAACGCTTCCATCGTGATACGCAGTTCTACCGCCGCATTTCGGTTGGTACTGACAAACTGATTATGCTCCAGCTTAATGACATTGCCTTGATTCTCGGCAATGGCAGCCGCAACACTCACCAGTTCTCCTGGCTTATCCGGCAAGAGCACTGATACAGAGAAAATACGGTCTCTCTGAATCAGACCATGCTGCACTACAGAGGACATCGTAATTACATCCATGTTACCTCCGCTTAAGATACAGACAACTTTCTTTCCTTTCAGGTCAAGCTGTTTCAAAGCTGCTACGCTCAAAAGTCCCGAATTTTCCACAACCATCTTATGATTCTCAACCATATCCAAAAAGACGCCGATCAACTCATTATCTTCTACCAACAGTATTTTCTCTACATTTTCTTTCACATACGGAAGCAGCTTGTCCCCTACCGCACGAACTGCAGTACCGTCTGCAATAGTATTAGCACTTTCCAGCTCTACTACTTCTCCGGCTTCTAAAGCTGCTGTCATGCTGGCTGCCTCCAGCGGTTCTACACCGATCACCTGAATCTTTGGATTCAGCATTTTAGCAAGCGTAGACACACCTGTCAAAAGTCCGCCTCCGCCCACCGGAGCAAGAATATAATCCACTGTCGGCAATTCCTGTACAATTTCCATAGCAATCGTTCCCTGTCCGGAAGCCACATCCAGATCGTTAAACGGGTGAACAAAGGTATATCCTTCTTTCTCAGCCAGTTCTAAAGCATGTGCGCAGGCTGCATCGTAATCATCTCCATACAGGACAACTTCTGCCCCGTAATTCTTCGTCCGGTTCACCTTGATCAGAGGAGTAACTGTAGGCATCACTATAACTGCCTTACATCCAAATGCCTTTGCCGCATAGGCTACGCCCTGGGCATGGTTTCCCGCAGAGGCTGTAATCAGCCCCCGTTCCCGCTCTTCCTCTGTCATGGTGCTGATCTTGTAATAGGCGCCGCGCAGCTTATATGCTCCTGTACGCTGCATATTTTCCGGTTTCAAGTAAATCTTTCCACCTGTCTGTTCACTTAGATATTCACTGTATACTAATTTCGTCTGACTGGTGACGCGCTTTACTGCTTCACTGGCCTCTTCAAATTTCTCTAATGTCAACATATTTCTTCCTCCCCTGAACTGTTATACACTCTCATCCTCACGGAAAAACAGTGCGTTTACAAACCTATCTGCATCAAATTTCTGTAAATCATCAATTCCTTCGCCTACTCCGATATATTTCACCGGAATTCCCAATTCCGCCTGAATTGCAACGGCGATTCCGCCTTTGGCAGTTCCGTCCATCTTAGTCAGGATCACGCCTGTAATGTCTGCCGCCTCATTGAATTCTTTCGCCTGATTCAATGCATTCTGTCCGGTCGTTGCATCCAGAACAACCAACGTTTCCCGATAGGCTTCTGAATATTCCCGGTCGATGATACGGTTAATCTTTTTCAACTCTTCCATCAGATTCTTCTTGTTATGCAGCCGTCCGGCTGTATCACATAGAAGAATATCTGCCTTTCTCGCTTTTGCTGCCGCAACTGCATCAAAGACAACGGCTGCCGGGTCTGATCCCTCCTGTCCGCCGATCATATCCACCTGAGCACGCAAGGCCCATTCCTTTAACTGCTCTCCCGCAGCTGCACGGAAGGTATCTGCAGCTGCCAGAATGACCTTTTTATGCTCTGCATGGAACTTGCCCGCCAGTTTTCCGATTGTAGTCGTTTTTCCCACACCGTTGACTCCGATTACAAATACAACGGACTGTCTGTCTTCAAACTCATAAGCAGTCTCTCCTACATCCATCTGTTCCTTGATACTGTCGATCAAAAGCTGACGGCAGTCCGCCGGCTCTTTAATATGCTGTTCTTTTACCTTATCGCGTAAATCATCCAGAATATTCATAGTTGTACGGACACCTAAGTCTCCCATGATCAATACTTCTTCCAGTTCTTCATAAAAGTCCTCATCAATATGAGAAAATCCATAAAAAATACTGTCCATTCCAGATACAATATTATCTCTGGTCTTTGTCAGACCGGATACCAGTCGTTTAAAAAATCCCTGCTTTTCCTCCATCTGCCCTCTCCTTATCCTTATACAACAGTTGAACCGTTACTTTCTCCTTACCGTTCACAGCCAAAATGCACATAAACTGTGCATTTACATTATTTGGTAAGTTCATCTTCCAATAAATCCACAGATACAAGTGTAGACACACCCTTTTCCTGCATCGTAATTCCGTACAGGCGGTCTGCTGCCGTCATCGTACCCCGCCGGTGGGTAATAACAATAAACTGTGTATTCTTAGTCAGCTTATGCAGATACTGCGCAAATCTTACCACATTGCTGTCATCCAGCGCCGCTTCGATCTCGTCAAGCAGACAGAACGGAGATGGCTTCAGGTTCTGGATCGCAAACAAGAGTGAAATCGCCGTCAATGCTTTTTCTCCACCGGAAAGCTGCATCATATTCTGTAATTTCTTTCCCGGCGGCTGCGCAATAATCTTAATTCCTGCTTCTAGCACATCCTCATCTTCCATCAGTTCCAGTGTTCCTTTTCCGCCGCCGAATAACTGCTTAAACACCTTATCAAATTCTGTACAGATCAATGCAAACTGCTCCTGGAACTGCCTGCGCATCGCTGTATCCAGTTCCTCAATAATCTTCACAAGCGTTGTTTCTGCCTCTACCAAATCGTCATGCTGCTCTTTTAGGAACTCATAACGTTCAGAAACATTTTTATAATCTTCAATCGCATTGACATTTACATTGCCAAGCTTACGAATTTCATTTTTCAGTGATTGAATCTGACGCTTCATGAAAGCCAGATCTGTCAGGTTAACATCTCTTAACTCCATCGCACGTCCATAAGTCAGTTCATATTCATCCCACATATAGTTTATCTGCTTGTCAGATGCTTCTTCATAAGACTCCTTCTGACTGTTCAGGCGGAAACATTCCTTATCCAGATCTGCCATATGCCTGGATAATTCCTCACGCTTACCCAAAAATGCCTTATGCCGGCGGTTCAGTTCTTCCCGTTTTGCAGTCTGACTCTTGATTTCTTCCTGAATCTCCGCAAATAATTCGGTGGAATCAGCAATAGTCTTCCGTAAATCTCCGATCTGCTCTTCTTTCTCTGCAATCTCTCCGGAAGCGTTGCCTTTCTGCATATCCAGTTCCTTTAATTCCGATTCAAACCTTGCAGTCTCTTCTTCCACACGTGAAAGATTTTCCGAAATAAATGTATTCTGCTGCTCCAGACTTGCATAGGACAAATGTACTTCCTCTGAATGTTTTAACTGGACTGCCTCTTTTGCACGCTCTGTTTCCAGTTGTCCGCTAAGAAGTTCTATCTTCTCATTCAATTCCTTTTCCAGACGTTCAGAAGTTTCCAGTTCCATCTGTATGGAATCTTCATTGTCCAGAATCTCTTTCAGGCGTCTGTGAAGCCCTTCCTGCTCAGCCTTATATGTTCTGTTCCGTTCTTCAAATTCACGAAGACGATTCAGCACCTGCTCCATGTTCATTTTCACTGTATTCTCAGAAATAGACGCGCGGCTCAGTTTCTGCTGCAATTCATCATTTTCATTATAGCAGGCTGCACGCTTCTCTTTTAATTCACTGACAGATTTTTCCATCGCATCCATATCTTTTTTCAGCAGTGCGACCGTTCCTTCAAATTCTTCGATTTCACGCCGTCTGCTGAGCAGGTTGCTGGAATTCTTAAAAGCTCCTCCTGTCATGGAACCGCCTGGATTGATCAAATCTCCCTCCAGTGTAACAAGACGTAATGACTGTCTGTACTTTCTTGCAATGGCAATTCCATGATCAATATGATCTACAACGATGGTTCTGCCAAGCAGTTGTTCTGCCAGTCCCTGAAAACGTTTATCCACAGTCACCAGCGTGCTTGCAAGACCAATCACTCCGGCCTCACGCAGCGCTTCCTCATTTCGGATTCCTCCGTTCCCATGCATACTGGTCAGCGGAAGGAAAGTGGCCCGTCCGAACTTATTCTGCTTCAAATACTGAATCATCCGTTTTGCCGTTTCCTCTGTATCTGTCACAATGTTCTGAATACTTCCGCCCAGAGCGGTCTCTACAGCAATCTCATATTCCTTGTCTACCTTGATAATATCAGCAACCACTCCCAGAAGTCCCGGAACTTTATCCTTATTGCTCATAACCTTACGGATACTGTTGCCATAACCGTCATAACGTTCGGTAATATTCTTCAAAGACTCCAGACGGGAAGACTCTCTATGATAAGCTGTCTGTCCGATCCTGAGCTTTTCCTGTCCATCGCTCAGCGCTTTCTGGTAAGATGCGATCTTGGCTTCATTTTCCTGAATCTGAGATGTATATCCTTCAATCTCTCCTTTGACTCCGGCAAGCTGTGCTTCGTGTTCTTTCAATGTTCCTGCCAGCTTCTCGCCGCTTCCAGTTATCTCAATAAGCAGTTTATTAAGTTCCGCTTTCCGAACTGTGATCTGCTCTTGCGTAGTATCGTAATGCTGGATCTTGGCACGGGTAGATGCACGGTTATTGAGCAATTCCATAATCTCCTGCTTGCTCTGTTCAATCTCCGCCGTATGCGCCGCAATGCCGCTCTGTACTTCTATCAGACTTTTCTTTGCTTCCTCATCCGCTTTGGAAACCTCAGACAATTTCGCCTGCACTTCTGTCTGCTCTTTTACAAGTTCTTTGTGCTGCCCCTCTCTTGTCTCAATCTCAATACGGATCGTCTGCTGGCGGTTGTCGTAATGCTCATCATTCATGCGGACTGTATTGATCTGCTCCTTTAATACATTGATCTGCCCTTCTAACTGCTGTTTTAAAAGGGTTGTCTTATTCAGCTGATTTTTTGCCGTCTCAATGGACAGATCTATCTGATCCACCTCTTCCTCAATAGCGTCATACTCCGTTTTCATCTCGCCATAACGAACATCTGCCTCTTCTAATTCCTCCGTTGCAATTCTCAGCTTCTCATCAATTTCACGGATCTGCTCCTTAATTCTTTCGGTTTCCAGAAGAAACATATTGATATCAAAGGTTTTCAGTTCTTCCTTCTTCTTTAAATATTCTCTTGCCACCTCAGACTGCTTCTGCAAAGGTCCTATCTGCTTTTCCAGCTCTGACAAAATATCATTTACACGGGTCAGATTCTGACGTTCCTCATCCAGTTTCTTTAAGGATGTATTCTTTCTGCGCTTAAACTTCACAATTCCCGCTGCTTCGTCAAAAAGCTCGCGTCTCTCTTCCGGTTTACCGCTCAAAATCTTATCAATCTGTCCCTGACCGATAATGGAATAACCTTCCTTGCCAATACCGGTATCATAAAACATCTCATTGATATCCTTAAGACGGCATGACGCGCCGTTGATGAGATATTCACTTTCACCCGAGCGGTAAAGCTTACGTGTCACCGTTACTTCCTCATAATCTACCGGAAGATGGTGGTCTGTATTGTTCAGCGTAATCGCAACAGATGCATAACTCAGCGGCTTCCTGTTTTCAGTTCCTGAGAATATAACATCCTGCATAGTGCCGCCCCGAAGCTGTTTGACTCTCTGTTCACCGAGTACCCAGCGCACCGCATCCGCAACGTTACTCTTTCCGCTTCCGTTGGGTCCTACGATTCCTGTAATTCCCTGATGAAAGTCAAATTTTATCTTATTTGCAAAGGATTTAAACCCCTGCACCTCAATACTCTTTAAATACATAAAACACCTGCTTATCTTTTCCAGTACATTTTCTTACAGACTTTACAGCAAGCACAAGACCATGCACTGAATATTTACGTTTCGTACTATCCCTTCTGCGCTTTTTGCAGTTTCAGGATTGCCTGATACGCAGCTTCCTGCTCCGCTGCCTTTTTTGTGCGTCCCTTTCCCTTACCGTAACAGGTTCCTCCGATAGATACTTCCACAAAAAATATCTTGTTATGATCGGGTCCCTCTTCTCCAAGCAGTCGGTAAGATGCTGTCTGTCCGTCCTCCGCCTGTACGATTTCCTGTAAAATGGTCTTGCTATCGAAAAAGAGCTTTTTATTCTCCAGATCCGACAGTATAAACCTGTGGATAAACTCTTTTGCACTAGTAAAACCACTGTCCAGATAAATAGCACCTATTAATGCTTCCATCGCGTCTGATGTCACAGAATCCCGTTCTCTGCCTCCGGTAGCCTCTTCTCCCTTTCCTAACAAAAGGTAACTTCCCAGCTCAATATCTCTTGCACAAAATGCCAGAGACGGTTCACACACCATACTGGCACGGGTACGCGTCAGTTCTCCTTCGGACACATCTGGGTGCCCATGATACAAAAACTCACTAGAAACTAGTTCTAATACCGCATCACCCAGAAATTCCAGTCTTTCATTGCACTCTGTTTTCTTCAAATGATGTTCATTGATATAAGAGCTGTGCGTCATAGCCTGCTTAAGCAGACCTTCATTCTGAAAATAATATCCTATACTTTTTTCCAGTTTTTTTAATTTTTCACTCATGATCTTCTTCCTTTATGAAACTCGAAAAAGCCCATAGCGGGCTTTTTCGACTGAACCTTTTTATTGTTCTACCACTTTTTTAATCTCATCCGCCGCATCCTGCACTGTTGTGATCTTCGCCGCGTCATCATTGTCAATTTCGATATCGAACTCTTCTTCGATTCCCATGATGATCTGGAAAACATCCAGTGAATCCGCTCCAAGATCATCTACAAACGCCATATCCGGACGAACATCCTCTGGTTCCACATCCATTACTTCTGCAATGATTTTCTGCAACTTTTCAAATTCCATAATACTACTTCCTTTCTTGTTATATTTCGTCTTTTCATTAGATATGATTTATTCTATTTTGTTGTTACTGTTATTTCCCTTCCGGAACTACGATCGCTTCGCGAATCCTCTCATTGATCCGCTGCTCTGTAAATGTGACACACTGTATGATCGAATTACACACTTCTTTGGAAGCTGCACTCCCATGTGTCTTTACAACCAGCCCATTCAGTCCCAAAAGAGGCGCTCCGCCATACTCACTGGCATCAAACTCTTTTAGTGTGGCTTTCAGCGCCGGCTTCACAAGAAGCGCGCCGATCTTACTCCGCATAGAAGACATCATGCCCCCTTTAATCTTCTTCACCAACGTGCCTGCAAGTCCCTCATATAGTTTAAGGATGACATTTCCGACAAACGCTTCACAGACGATCACATCCACGTCTCCCTTAGGAATTTCCCTTGCTTCCACACTTCCCACAAAATTGATATCCTCACATGCCTTTAACATCGGAAATGTCTCTTTCACCAGTGCATTTCCCTTCTCCTCCTCAGCACCGATATTTACAATACCGACTGTCGGATTCTCTTTGCCCACAACATGCTTCATATAAAGGGACCCCATCTTTGCAAACTGCACCAGATGTGCTGGTCTGGCATCCACATTGGCGCCGCAGTCGATCAGCAAAGATACTCCTTTTGCCGTTGGAATCAATGGCGCTAACGGAGCTCTGTCTATCCCCTTAATACGTCCGACCAGTACCTGTCCGCCGACCAGTACCGCTCCCGAACTGCCTGCTGAAACAAAGGCGTCTGCCTCTCCATGTTTTACCAGATTCATAGCAGCTACAAGAGAAGAATCCTTTTTTCTGCGAATTGCCATCACCGGCGGTTCTGCTGTTTCAATAACCTCTGATGCATTGACAATTTCAATCTGTTCCGTCGGGTAAGTATATCCGGAAAGAGTCTGTTCCAGTAACTCTTGCTTACCTGTCAGCAGTACCTTAATATCCTTACGCTTCTGAACTGCTTCGACCGCACCTTTGACAATCTCGCCGGGCGCATTATCTCCGCCCATGGCATCCAGAGCAACTGTAATTATCTTAGACATTACTTTTCCTCCTTATATTACTGCTATTCATTCTACTAGACATCCACCTAAAAATCAATAATAAAATCTGCGAAAAATGACGATTCTACCCCGCAAAAAAACGAGCCTCCACAAAATTGTGAAAACTCGTTGTTTTGTGCTGTTTTCATAAATCAGTCAACAGATACAATTTCCTTTTTGTTGTAGCTGCCGCAAGCCTTACATACTCTGTGAGGCATCATCAGCTCTCCGCACTTCGGGCACTTTACCAGATTCGGAGCGCTCATCTTCCAGTTAGCTCTTCTTTTATCCCTTCTAGCTTTTGAAGATTTATTCTTTGGACAGATAGACATAGGTTACACCTCCTTAAAATTCTTAAACAGATCACGGACAACTGACATTCTTGGGTCAAGACCTGTATCTTCACAGGCACAGGCACCCTCATTTAGGTTCTGACCACAAACGCTGCAAATGCCCTTACAGTCTTCGCTGCAAAGAACTTTCGTCGGCCATCCTACCAATATCTCGTTATAGAGCATTTTGTCCACGTCAAGATGATATCCGTCAATAAAATTAGATTCATCGAATCCTTCTTTCAGTTCAGCATCCGACACTGCCAGATCCACATATTTTGTAAAATCCAGCGAAAACTCCTGTTTCACATCACTCAGACACCGGTCACAGGGAATCACAACAGTAACTTTCGTCTCTGCATGAATCCTTAGTTCCTTGCCCTTGATATGAGAAATAACAACATGTACCGGCAATTTCTCTATGATCGGAAATGTTTCTGACTTCGCCTGAAACTGCTCCATCTCAAAATCTACCGTAACATCAATCGGCTTGTGCTGTTCTGACAATACGTCTGATAGGTTAATTAACATTTTTATTACTCCTATTCATACCTAAACTATTATATCATGGGAATTAGGTTTGTCAACTATAATATTGCAGATTTTCTCTGATTTTTCCTCTCTTTTTTCAAAAACATACTAGATACTGACATATTGCGCCAAAACCATCTGCTGCGGCACACTCTTGCTCTGTCAAAAAACACAACAGAAGAACCAGTGATGGGAATTTGCCCACATCAATGATTCTTCTGTCCAAACCCGGCGCTTAAACTAATGCAACTGTTTCTCTTGCAATTGCCAGTTCTTCGTTAGTCGGTACAACAAGTACCTTTACTTTGGAATCCGGTGTGGAAACAACAATTTCTTCGCCTCGCTTTGCATTCGCCTCTTTGTCGATCGTAATTCCAAGGAATCCGAGATATGCGCAGATGTCTTCTCTCATCTGAGCATCATTCTCACCGATACCCGCTGTAAACACAATATTATCAACACCGTTCATTGCAGCTGTATATGCGCCAATGTATTTTGCTACTCTGTATGCAAATACTTCCAGTGCGATCTGAGCCGGTCTCTGTCCTTCTTCTGCTGCGGCACACAGATCACGGAAGTCACTGGATACACCATTTGACAGACCAAATACCCCCGACTGCTTATTCAGCATATTCATCAGACCTGCAATATCAAGACCCTCTTTCTTTGCAATGAACTCTAAGATCGCCGGATCAATGTCACCAGAACGTGTTCCCATTACAAGACCCTCCAGCGGAGTCAGTCCCATGGAAGTATCTACAGACTTGCCGTTTTGCACTGCGGATACACTGGCGCCGTTTCCAAGGTGGCACACAATAGTCTTTGTCTGGTCATACGGAACACCGACAATCTCAGCAACACGTTTGGATACGAAGCTATGGCTTGTTCCATGGAAACCATAACGTCTTACTTTATATTTGTCATAATACTCATATGGAAGCCCATACATATAAGCCTTCTCCGGCATCGTCTGGTGGAATGCAGTATCGAATACGGCAACCATAGGTGTATTCGGCATCAACTTCTCACATGCATTAACACCGATTAAGTTTGCCGGGTTGTGCAGCGGTGCAAGGTCGTTGCACTCTTCCACTGCCTTCTTCACTTCATCTGTAATCACAACAGAAGATGCAAACTTCTCTCCGCCGTGTACGAGACGGTGTCCCACTGCTCCGATTTCGTCCAGACTCTTCACAACACCAGTCTTATCATTGGTCAAAGCGTCAATAACAAACTGAATCGCCTCTGTATGTGTCGGCATAGCCAGATCATTTACTTCCTTTTCTCCGCCTGCCGGCTGGTAAGTCAGTCTGCCGTCGATCCCGATTCTCTCACAAAGTCCTTTTGCCAGAACTGCCTCGGATTCTGAATTGATTAACTGGAATTTCAAGGATGAACTTCCACAGTTGATTACTAAAACATTCATTATATTTTCCTCCATTTGTTTTTTAGGAAATTCGATTCACTAAGTTCATCAAACAAGCTGCGCACTACATTCGGAAATGCCTCATGAAGTGCTTTAGCTTTGTGCCTGAGCCTGTACCGCTGTAATTGCTACTACACCTTCGATATCCTCTGCTGAACATCCGCGTGACAGGTCATTGACCGGTGCTGCGATTCCCTGTGTAAGCGGTCCGTATGCTTCGGCTTTTGCCAGTCTCTGTGCCAGCTTATATCCGATATTTCCTGCATCCAGGTCAGGGAAGATCAGTACATTAGCATATCCTGCAACCGGGCTTCCCGGAGCTTTAGACTGTCCGACTTCCGGTACGATCGCTGCATCAAGCTGTAATTCTCCGTCCAGTTTCAGTTCCGGCGCCATCTCTTTTGCGATTCTTGTAGCTTCTACAACCTTGTCCACGTCAGCGTGCTTCGCACTTCCCTTTGTGGAATGTGACAGCATTGCAACAATCGGCTCTTTTCCTGTCAGAGCCTTGAAGGAATCTGCAGAAGAAATCGCAATATTTGCCAGCTTCTCCGGATCGGGATTCTGCTCAAGACCGGAATCTCCAAAGATAAATGTTCCGTCTGCCCCCATATCACAATTCGGAACTACCATAACAAAGAATGCAGAAACAAGCTTTGTTCCAGGTTTTGTCTTCAGAATCTGCAGACATGGACGAAGTGTATCTGCTGTAGAGTGGCAAGCTCCGGATACCATACCGTCAGCATCCCCCATCTTTACCATCATAACGCCATAGTACAGATAGTTGCTCAGAAGCAGTTCTCTTGCCTGTTCTTCTGTCATTCCTTTCTTCTGTCTCAGCTCTACCAGCTTAGCAATGTAGCTTTCAGTCTTCTCACATGTAGACGGATCTACAATTACTGCGCCTGTCAGATCATATCCTGCGCCATTCTTTTCAACCTCTTCCTTGCTTCCTACAAGAATCAGCTTTGCAGTACCTTCTTTCAGGACTGCTTCTGCTGCTTTGTAAGTTCTTTCGTCTTCTGTCTCCGGAAGTACGATTGTTTTAATGTCCTGCTTTGCTCTTGCTTTGATTTCATCAATAAATCCCATGATAAAATGCCACCTTTCATTTTTTCTAACTGCCCTTATTATAGCGCAAAGGTTTTTTGTATACAAGATGTTTCCATGTCTATTTTTCAGTACAATCCCAGGGGCGAAGCACAAATGCTGTCTAAAACGTAAGAACGTAATAATACCTCCAAAGTAGATTTTGGTTATTCACCTTGTCTGCTTTAGAGGTATCATTTATCTGCTCACGTTTCTTAATATTCTTCCTATTCTTTTCCGGCACTTTTCTCGTTCAGTACTTCCAGTGTGTACTCATGCAGAGTCTCTCTTCGGACATGATCTGACCGGATCATTCTGGAATACAGCATATCTACCATAACCAGAATCGGGAATTGCGGTGAGATCGCCTTTCCTCCTTCCAGGTTCTCTTTCACTGCCGCAAGCATCACTTCGTCACAAAATTCAGCAAACTGTTTTTCCTTTCGGGATGTCATCAAAATAACTGCCGCCCCGCATTTCTTCGCAATTTTCAAAGAGTCCAGTACAACTTTTGTCTTTCCGCTGACGCTGATGCCTATGACTGCACATTCCTCATTTAACAGAACCGAATTCATTTTCATAATATGCTCGTCCATGGTAGCCTCAATATTGACTCCGATACGCATAAATCGCATCTTCATCTCCATACCAACCGTTCCGGAGCTTCCCTTGCCATATACATAAATTCGTTTCTTTTCTGAAAGAATCTGCACGATTCTGCCGATCTGCTCCTCATCCAGAAGCGAATAGCTTTTATTCAGCAGTTCTTGATACGTATTCAATACAAGTTTGATATGATCGCTTGCCGATACGTCATCTGTCATCTTCTCCGTCTGCTTATACCGGAACAAAAACTCCCGGTAACCTTTAAAGCCGCATTTCTTTGCAAAACGAGAAAGTGTGGCCTCTGATACAAACAACCGCTGAGAAACACTCTTAGATGACAAATCCTCTTCCTGCCCATGATGGATGAAGAAATCTGCAATACTTTTCTCCGACGGGGTCAGTTTCCCATAAACTGCCTCGATCAAAGGCACAATATCTTTCTCATACTGATTCATTTCAAACTCCAATCTGTAAATTTACTGATACAGACGTCCGCCTGCCATATCAGAACGTGTTTTTCTGCCGTTCAATAAAATGATAATACGCGCCCAGCATTCCTGCCTGATTCTGATGTTTCGCAAACTCCAGTCTGGTATGTGCGGAAACTGCCGGAATCAAATATTTGTCCAGACTCTTTTGAATCCTTTCTTCCAGATAAGCCTTCTGCGCCATAATGCCGCCGCCAAGTACGACTACTTCCGGATTCAATACATAGCAAATATTTGCGATCCCCATACCAAGCACATCTGTCATTTCATCGATTGCCCGGATACAATCCATATCCCCGGCTTTGGCTTGCTCAAATACATATTTCCCATTAATATCCGACTCGTCTATCTGCTTATATTCGGCAGCCTTCTTTACAAGGATACTGCTTGCGCCCAAGTCCTGAAAGCACCCGTCCCGCAGATGCATATATCCCACTTCACATCCGCTTCCGGAAAATCCATGAAAGACTTTGCCGTCTATAACAATTGCTCCTCCAATTCCCGTTCCGACTGTAAGACACAGACTGATACTGCTGCCCTTTGCCGCTCCTGCAAAATATTCTGCCAGTCCTGCGCAATTGACATCGTTCTCCATCTCACAAGGCAGATGATATGTCTCTTCTACGATCCTCTTCATCTCTGTTCCTGTATAATCCGGGATCAGAGGCGCCGCATAAGTAATCCTGCCCTGTTTCCAGTCTACCATACCGGCCGTAGAAATACAAACTCCAGAAGGATTATATTTCTGCAAATATACTTCAATGATCTGCTTTACTTTCTCTACGATTCCCGGACCGCCGTACTTCATTGCCTCCGTCGGCATCTCCCCGGTCTCTGCAAACTGTTCATCTGACCGGATTAATCCGTACTTTATTGATGTTCCTCCGATATCAATACAGATGTATTCTTTCATTTTCATTACTCCTTATGCAATACGAATCTTGAAAATGGCTTTTTTAATCTTCTCCGGCTGTTTCACCTGCACTGCGGTTCTGTGCCCGTCTTTCGGATAACAAATCAAAAAATCTCCGTTTCGCAGAACTACATGACTGTTGCTGTCTCCCTCAAGCGGAAGAAAATCATCTTTATCCACGAAATCCCCCTGTTCCAGATTATCAATAAAATTCAGATCAATCTGTTCTGTTCCATCCAACATCAGATGCAGATCCAGATATTGCCTGTGAGCCTCCCAGAAACGTTCTTCCGATGTTGTTGTCTCATACTCTACAATATTTACAAAGAGTCTGTCGCCATCAATTTCATGACTGCCTTTTTCATATAATTTCAAATCATGTTCTCCGGCATAAGCAAAACATTCCAATATTCCTTTTTCCAGATAACTATAATCTTGTAAGTCTCCGATATTTCCAAAAATCATTTATTCTTCCTCCGGCTCTGTCCTGTTAATTCTTAAAAATTGTCGTATTCGGATCCGGTTTGGAATTGTCTCCCTTCACCTTTCTCCAAATAATACTTGCAGGAATACCCACTACGAGTGATACCGCTATGGAGATGATGGAATAAGACCAGATGGATATTTCTGCAGCCGGTACGAAATACTTGATATAAACCATCACTGCAGATGCTGCGATAAATGCAAGTGTTGCGCCAAACGTATTCGCCACCTTTGTAAATGCTCCCAAAATAAATGTTCCGATCAGAATTCCAAGTACCAGTCCCATAAATCCGTTGAACCACTCATAAGCTGACTTCACACCGCCGTTAGCCAGTACCATTGCTACTACAATTGAAAAGATACCAACAATCAGAGACACATACTGCCCGATCTTTGTCTGCTTCTCGAAACTCAGTTCTTTTTTGGACAGGCGTTCCTGAATATCCAACGTCCAACTGGATGCTACTGAATTCAATCCTGTAGACAATGTAGACTGAGCCGCTGCGTAAATAGCTGCCAGAAGCAGTCCTGTAATACCTACCGGCAATTCAAAGGCAATCCAGGATGCAAAAATCTGATCTTGCTGTGCTGCCGGCGGAAGTACGTTGCCCTGTACCTGATAGAATACATATAATCCTGTTCCGATCAAGTAGAATACAGTTGCAATAAAAATAGACAGTGCGCCGTTTGTCAGCATCATCTTATTCAGTTTCTTTGTATCTGTTGTAGTTGTAAAACGCTGCACGATATCCTGACTCGATACATAAGAGCCCATTGTGTTCAATCCTGCTCCGACGATTAGAAGAAACACGCTGTCTCTCAAAATATTTGCATCAAATATCGGCTGATTTTCCGCCAAGAATTTATGTCCTGTCGTAAATTCGTGGAAGATCGCACCCATTCCGCCGTCAATATGCCCAATCAAGAAGAACAAGCCAAATGTTACGCCGATCAATAAAACAGAACCCTGAATAAAATCTGTCCAAAGTACAGATTTCAGTCCTCCTGTATAGGAATAAATAATTGCGATAATACCCATGATGATGATCAGTATATTTACATTGATTCCCATCAGACTTGAAAGTACCATACACGGCAGGTACATGATAATAGACATACGGCCAATCTGATAAACGATAAACATCACCGCGCCAAGTACTCGCAGTCCCTTGCTGTGGAAACGCAGTTCCAAATAGTGATATGCCGTGTCAATATCCAGCTTACTGTAGATCGGCAGAAAAAAACGGATTGTCAAAGGAATCGCTAATATCATTCCAAGCTGTCCAAACCACATGATCCATGTTCCCGCATAGGAATTTCCCGCAAGTGATAAAAAGGAAATCGGACTTAAAAGTGTAGCAAAGATGGATACGGAAGTAACCCACCACGGCACAGTTCCGTCACCCTTGAAATACTCTTTTCCCTTCATTTTTTTTTTGGCAAAATGAAGTCCCGCAAATAGTACTGCTGCCAGATATACAATCAAAATAACTAAATCTACTACTGTAAAACCTTGCATGTTATACCTCCCTGTCTTTTATTTTTCTCTACTCTTCTATCATTCTCTTAAATATAATCTTCTCTTACAAATATTTTGCCTTTGCATCACAGATCATTGTTGCTGCTTCCTTGGCGATCAGCTTATCATTCTCCTGCAGGTTTTCCAGCGGAAGACGAACACCTCCCAAATCCAGGTTATCGTTTATACGAAGAATCTCTTTTGCAACTGCATACATATTTGCATGGCTGGAGCACATTTTGTAAATAATTTCATTGACTGCATACTGAAGTTCGGCTGCAGTCTCCCGCTCTCCATTTACAATCAGCTCATTCATTTTCAAAAACAGCTCCGGCATCACACCATATGTTCCGCCGATTCCGCCGTCTGCTCCTATAGCACGTCCGGCAACAAACTGTTCGTCTGGTCCATTAAATACAACAAATCCGCCCTTTGCCGCAATTCCGGCAGACTTGAACATCTGAATATCCTGCGTCGGCATAGAAGAATTCTTTACGCCTACAACCTTCGGATTCTTCATCATTTCTGCAAACAGACTCATTGTCAGAGCTGTGCCTGCAAGCTGTGGGATGTTGTAGATGATAAAGTCAGTATTCGGAGCAGCCGCACTGATTGCATTCCAATAAGCAGCAATGGAATATTCTGGAAGACGGAAGTAGATCGGAGGAATGGAAGCAATCGCGTCAACTCCCACTTCCTCTGAATGTCTTGCCAGTTCTGCACTGTCCTTTGTGTTGTTACACGCAACATGATTGATCACAGTCATTTTTCCTTTTGCCGCTGCCATTACATTTTCAATGATAATTTTTCTTTCTTCAACACCCTGATAAATACATTCACCGGATGAACCATTGACATATACACCTTTCACACCCTTGTCAATAAAGTGCTGTGTCAACGCACGTACACCCTCCGGGCTTACATTGCCTTCGCTGTCGTAACATGCATAAAATGCCGGGATAATTCCTTTGTATTTTTCCAAATTACTCATCTGTTTTCCTCCTTAAATCTTGAACGCTCCGTTTTCATGCTCCTTCATTTCTTTTCATATTATTCTGCTTTTTTCAATGCCTCTGTGAAGGACTTTGTAATTAGCTGCGGACGCGTAATGATCGATCCTACCACCACGCTGTAACATCCGAGTTCAATTACTCTTCTTGCTTTCTCCGGGGTATTGATGTTTCCTTCCGCAATCACCGGATGCTTTATCCCTTCAAGAATCCTGCGTATAATCTCGAAATCATTCTCCTCGATCCGATCATTCTTGCTCTGTTCCGTATATCCGACCAGAGTTGTTCCAATGAAATCAAATCCAAGTTCATCTGCATGAAGTGCTTCTTCCACAGTCGAACAATCTGCCATTAATAACTGTTTTGGATACTTTTCCCGAATATTCCGGTAAAACTCATCCAGAGTTATATTGCCCGGTCTGATTGCATTTGTTGCATCCACAGCGATAATCTCCGGCTTCACTTCCCTCAGTTCCTCGATTTCTTTCATCGTCGGGGTAATATAAATTTTGCTGTCATCATAATCCCGCTTTACGATACCGATAATCGGAAGCTCTACATTCTGCTTGATTTCTGCGATATCTTCTTTCGTGTTCGCACGTATTCCATATGCCCCGCCCTCTGCTGCGGCACGCGCCATTCTTCCCATAATAAAGGAAGAGTGAAGGGGCTCATGGGGCAATGCCTGACAGGATACAATCAACTTTCCTTTTAGCTGCTCAACTTGTTTTTCCATCTCATTCTCCTTTCTGCTTTCGCTCATCTATATTCTCAGTATATCCATTTTGCAAGCTTTTTCAACATAATATCTTTGTTTAGAAAGTACTTTCATTTCTTTCAGCACAATGTGCTAATTTCATTAAAGATTTTTTATTCAATTTGATAGATGCACATAGGGATTGAAAGTTCTTTCCATCCTGTTTCTAATCATACAAAGCAATCGTTTCCTCTCATATTTCCTATCGCCTAAAAACAAAAAGGTTAGATGATATAGGAAAATGAAAACTTTCCTATATCATAAAAAAAGCTCCAGACAGCTTTCTCTGCCTGAAGCGCTCTCACCTATTCTATATCCAATGAAACCTCTGTCCTTTACATTCTGTATATCGATGTGATAATCGCAAAATACAATAAAATCGTACATGTATCCATAATTGTGGAAATCAGCGGAGCCGCCATCAATGCCGGATCCAGTCCGATTTTTTTTGCCAGAAGCGGCAGGACACAGCCCACACATTTTGCCATACAGACAATGCCGATCATCGTCACTCCGATGGATACCGCCAACATCACATCCTGATCATACATCAGATAAACACGGATTCCGTTGACCACTGCCAGAAGCGTTCCTACCAGCAGTGCGATCCGCAGTTCCTTAAACAACACCTTGAAAAAATCCTTAAACCGGATTTCTCCTACCGCCAGTCCCCGGATCACCATGGTAGAACTCTGGGATCCACTGTTACCGCTTGTCCCCATCAGCATCGGAATAAACGTAATCAAAATCGGCATGGCTGCCATTGCATCTTCATAATATGCCAAAATCTCTCCGCTCACAGTTGCCGAAAGCATCAGAAGCATAAGCCACAGGGTACGGTTCCTTGCATGCTGAAATACCGAGGTTCCGAAATAAGAATCCTCATTCGGACTGACACCGGCCATGATACTGATATCTTCTGTTGTCTCGTCCTGCATAACAAGCATGGCATCATCTACTGTTACGATACCGACCAGACAATTCTCATGATCAATGATCGGGATTGCCACAAGACCATACTTCCGAATAGTCTTGGCTACTTCTTCCTGGTCGTCCATGGTCTTGGCATAGAGTACATTTTCCTCCATAATATCCTCTATAAGACGAGATTCTCCAGCTGTCAGAAGATCCTTAATATCCACGGCTCCGATCAGTTTCTTCTTTTCTGTTACATAACAAGTGTAAATCGTCTCCCGGTTAATACCGACCTGCCGGATCTTCAAAATAGCTTCCTCTACGGTCATTTCCTTACGCAGACTGATATACTCCACGTTCATGATACTTCCCGCACTGTCTTCCGGGTATTGCAAAAGGATGTTAATCTTACGGCGGGTATCCTCATCCGTTGCCATCAGAAGACGGTCTACCACGTTTGCAGGCATCTCTTCCAATACGTCTACTGTATCATCCACGTACATCTCGTCCATGATCTCTTCCAGCTCGGCATCTGTCAGTGTATTGATCAGATACTCACGCATATCGCTTTCCATATCTGTAAATACTTCAGCAGCCTCTTCCTTTGCCAAAAGACGGAAGACCAGTATCATCTGACGTTCTTCCAGTTCATTCAGTACGTCCACTATATCAACAGGATGCATGGTTTCCAGTTGTTCTTTTAGCTCTTTGAACCTTCTCTCATCAAGCAACACTTCTATGCGTTCTCTCTCCATGTCATCCACCTCTTTTCTTCTTTACCCTTTTATAGTATAATGGTTTACAAAAATATATACAAGGAGAAAATCATGAAAGTTGTCGGATTAATTGCAGAATATAACCCATTCCATAACGGACACTTGCACCATATTACCAAAGCAAAAGAGCTTACAGGCGCAGATTATGCAGTTGTCATTATGAGCGGGGATTATGTTCAGAGAGGTGTTCCGGCAATTATGCCCAAGCGTCTCCGCACAGAAATGGCGCTCAAAAGCGGTGCGTCTGCGGTCTTTGAACTGCCTGTCTGTTATGCCACTGGAAGCGCCGAATTATTTGCCGAAGGAGCTGTCTCCTTTTTCGATCATCTGGGAGTTGTAGACTCCATTTGCTTTGGCAGCGAATGTAATGATTTGGATGGTTTACAAACAATTGCAGATGTTCTGCTTGAAGAACCAGAAGAATACCGTGTGGAACTCCGTAAACACCTAAAAAACGGGGTTTCTTATCCACATGCCAGACAAGCGGCTTTATCTGCTTATATGCATATTCAAAATTATTCCTTACTAAATAACCCAAATAACATTCTCGGCATCGAGTACTTAAAAGCCTTAAAAAAGCTGAACAGTTCTATGAAGCCTTACACCATCAAACGGCACGGCGCCCATTACCACGATGAAACTCTCCATCCGGTAAACAGTTCTGCCTCTGCCATCCGGTCTCTGTTGGCTTACTCTGGTTCCATGGTGCATACGGAAAGCCCGGAGACATTTGAAAATTCCACATTCCATCACCTTCTCGGCGCACTGGAAGATCAGGTTCCATCCGACTGTCTGGAACTTTTAAAAGATTATCACAGGGTAAAATATCCTGTTTATCAAAATGACTTTTCTCTTTTACTGAAATATAAACTGCTGAACAAAACACCGGAGACACTGACCATGTATATGGATGTGTCTCCGGATCTTGCCAACCGGATCTCCGGTCAGCTCAACAACTACTTTAACTACAAACAGTACTGTGAACTGTTAAAGACAAGGGAACTGACCCAGACACGTATCAACCGATCCCTGCTTCATATTATGCTGGGGATCAAAAAGGACACAGTCACCCTCTATCTTGAAGAAGGGGCTCATGCCTATGCACACTTACTTGGATTCCGCAAAGATTCAGAAAAGGTCATTTCTGCCGTGGCAAAACAGAGCCGGATCCCACTTCTGACCAAGCTGTACGATACAGATTTTCTGTCTGACACCGGACGCAGGATGCTGACCCAGGATATACTTGCATCCAACCTGTATAACTCTGTTGTTACAGACAAATACAAAACAGCTTATGAGAATGAATATCACCAGGCCATTATTAAAGTGTGAAATCCGCCTTTTTCGTACAAGTAATTGCCAACGCTCCCTTTCCGATATGACATGCCACACTCAATGACAACGGTGCTTCTGCCACTTCATATCCCGGAAATGCCGCCTGAATCTCCTGTTTCCATTCAGCCGCCTCTTCCGGATTGCCGCCATATACCATCCCCAGCACCAGATTCTTTTCTTTTCCGGCAAACCGTTCCTTGATATCCTTGTCGATTGCCTTCAGCATTGTTTTCTTGGCAGCCTTCCAGCCACGTACTTTCGCAAAAGCATCCAGCTTATCTCCTTGTATGGTCAATACTGGTTTCAGATTCAGCACCGTACCAAGAGCTGCCGCCGCAGGTGTGATTCTTCCGCCCTTTTTCAAGTATTTTAATGTATCCACAGTGATGTAAATCGTAGCTTCTGCCCATTCACGTTCCAGAATCTCCTTGATCTCTGCCGCTGATTTCCCTGCATCACGCAGTTTAATGGCATCCATCACAGATTCTACCAATGTCACGGAAATTCTCTTATTGTCCACAACCTGCACTCTTCCGTCATAGTCCTGAGACAGAGAGATTGCTGTCTCGCAGGTACTGCTCAGTCCGCTGGACATCGGAATATGTACAATTTCCTCGTGCTCTTCCAGCAGCTTGTCCCAAAGATCAATCACATCTCCAGGTGAGGGCTGGGATGTGGAAATATCCGCATCCTCTTCCAATCTCTGATAAAACTCTTCCTGACTAAGCGAAATGTCCTCAAAGAACAATTCCTCATTGATAAAAAACGGCATTGGGAGAACCGTAATTCCCAATTCTTTTGCCTGTGCTTGTGTAATTCCGCTGTTACTATCCGTTACAATTGCTATTTTTTTCATAATTATTCTTATTCCTTATTTTCCTTCTTAATTATCTGTAATTAGTTCTTAAAACTATGGATCGGCGCCGGGATCCTTCCCTGACGATTCACAAATGCCTCACAGCCAAATTCATTAACAGGCATGATCGGCGCATATCCAAGCAGACCGCCGAACTCTGCCACATCTCCTACATCCTTGCCGATGACCGGAATCAGGCGCACCGCTGTTGTCTTCTGATTCACCATTCCGATTGCCATCTCATCCGCAATAATACCGGAAATAGTAGCTGCGCTTGTCTTGCCCGGAATTGCGATCATATCCAATCCTACGGAACAAACACATGTCATAGCCTCCAGCTTTTCCAGAGTCAGAGCTCCCACATTGACTGCATCAATCATTCCCTGATCTTCGCTGACCGGGATAAATGCGCCGCTTAAGCCCCCTACATAAGAGGATGCCATAACTCCGCCTTTTTTCACCTGGTCGTTTAACATGGCAAGCGCAGCCGTTGTTCCCGGAGCGCCTACACGTTCCAGCCCAATCTCTTCCAGGATCTCTGCCACACTGTCACCGATCGCCGGTGTCGGAGCCAGGGACAGATCAACAATACCAAATGGAATGCCGAGACGTCTGGATGCCTCTCCTGCCACAAGCTGACCAACACGAGTCACCTTAAATGCTGTCTTCTTGATCGTTTCGCAAAGCTCTTCAAAGCCTTTTCCTCTTACCTTTTCCAAGGCCTTTTTCACAACTCCCGGACCGCTGACACCTACATTGATAACAGCATCTCCTTCTGTCACGCCTAAGAAAGCTCCCGCCATAAATGGATTATCGTCCGGAGCGTTGCAGAAGATCACGAGCTTCGCACAGCCAAGAGAATCCTTATCCGCGGTTGCCTCTGCAGCAGCCTTTACAATTTCTCCGCACAGCCGGACTGCATCCATATTGATTCCGGTCTTTGTAGAACCGACATTCACAGAACTGCAGATCCGTTCTGTCTCCGCCAATGCCTGCGGAATGGAACGGATCAGGTTCTCATCCGACGGAGTCATTGCTTTGGACACCAGCGCTGAATATCCGCCTATAAAGTTGACTCCCACTTCTCTTGCCGCCTTGTCCAGCGTCCGGGCAATCGTCACATAATCCTCGGAACTTTTACAGGCTGCTGCCCCCACCAGTGCGATCGGAGTAATGGAGATTCGCTTATTGACGATCGGAATCCCGAATTCCTTCTCAATCTCTTCTCCTGTGCTGACAAGATTCTTCGCAACTGTGGTAATCTTCTCATAAATCTTCCGATTTAGTTCTTCCAGATTTGAATCAATACAATCCAGAAGACTGATTCCAAGTGTGATCGTACGCACGTCCAGATTCTCATGCTCGATCATTTTATTCGTCTCTGTAACTTCATACATATTTATCATAGTCAGTGTCCCCTTACAACCGATGCATTTTCTCAAAGATCTCTTCTCTCTGACAACGGATACTTACCCCGATTTCCGCACCCAGTGAGTCCATCTCATCACTGATGACAGTAAAATCTTTCTCGATTGCAGACACATCCACTATCATCATCATGTTGAAATATCCCTGAACGATCGTCTGGGAAATATCCAGAATGTTGATCTTATTCTCTGCCAGATATGTGCAGACCTTTGCAATAATACCAACGGTATCCTTTCCTAATACAGTTACAATACATTTTTTCATGATGATTTCCTCCTTGTGATTCATTTACACTGAGTTTCCTACCCGGTTGATCCGAACGCCCTTCCTCAGAAGGTTAATATATCAGAAACACTGTCTCTCTTCGCAACCTGCATATCCAGTTCTTCTCCTTTGTACGGGTTGTCGCCCAGTGTTACTTCCAGTTTTACAGTTTCATATGCCAGTCTGGCATAATTATTTTCCTTGCTCAAATGTCCGAGAACGATGTGTTTCAGACCATTATGTAGTATATCACAAAGAAGCATTCCCGACAATTCATTTGAAAGATGTCCTTTATCCCCCAGAATTCTCCGCTTCAGCGGGTACGGATATCCGCCCACCTCCAGCATATGGACATCATGATTAGCTTCCAAAAGGATTGCATCCAGTCCTTTTAGTTTCTTCACTATATATTCATTGTACATTCCCAGATCCGTCGCAACCGCTGCTGACCTGCCGTTGCATTCCATCCGGTATGCCGATGGCTGTCTGGCGTCATGGGAAACCTCAAAAGGATCCACCATTATATCCCCTATCGTAAATGACTCGTCAACGACAATCGGATGAAGCAGTCCTTCGGGCATTTTCCCCAGCGAGGAACTTGCCTTGATGCCTTCTATAGTTCCTTCTGTAGCATAAATCGGAACTTCATATTTCCGGCTGAATACTCCCAGCCCTTGAATATGATCCGAATGCTCATGGGTCACAAGAATTCCATCTAACTCTTCTCCTTTAATTTCTAACTGCTTTAATCCCTCTTCAATTCGTTTCTTGCTGATGCCTGTATCCACTAAAAGATGGGTATTGTCGCTTCCCACATAAATACAGTTGCCGCTGCTTCCGCTGGCAATGCTGCACATTCTCATATCAGTAACTCTCCTATCTGTTTCTTCGTCTCTTCAAATCCCCCGCTGTTATCAATCACAGCGGTACATGCCAAGCGAAATATCTCTTCCGCCGGCTGAGACTGTATCATATCTGTTATTTTTTCATCTGTATATCCGCGGAATGCCCTCAGACGTTCCCGCCGCACATCCTCCGCCGCGAAAATATACCACATTTCATCACAAATATCCTCATACCCTGCCGTTGGCAAAAGCGCCGCTTCAATAACATACAAAGATGTCCGTTTCGCCTTTTCTTCGGAAATATAACGCTGCACCTGCTGCTTTACAGCCGGATGGACAATTGTATTCAGCAGCTTCAGCCTGCTTGCATCCCGAAATACGATCTGCGAAAGCTTCCCCCTGTCCAGTTCGCCGTCATCTGTCAAAATCACCTGTCCGAAAGCTTCCACGATCCTGCTGTAGCAGGACTGCCCTTTCTTCTGCAACGCCTTTGCCACCTCATCCAACTGACATATGACAGCGCCATATTCGGTTTTTAGATATTCCAGCACACAGCTCTTTCCCGAACCCACACCGCCGGTAATTCCCAATACTTTCATTTCACTTTTTCCTATTTTCTGTAATATCAAGCGACTTATTTTGCCTCATACCAGTTCTGTCCAGAGTGAACGTCTGCGATCAATGGAACCTCCAGCTTCGCCGCCTGTTCCATTTGCTTCTGCAATATTGCTTTCACTTGCTCCACTTCGCTCAAATGTGTTTCAATGAGAAGTTCATCATGTACCTGCAGGATTAGTCTGGACTGTAGTTTTTGTTCTTTTAATTCTCTGTTCACACCGATCATTGCAATCTTGATAATATCTGCCGCCGTTCCCTGAATGGGCGCATTCATCGCTACACGTTCCCCGAAGCTTCTCTGCATAAAATTGCTGGATTTCAATTCAGGCACAGGTCTGCGGCGTCCGAACAAAGTCGACACATATCCGTTCTCCTTGGCGTGCGCCACCTGTTCATCCAGAAACTGTTTGATTCCCGGATAGGTTTCAAAGTAACTGTCAATATATTGAGCCGCCTCTTTTCTCGTAATACTCAGATCCTGACTCAGTCCAAACGAACTGATCCCATACACAATGCCGAAGTTTACTGCTTTTGCATTCCTTCTCTGCAGATCTGTCACTTCGTCAAACGGAATATGAAATACCTGTGACGCCGTCAGCCGGTGAATATCCTGTGCTTCCCTGTATGCACCGATCAACTGTTCATCTCCAGAACAATGCGCCAGAATCCGAAGCTCAATCTGCGAGTAATCCGCATCCAGAAATATATAACCATTCCGCGGCACAAAAACCTTTCGGATCAGCCTTCCCAGTTCCATCCGCACCGGAATGTTCTGTAAATTCGGCTCCGTACTGCTGATACGTCCGGTAGCCGTAATGGTCTGATTAAATTTCCCATGAATCCTTCCGTCTGAACCGATGTAATTCGCCAATCCATCTGCATATGTTGATTTTAACTTGGTCAACTGCCGATATTCCAATATTTTATCTACAACCGGAGCCTCCGGAGCCAGCTTCTCCAACACATCCGCCGCGGTGGAATATCCGGTCTTTGTCTTCTTGCCGCCCGGCAGCGCCATCTTTTCAAATAAAATGACACCCAGCTGCTTTGGAGAATTGATATTAAAAGCCTCACCCGCCAGTTCATAAATCTCTTTTTCCAATTCCACAATTCTGCTGCCCAGCTGCCCGCCATACTCCTTCAGTTCATCTGCCTCGACCTGAACCCCTGCCCGTTCCATATCATACAGCGTAAATAACAGCGGCATCTCAATATCCGTGAACAGTTCATACATGCCCGTCTCTTTTAGCTTCTCTGTCAAAGGCTGCACAGACGCAAATGCGGTATATGCCTCATAACAGGAATATTTCATCTCATCTGTGTTCTCGTCTATGATGAGATTCAACTGCTCCCTTGCCACGTCTTCGTAAGTATAATCATTCTTCAAAGGATTCAGAAGGTATGCTGCAACTGTTCCGTCAAAGCAATGCTCGGGTTTCTGTACCGGAACAACCGGAAGATACGTTTTCATGTCAAACATAACAAACTGTTTCGCCGTGCCAGAGATCTCCCGCAGCATTTCAAACAATTTGTCCATCGTCACATCCATATCACATGGAATTGAATAAATCTTCTCATTTCCATAAGCAATTGCGATCCGTCCGTATCCCGACTCATGTGCAAATAAGGGCAGTACATTTCCCGCATCTTTGGAAATGGACACGCCCACAGTCTCCGCCTGCTTTGCTTCTGCAAAAATCTTCTCCATCTCTGCCCTGTCAGTTACTTCCCGAAAGTATTCTTCTACATTGTTGGCCGTAGATTCCACATCAAACCGATTCAAAAGATTTTTAAACTGAAGCCTCTGGAAATAATCATGGGCTTCCTTTGTATATGGATCGCCATACCGTGCATTCTCCAGATCAAACGTGATCTCCGCATAGGTATCAATGGTTGCAAGCGTCTTGCTCATACATGCCTGCTCCCAGAATTCTTGTATATTCTTGCTCGCTCTCGGCGGTTTTAATTCTTCTGCATGAGCATACGCATTTTCAATAGAGCCATATTCCGCAATAATCTTGGTCGCTGTCTTCTCTCCCACACCTGGCACGCCCGGAATGTTATCCGAAGTGTCTCCCATCAATGCTTTTACATCAATAAATTCAACCGGGGTGACTCCCATCTTCTCCTGAACGTCCGCCGCATAGTAGTCCTCCACCTCGGTACGTCCCTGTTTTGTCTTCGGAATCCGGATTTTCACACGCTCTGTAGCAAGCTGCAGTGTGTCTCTGTCTCCGGAAATAATAGACACTTCCATCCCCTTTTCTTCACAGATACGGGAAATCGTCCCCAGCAGATCATCTGCTTCCAGTCCCGCTTTTTCTATCGTAGCAATCCCCATTGCCTGCAGAACTTCCTTCATTACCGGTACCTGCTGGCGAAGCTCTTCCGCCATAGGCTTTCTGGTACCCTTATACTCTGCAAACATCTCATGCCGGAAGGTCGGTGCGTGCACATCAAAAGTCACAGTCAGATATTCCGGCTTCTCCTCATCCAGAATCTTAAACATAATATTCAAAAATCCATAAATCGCATTGGTATGCAGTCCTTCTGCATTGGTCAGATCTGGCACGCCGTAAAATGCACGGTTCAAGATACTATGTCCATCAATCAAAACTATTTTATCGCTCATAAATCGAATACCTCGCTGGTTTCATAACCCGTCTTCTAGAACTTCCTTAAATCCCAGTTTAGTATACACTAAAAGGAATCTTTTTAAAAGTGTCTTTGCAGCATTATCAACTTAAATATAATATTTCTCACACTTATTTTTTAATTGCTCAAACAGCGCATAATATATCTGAACAATGTCTCGAAATTTTTCCGCCGCAAACGTTCCGTCATAATCATGTGCCAATTGATTTCTATCTTTCAACATCCGCATCCATTGATCATCTTCGATAATCCCATTTGTAAATGCCTGCTGTAAGGTTTCCCTTGGCGATCCCATTGCAAAATCCAATATTCCCATCTGTTTTACAAGTATATCCTTCATAACCTTCCATGCTATATCAAACGTAAGATTAAAGTTCAAAACGGTAGCAGCCAGAACAAAATCCGCACTTGGATCTGCCATCCGGCTTTTTTCCAGATTCTTCATACTCCTGCAAAATGTATGGTATCGATTAATATATTTTCTTTCCATATTTCTTAATATCCTCCAATAAAAACTCATTATGAATACTGTCATAATCAAAAATATCTATCTTGCGAAGTGTTTCAATGTCTTCCAGCGCCTGTTCCAGTCTCAGCACATCTTTACAGCCATATACAACAAAATCAATATCACTGGTATCAGTTGCCGTACCAGTCGCAAAAGATCCAAATAGCTCCAGTCCCCTTACGCCATTTTCCTTACAGATTTCCGTAACTTTCTCTATTAATTCCGAAACGGGCATTACGTTCATACTATACTTCTCCTATCTTGTCTGATGAATCTACATAACGGAAGTATAACACAATTCTCTTCATACATCTACCCCAGTCCACCCATGTGGGTTTGCACTTGCTGCAAAACTCCGTAAAAATGCGTGTTGGGAAAATAGAAAATTTATTTTTGCAGTTTTGCCCTTTTGTGTTATAGTTATGGTTGACAGCAGTTTAACATCGGACTTTGCATTTACTGCAAGGTCTGTAACAACATATAATGGAGGTACAATTATGGATGGAATTATATTTGATGTAGACGGAACCCTTTGGGATTCCACAGATACCGTTGCAGAATCATGGAACAAGGCAATTCGCGATGGCTCCAATCTGGATATCACAATAGACGGCGAACGTCTTAAAACTCTGTTCGGGAAAACAATGGAGCAGATATATCAGGCTCTTTTCCCACAGCTTACCGATACAGAACAGAAACGAATCGGAGACTTGTGTTTCCAATATGAAAATGCACTTTTGGAAGAAAAACCGGGTACACTGTATGACGGTGCTGCCGAAACCATACAGATGCTCTCCCGCAGGACAAATCTGTATATTGTAAGTAATTGCCAATGTGGTTATATAGAAATACTTTTAAGAACCTGTGGTCTGAAAGACTATTTTAAAGATACCCTCTGCTATGGACAGACACTGACTTCCAAAGGACAGACGATCCGTACCCTGATGGAACGCAACAATCTGAATGATGTCGTTTACATCGGTGACACACAAGGGGATGCAGATGCCTGCAAAGAAGCAAAAATCCCGTTCATCTTTGCTGCTTACGGATTCGGAGATGTTCCTGAGGCTGAAACAAAGATTGATTCCATTTCAGAATTATTAAACATGGAATTATAAACGTTACTATCTGCACATTTACTACACTGAATACAAAAAATATAGAGGAGCATTCAAAATATTTAAAACAATCAAAATATTTTGATACTCCTCTTTTTATGAACAGAAAAACATATTTTTAATATGCTCCACCGGCATCTCCTGTCCTGTCCATATCTGAAATGCTTCCGCTCCCTGATACAACAGCATATACATTCCGTTAAAAGTCGGACATCCGATCTCTTTTGCCATCCGCAAAAGCTTTGTTTCCCTTGGATTATAAATCACATCTGATACGATCAGCTCCGGATGAAGCATTGAAGGATCTTGTATGATACATGCATCCACATTTGGCGCCATCCCCAAAGACGTCGCGTTTATCAGAATCACACTTTCACTGATCTCCCTGCGAAGCAATGACGGATCCTCATAATCATATAACCGGATTCTGCACTTCGTTCGTTCTTTCAGCTTCCCAATGATCTCCTGCGTCCGTTCAAAAAACGGCGTTCTTCTGTTAAACACCGCAATCTCCGCTGCACCATCCAACGCCGCCTGTACAAGAATTGAAGTTCCTGCGCCTCCGGCACCCAAAATCGTCATCTTCTTTCCAATGATATCATATCCCGCATTTTTTAATGACATCATATATCCGGTTCCATCTGTCGTATGTCCTGTAAGTACACCATCATCATTCACAACCGTATTGACTGCACCAATGATTTCCGCTGCCGGAGACAGCTTATCACAAAGTGTACACATCAGATTCTTATCTGGCATCGTCAGATTGAATCCTCTTACGTTCAGCACTTTCAGCCCTTCCACTGCTGCTGCCAATTTTTCTGTTCCCACATCAAATGCCAGATATGCATAATCCAGTCCAAGTTTCTTAAATGCTTCATTGTGCATCATCGGAGAAATACTGTGTGCCACAGGACTGCCCAAAAGCCCTGTAAGCCTTGTATTCCCGGTAATTCTGTCACTCATAAATGCTCCCCTTTCACTTTCTTTCGTTTCACCTGCTTCGCACTTCACAGAATCCCCTCAAAAATTTCTTATATCATAAAAAAACACCAGACAACCGCTCATCACAGTATCCGGTGAATTCAATTAACTGCGCAAAACGGCGCAAAGCCTGAACTACTTACGTTCTGCCTCGCGCCTTCTAATGCGGATGGTGGGACTTGAACCCACACGAGGTCACCCCCGCAAGATTTTGAGTCTTGTGCGTCTGCCATTCCGCCACATCCGCTTAACGGCTTGAATATCATCCTCTTCAAACCGTTTTATATCATAGCATATTCTGCCAGATAATGCAAGAACTTTTTTCTACCCTTGAATGAAATTCTAAATTCTAAATTCCACCCTCATGCACTTAACCTTTTCACTCAACCAATTTTTTATTAACAAGATATTCAAAATATAAATTCAAATCAATTTATCTCTTATCTCAAAACAATCAAATGTTGCAAAATAGTCTGCCGGAGTTTCCGCACGGCGTATCAGCTGTGTACTCCCATCCTCTTTCAAAAGAATTTCTGCTGATTTTAATTTTCCGTTATAACTGTATCCCATAGAAAATCCATGCGCTCCTGTATCATGGATCACAAGATAATCTCCCTTTTCAATCTTAGGAAGCATCCGGTCGATTGCAAACTTATCATTGTTCTCACAAAGTGATCCCACCACGTCATACTGATGGTCACACGACTGTTCCTCTTTTCCCATAACGGTAATATGATGATATGCCCCGTACATAGCCGGACGCATCAGATTGACTGCGCAGGCATCCACACCAATATATTCTTTATAAGTATGCTTCTCATGAATAGCAGTCGTTACCAGACAGCCGTAAGGTCCCATCATGTAACGTCCCAACTCGGTATATATTGCCAAATCTCCCATACCTGCCGGAACAAGAACTTCTTCATAAACACGGCGCACTCCATCTCCGATAATGCGGATATCGTTCGGCTCCTGATCTGGTGTATACGGAATACCAATTCCGCCGGACAAGTTGATAAACTTAATGTGTACCCCTGTTTCTTTCTGTAATTTTACAGCCTGCTCAAAGAGTATTTTGGCAAGCATCGGGTAATATTCATTTGTCACCGTATTGCTGGCAAGAAATGCATGAAGTCCAAATTCCTTTGCTCCCTTGCTCTTAAGCACTTTGAATGCCTCAACAATCTGCTCTGGCGTCATTCCATACTTAGAATCCCCTGGATTATCCATAATATCATTACTGATTTTAAACAATCCACCTGGATTGAAACGGCAGCTGATTGTCTCAGGAATATGTCCGAGTGTTTTCTCCAAAAATTCTATATGAGTAAAATCATCCAGATTAATGATTGCCCCCAGTTTATCTGCATAGACAAATTCCTCTGCCGGAGTCTCATTAGAAGAAAACATAATATCCTCTCCCACTGCTCCGACCGCCTCTGAAATCATAAGCTCTGTATAAGAAGAACAATCACAGCCGCAGCCGTATTCCTGAAGAATCTGTATCAAAAACGGATTCGGTGTTGCTTTAACTGCAAAATATTCTTTAAACCCCGGATTCCATGAAAAAGCTTCTTTTAGCGCCTTTACATTTGCCCGGATCCCTTTCTCATCATACAAATGAAAGGGTGTCGGATATGTCTTTACAATTTCATCCAACTGCTCTTTTGTTACAAATGGTCTCTTTTTCATCCTCTTTCTCCTTTATCATCAGACCGTATAAATCATCTCATTATAGCATAATGATTTCGCTTTTTCCATATAAAAATCCGATTTTGAGTTTCCCCATTTTTTAATTCCTCATGCCCCACAATCCGCTATTTTAAAGTATTCGAACAGGGTTATCTGTTG
>NZ_CALPDG010000027.1 GCF_943193195.1 Mediterraneibacter agrestimuris | reverse complement strand
TATGAGGCAGGTTACCCACGCGTTACTCACCCGTCCGCCGCTCAGTCACAATACTTTCCTTCCGAAGAATTCAAGTATAGCGCTTCGCTCGACTTGCATGTGTTAGGCACGCCGCCAGCGTTCATCCTGAGCCAGGATCAAACTCTCGCATAAAGAACTTGGATTTGGTCTTTTCAAATCCTATGTTCGTTTGCGCTTCGTGTGTTCTTGGTGAGGTTCTTCCGAACCCAGAACCATCGAAGCTTCTTTGTTTGTCCAGTCAAGAATCACTGCTAGCAATTCTTTTCCTTTTTACTGTTTGGCATTGAACACTTAATGAGGTCTTTCACGAATTTAGTGTAAAAACCATTCGACATTGTCGAATATCATCTTGTGCCAATGTAGTTCTTAAAAATTTTCTCATAAGAAATTTTCAAGGGTTGTTGTCTATTGTTCAGTTATCAATGTTCTTGTCGTTCTCTTCATGCGACAGCTTTAAAATTTTATCAAAAAGCTTTTTCATTGTCAAGAACTTTTTTATTTTTCTTTGCTGTCTGTTCAAGCGACAGCTTATTTAGATTATCACACCGCTTCTTATTTGTCAACAACTTTTTTCAAGTTTTTTCGACATATTTTCAACAGTTCTTTCGGCAAGATTCCCGGATGCTCTCCAATCCCCTGCGGCTTCCGCTCGTCTGTACCAGCCTTCGTAAGACTGCCGTTTTCAGCGACAAAGACTATATTAACATTGTCGAATGAAATTGTCAACGTTTTTTCTACTTTTTACATATTTCGCACAATTCAGACAATTTTCAGCTAAAGAGAGTATCCTCTGACATCTGTTTTATCAAAAGATACTCTCAATGTTATAATACTATATCTTCTTTTACTTACTGTTTCTTCATGGAAATTCTGCACACGCCTTTATGGTACATGCCCTTTACTTCAATTTCCGCATCCTGTTCTTCTCCTAATGTCCGAACCCAAAAGGCTGACGTTCCCCCTGAGAGTACAAACCTAGAAGGTCCCATAAGCTGCATTGCTCCATGAATTTCCACTTCCACACACTCCTGTACAAACGGCATGATATTTCCGTTTTCATCTAATGCACTTACAGCAACTCTTGTTGCATCATATGTTTCCCCATCTACTATCAACTGAAGATCGTCCGGCTGCACCACAAGTTTTTCATAATGTTTGTCTTCGCCGATTCTGCGGGTACATACACATTTCCCCTGGACATATCCTTCCAGTTCAAAGTTATTCGCAATTTCTCCCCAGCCGCCGGCTGCCTTCACAGCTTCACCATATAACGCTTTCACATTGAGGTTATATTTCTGAGCTTTTTCATTAATAAACATGAGATCCTGCGGAGACATATCCAAAAGTTTTCTTGTCACCACCTTCTGCAGCAAGAACTGTCTAAACTCCCGAGCATCCTCCTGATCCATACCAAAGTCCAGACTCTGTTCCATCAGATGTGACACAATAACTGGCGGGTGCTGCAAATATGGAAACATTTCTCTTTCCGGATAAAAATCATCAATATGCTCTCCGTTTTTATATACTCTGACATAATCACAGTTTGTCAATATATAGAAAGGAACTGTTCCTCCTTTATCTCTTTCGCCCCTGCTCGCCGCAGTAATCGGTTCCAACACTGCTCCGTCTTCAAAAGGTTTTTGGGAGCTATATGAAAATGCCGCAAATTTGGGATTACGAAACATATCATATACTCCATGATAACAGACCTTGTCCCCAGATCCAAAGCAGCTATGTGTATTATAATCAAACGCACACCAACTGATTCCGCCGGATATATCCTCTCGTTTCATAACTTCATTGATTACTTTCAAGTGTCTCATGGCATGCTCAACCACTCTCGACTCCTGATCGAATTTTTTAGTGGGATACATATGGCCATTGCTCTCGGTTACCAATAGCGGAACATCTTTTTCAAGTCCTGTTGTTTCTTTTTGCGGACGGAACACATCGCCGCTTCCGTCATATGTGAAATCATTATATGTATATACATCCTCGAGAAATTCACTTCTTTGAATATAACGTGTACCACCGGTCTGCCTGTATGGATCCATTTCCTTTGCAATTTGATTCGTCCTCGTATAGAAGTCATGATGATCTTGAGATTCGTTGATTCGCACGCCCCATAAAACCACGGATGGACGATTGAAGTCTCTTTGAATCATTCCCTTAAGTTCTTCACAGGAATGTTCCTGCCACAGTTCATCCCCAATGTGCTGCCACCCTGCAATCTCTTCCATTACAAGCAGTCCCATTTCATCACATGCGTCAAGAAAATGTCTGGATTGCGGATAATGACTTGTTCTCACAATATTGCATCCCATATTCTTTCTTATAAGCTCCGCATCCTTCTTCTGGATGCGTTTCGGCATGGCATATCCATTATACGGCCAGCTCTGATGCCGGTTCAGTCCGATCAGTTGTACATGTTTTTCATTTAAGAAAAATCCATCTTCTTTAAATTCTGCTTTCCGAAAACCAAACCGTTCTCTTAGAACATCTCTTTTCTTCTCTAGTTCAACAACTGCTTCTATTATATAAAGCTGAGGATTCTCTATATCCCAAAGTTGAATTTCCCGTAATCCGCCCAGATAAATTTCACAGGAAGATTTCCCCTTTTGTACATTAATTTCTTGGCACACTTCCTCTATAACTACCTCAGGCCTTTTTGTATCTATGCAGGAAATCCTCAAGGTTCCCTTCGCTTCTTCATCTGACCGCAGGTCACAAACACACTTTAATGTCTTTTCCTGCTCTAACGGATTTTCACAACTAATCCACAATTTTTCCAATTTTAACCCATCTGATATGTTCAGCCAGACCTCTCTGTAAATCCCTCCGTATGTAAGATAATCCACTACATTTCCAAACGGCGGAATATCCTTTCTCTCTGTGGAATCAACCTTTACCACCACTACATTTTCCGCGTCATATTTGACATACGGAGTTAATTCTACTGTAAATGGTAAATATCCGCCTTCATGCTTTCCTGCCAAAGAACCATTGCAGTATATTTCACAGGCAATCATTACTCCCTCAAATTCCAGAGATATCTCTTTGTTTTCTGCAAGGTCAGACAGTTCAAATTTCTTCTTATAGCAACTGATAAACTGATATTCCTGCTCACAAAATCCATTGAACGGAAGTTCCTTATTGGTATGCGGAAGTTCTATTTTCTGAAACCCTTCTACTGTGTTATCACAGCTTTTATCTTCATCTTTAAATCTCGGTTTATAGAACCAGTCCCTATTCCACGCAATTTTTTTTTGCATTGTCACCCTTCCTTTATTTTTCTTCTTTCTCTCTTCTCTTTGCCAGTTCTTCCATAATTTCTTCATGCTTACTTTCTGTCAGACTATAGAAGAAAATCGGAACTGCACCGATCATCATTACGATTCCCGGGAGGAAAGAAATTACAAAATGAAATGCACCCATAGTTTCTGCGCTCTGTTCTACATTTGGAACGTATCCGGTCATCGTAAGCACCACCGCAACTGCAACGCCTACCAATGCAGATGCTATTTTTGTGATCAGCGTTCTTGTTGATGTAATGATTCCTTCATTACGCTGTCCTGTCTTCCACTCTCCATATTCGATTGTATCTGCTGTCATAGATGTCAGCATTACAAATGCCGCACCAACACACAGAATCTGAAGCGCGCCCATAACCAGCACGAACGGTACGCTTGAATATCCTCCAACAAAAAAGATTCCGCTAATGATCAGGTTGGCGATCATTAATGCAAGAAGCGTTCTTTTTTTCCCTAATTTTTTTGCTAACAACGGAGCAATGCAGGTACCTAAAATAATACTCGGCAAGGTAACAAGACTCATTACCGACATCAGTTTTACATTTCCCAATGTATAAGTTGTATAATAATAATTTAATGTCATTTTCATAATAAATGCAAGATTAATGACCAGATTTGTAATCATAACACAGAATAACGGTTTATTGACTACTAATGACTTCAATGCCAGACGGAAGCTGAACTCCTGTGTCGGCGGCTGTACATGTTCCTTTGTCAGTGCAAAGCATGTAAAATATAATGTAGCTCCTATGATCGCAAATATTACTGCTGTCATAAAATATGCATGCGCACTGTTCGTTCCTCCAAAATTCACAAGTAAAATCGGGATCAGCATATTTCCAACTGTGCTTGCAATATTGGTTCCCAAATTAGCCGTCGTAAATATTTTTGTCCGTTCTCCCGGATCACTTGTCATAGCTGCCGGCATACTCCAATACGGAATGTCCACGCTTGTGAACGCCATGCCCATTAATATATAGGTTACTGCCGCATAAACTGTATTGCCGACACTGCCAAAACCAGGAACTGTAAAGTTCAATATAAGACATGTTGCCACAACTGCCGGCATCCTCAGCAGCCAACAGCGGTATCTTCCGAATTTGCTTTTTGACCTGTCTGCCAATATTCCCATCATCGGATCATTAAATGCATCCCACACACGCGCAATCACAAAAATAGTTGCCATAACTGCCGGATTCATCCCAAAAATATCTGTATAAAATGCAGTAATAAATCCACTCCACAATGCATATACCATGTTCTGTCCCACACCGCCAAGTGCATGTCCGAAGATTTCTATTCCCCGTACCTGTTGAGACTGTACTTTATTTTTTTCGCTCATTTTCCATTCCTCCTTGATTACCTATCGTTTTTCTTTTGCACATTTCCAGATGTAATTAATGATATTTCGGCAGCCATGTTCCATGTGCTTCTATCATCTCATCAACCATGCTGCGGATTTCATCAATTGTTAATTCTGAAGATGTATGCGGATCCAGCATTGCAGCCTGATAAATGTACTCTTTCTTTCCAGTCAAAGCTGCATCTACTGTCAACTGCTGCATTCCAATATTTCCCATATTTAATGCCGCAAGCTGATGCGGAAGGCTTCCGACAACACATGGCTGAATCTTTCCCTGATCCGCTACGCATGTAACCTCAACACAACAATCCTGCGGAAGATTATCTATTAAACCGTGATTCATTACATTTCCCGCAAATGTAAATGGTTTTCCTGTTTCCAGTGCTTCCAGAATATAAGACGGATACTCATGTGTGCGCCCATGCGTCAGATTCACATCACATACAAGCTTATCTCTTAACGAATTCCAGTGTTCGATCTGTATTTTGCACCGGCGCAGATACTCATTGAGCGGAATCTGATATTTCTCGATTAATTCCGGATGATTTTTCTTAATAAAATACGGCATAAATTCAGCATTATGTTCACTGGATTCTGTCACATAGTATCCAAACTGTTTCATAATCTCAAACCGAACCAAATCATCATGTTTTTCTGGTGTAAATTCATATTCCGGGTAAAGAAGCTGTGGATAATCTTTCAGCATATCTTTTGTATATGGTTTGATAATTGGTCCTGTTTCTGCCCGTTTCTTAATTTCCGGATAATAATCTTCCCCGTTCCTTGTAACTTCAAGCAGCCAAGCCATATGATTGATCCCCGCAATCTTGTAGCGGACCCCATCCTGCGGAAGTCCCAGGCGATATAGAAGCTGCGGTACACATACCTGTACAGAATGACAAATTCCTATGGTACGGACAGGTGACGATTTCAGCATCGCCATAGTCAGCATTGCCATCGGATTCGTATAGTTTAAAAACAATGCATCCGGACAAACCTTTTCCATATCTCTGACAAATTCTAACATAACCGGAATCGTTCTCAACGCTCTGAAAATTCCGCCGATCCCCACTGTGTCTCCGATTGTCTGGCGCAAGCCATATTTCTCGGGAATTTTAAAATCTGTGATGGTACATGGATCATACCCGCCGACCTGAATCGCATTAATTACATACTTTGCGCCGCGCAATGCCTCTATCCGGTCTGTGTATTTTTTAATCTTTGCCTTTCCTGAATTTATATTCTTATTCAGAATAGACAGCATTTGGTATGACTCATCCAGGCGTATTTCGTCAATATCATACAATGCATACTCAAATTCTCTCAAAGCATCTGTCTGCATGCAATCTCCCAATACATTCTTTGCAAAGACTGTACTTCCTGCACCTAAAAACGTGATTTTGTCCATTTTTTCTCTTCTTCCTTTCTCCTTTTTATTTATTTTGCACAACTCTTGTGGTTAGTATAGCAAATACACATACACACATCAGTTACCCATTTCGATAAAAAAACAGCAGTTGGTTACCATTTCCGACCTTTGGTTCCAACTACTGTCTTTGATACTATCTTAATTTTTGATTTCTATATTCCCCGGGTAACATCCCATAATATTTTTTAAACATTTTATTAAAATGTCCTTTATTGGAAAATCCCAGCTTCTGTATAACTGAATTGACGCTTTCCCCCTCATACAGTAATTCAACTGCCCGTTTCATTCTCATATTGTTCAGATTTTCACTATATGTATTACCTGTCTTTCTTAAGAGAAAACGACCTAAGTAATCCGCATTAAAATGAAAATATTCTCCCAATTGATTTTTTGTCACCGTGGTTAAATGCTGTTCCATATAGCACAGAATTTCTTTTGTCAAATTGTCCTCCGTCTCTTCATGGGACTGTTTAAAGCAATTCCATTCAGTATTGCTGCTTAATTCCTTGATCAGCCGAATAAGATATCCTTTTATTACCATATGATGCCCAGACTCTTTGAGCTTATCTTCTTCCATAATATTGAGCAGTACTGTTTGTATTTTTTTGTTATCTTTTATAGAGAACACAAAAAACTGATGATCGTACTGGCTCTTCTTTTTAGAATACAGTATTTCCAGCAATAGTTTGTTTATCCTTGAGTACAATTCGTTTTCAAAAAAATCTGTATTGATACCAATGAACAGAATCCGGTCTTCCCACCCCTGTAATTCCTCTCTATGTAAAGTTCCCGGCGGCAGCAGGCACACTTGTCCTTCTTCATGTTCATAGCAGCTTCCATTGACAAACTGTTTATACCTTCCTCTAAGTACAACTACTAATTCATAGTGATCATGCGCATGATATCCTGACGCATATATTGGAGCTGCCCCATCTGTTCCCATTTTACAAGGAACTGCCGGATTCAGAAAATAATCCCCTCTCATAGTACTTACCCAATTGCTGCCACGTTCTGTGCTCGGTAATTTCTGAAATGTACGGATATTTTTCAAGTATGACAGATGTGCAATATTATTTATTATGCTCTCCCTTTCTTCGTCTGCTGCCATCTTCAATTTCCACAAAGCTTCCCCAAATTCTAATGCATCAACAAAATATTCCTCAACTTCCATCTCTCGTTCCGCCTTCCACCCAATGCAAAACCACCTTTTGAATAATTTCAGAATAGCATAATCAGCTAAAAATCACAACCTTCTGTCTAGTCTTTGGTGTGTTTTCTATTCTCTTTCTTTTCTATCTATGCTATCTATGCTAAAATAAATACACACGATTCCGGTTACTAAATAATAAAACAAATCTATCAATACAATATCAGGAGGTTTTACTCATGCTTATCAAAAACGGAACACTTATTGACCCCAAAACAAAAACATCAAAAAAAACAGATATTTATATAGAAGAAGGAATCATTCAAAAGATTGCCCCCGAACTGTCCACTGCTGCCGAATACACCAATAAAACTGTTATCGATGCCGAAGGTCTGATTATTGCACCGGGACTGATTGACACTCATATTCATTTTCGCGACCCGGGCTTTACTTATAAAGAAGATCTGCATACTGGCTCACTTGCCGCCGCAAAAGGCGGCGTCACTTCTGTCATCTGTATGGCGAACACATCCCCAAGCGTAGATTCTGTTTCCGTATTAGAAGATATTTTAGCCCGCTCTAAAAAAGAGGATATCCGAATCTTTCAGGCAGCAGCAATTTCCCATTCTTTAAAAGGGGAAGAGATGACTGACATGCATGAATTAAAAGAAGCTGGTGCCTGTGGATTTACAGATGATGGTATCCCATTGAAAAATGCGGCTTTCTGTTTTGAAGCAATGCAGAAAGCGGCGGAGCTTGATATGCCAGTCAGTCTTCATGAAGAAGATCCTGCTTTTATCCAGAATAATGGCATCAATCACGGAGCTGTTTCAGAAAAATGCGGCATCTATGGCTCTCCTTCTATCGCAGAAGAATCCCTTGTTGCCCGTGATTGCATGCTCGCACTACGTTCCGGCGCTCATGTAGTAATTCAACACATCAGTTCCGGCGTCTCCGTTGATCTGGTACGAATGTTTAAGGCATGCGGAGCAAACCTACACGCCGAGGCAACACCACATCACTTCACATTGACAGAAGACGCAGTGCTTGAACATGGAACTCTGGCAAAAATGAATCCCCCTCTTCGTACCGAATCAGACCGCATGGCAATTATTAAAGGACTAAAAGACGGCACCATCGATTTGATCGCGACAGACCATGCACCGCATAGCATAGAAGAAAAAGCAAAATCACTGACTGAAGCTCCAAGTGGAATCATCGGGCTTGAAACGTCTCTTGCACTGGGTATTACCTCTCTTGTGCGCCCAGGGCACTTGACTATGATGGAACTTCTGGAAAAGATGACGATCAATCCGGCAGAACTTTATCATCTTCCTTGTGGCAAAATTATAGAAAATGCTCCGGCTGATCTGGTTATTTTCAATCCTGACGAGATATGGACACCTACAGAATATTTGTCCAAATCCTGCAATTCACCGTTTACCGGACAGAATCTTTATGGAAAAGTAAAATTCACTATCTGCCGCGGTAAGATTATTTATGCAGATACAGACATTTTAGAATATTGATATGCTAATAGAGCAGGAGACGGTTAACCACCGCCTCCTGCTTGATTAAATATAGACATCAACAGTTAAGTCTTTCCATTAATGCTTCAAACACAACCGCCATATTTTTAGTCTTTTAGTTCATTTTTAATTTAGCGGCGTTTCTTTATAACTACTGTAATTATAGCAGCCACACTTATTGCGATTAATACAATCCACGGAATAAATGATGCAGGATCTCCGGTTTTCGGCATAATAGATGAAAGCAGGTTCTGAGCTTTGGATTGAGTTCCGGTTCCATTAGCATCTGTTCCATTTGTTCCGGTTGCGTTCGTTCCATTATTATTGGTTCCGTTCGTTCCATTATTATTGGTTCCGTTCGCTCCATTGTTATTATTTCCGTTATTATCGGTTCCATTGCTATTATTTCCGTTATTATTGTTTCCGTTATTATCGGTCCCATCGTTATTATTGTTTCCGTTATTACCGGTTCCGTTGTTGTCTCCACCCCCGGTTCCATTGTTTGCGGCAACTTCTTTCCATGCAATTGCGATCGGAGATGTACTTTTCACCGTAAATTTAGCCCCTTCTTCCGTTTTTGTCACTGGCGGCTCTTCTGTATCGCCTGCTGTTACCCCAAGTCTTTCCGAGGATTCTGTAAACATATGGCTCACAACAAAGTCATGGGTTTTTGCCCCTGTTCCTTCTGGATACGGCAGTGTGATTGATACTCCGTTTTTCGGGAAATTATCTATAGTTGCCGGCTCCCATGTCTCCCCGTCAAGACTGATCTCCAGAGTAACATCGTAGTATGCTATATTGTCATAGGTGTAACCTTTCTGCGATGTCAGTATACGGCTTAACTGGACCATAATATTTTCCGGAGTATTAAATTCTGTGTCTTTCAGTCCTTCCGGTACCTCCGACTCCTCCGTAAATTCTACAATATCAAGCTTTGACTTCACTGAATCGCCCGATGCTTTTACAAATTGAGCGGCTGCCATTGCGCTGTCCTTCATTCCGTCCTTCACTGCAATCGCTTTCACTGTTGTCGTGGCATCAATAGTAAATGGTTTCTCATATCTCATACTTGATGTAGTAGGATTCTTCCCGTCTGTCGTATAGTAAATAACTGCATCAGTTGTTTCACAACTAATCTTCACTTCCTGAGAGCTGATAAACTGACCGCCGTCTGGTGTGATAACAGGAAGTTCAACAGTCGCCATCGGTGTTGCCTGTGTATCTGAAACTGGTTCACTTGCTTCATAAACAGCAGTTTCTGCAAACCGCACATATCCGGTATACTCTGTATTCGGTACACAGTTTTCTTTTATATTATTTGTTGTATATTCTTCGCCCGCGCTAAACTTGTACTCACCGTTTACAAGTATCGGAATAATTGCGGTATATGTCACTTTATCCTCGTTCAACGTATATTTCATCGTAAAACTTTTCGGAGGATCCTGGGGCAGTTTTTTGAAGATAATCTTTCCTGTACTTCCTATTTCACCAGTATCTACATTCTCTGTCCACTTCGTGCGTGCCTCAAATGTATGCTCGCTCTCCGGGATAATGCCGTCAAAGATATTATTATCCGTCCACGCTCCATCATCCATTCTGTATTCGTACTGTACGTCTTCTATCTTATCTTCAATTTCGACAGTATACACAAATGTATTGCCATCATTCAGACTTACTTTGTATACATCAACATCCTTAAACTGGGGAGCCGCCGGTCCTTTCGCCTGTATGATCTCTACACTTTCTTTCAGTGTCACTTTTCCTTCCGGCATCGTTAAGATATAATTGCCCGCCTTAGCTCCGGTAAGTGTCAGATTTTCAAAAGAAACATCTGCATAAGTACCAATATTCGGGCTGTCAACGATACCTTGCAGATCCGCCGTATCTACCTGAACATCTTGTTCATCGCCAGTCAAAATTCCTGACAGGTTTACCGTTGAAACAGATACTCTGTCTGTGCCGTCATATTCTCGTTTAAGAGGATCAGCCTCTGCTCCGGTCACTGTTAACGGTAAGGCTTGAATATCATATTCTATGTCTACCTTTCCACCATAATTACCCTTCCCAGTCACCGTTATAATCTTCTTTCCAGCGCTTGTCGAGTCCCCAGGATATACCAGATCGTAATTTGTTCCCTCTACCAGTGTTGTTCCTTCTATACTCACAGTAACGACAGGTTTATGTTCCGCTCCATCATATGTATAAGTGTCCTGATCTATTGCTACATCGTCCCGTCCAATCAATGCCGGAACGATGGTAAATGTTACAGTCTTTTTTTTGTCAACATCAAACTTGATGTTTCCGCCTACCACTCCCTGTACATTCACCGTTGCCGATCCCGGAATAATATTATTTTCATACATTACTATATAGTCTTCGCCCTTAGTCTGTACAACATTACCAACCTTTACTGTAATAGTCGGTTCGATTGATTTACCTGTATATGTCTGATTTGGAATATTCTGAATTGTAATAGCCGAATCTAAAATATCAATTGGATTCACTGTTACCTTCTTCGTTATAGGTTGATGTATTGGATGGTTATATGTTATCGTGTATTCCCCCGCATCTATGATACGCCCAGCTTCCCATGGTGTTCCATCAATTGTTTTCGTCCACCCAATTTGCGCATCAACGCTATCTGAATTGGTAATTGTTAATGCAAGTTCTTTCAAATCTATACCCTTATAAGGCAATGTATTAGTTGTAATGTCCGTTTCTTTTAAAACACTTTTCTTGGTAACTCCTTCAATACCTTGAAGATTTGATAGTGCCTCATCAGCTATAAGCGTACCCCCTACTATTACATCGCCTGGCTTTGTTTCTCCTTTTATTGTTCCACGCATATCAGTATATCCCAACAAACTACTAGGTTTTAATGTCAATGAACTGTTTTCCGGAATCACCATTGTCTGGTTTTCTGCTAATTTAAATGTGTCTCCAATCACTGCATTTCCGTACACCTTACACTGGTTTGTACCTTGATTCCATACAACACCATTGAAATTTTCTGCATTTTGCAAATTCCCCTTAGTAGTAACTACAACTTCTTCCCCATATTCTGAAGAAAGCTCACCCACAATTCCGGCTCCTGCACCTGTTCCCGGAGTGGCTGTGATATCTCCGCCGTTAAGCTGAATCTTGGCGCCTTTTCCTCCGATTCCAGGCGCTTTGTTTCCCCCTGTCGCTACAATGGTTCCGCTCTCAACGATAATCTCGCCTGCCTGCCCATCACTGGTGCTATATGCATCTCCGCCGATTCCGGCCCCATTGTCCTTGGAAGCAGCTATTAACTTACCTTCCTCTCCGGAAATAGTTAACTTAGCTCCCTCTGAAACATGAATCCCCGCTCTGTTTGTCGCACTAGTCAACTTATTATCTGACTTTCCCTCTAATGTCAGCTCCACCTCTGCACCCTTCGCAATATCAAATGCACACTCAGCTGTACCGTAGCTTGAAAAATCAATATCAACACCATCAAAAATAATCTTATGCTTACCACTTACTACTTTTATCCCATTTTCCTCAGACTTTCCTCTAATCGTATGCCCCTGACAATTGTCTTTACATCCGTTATCCCCATCATATGACAGCGTTATAGGACTCTTCGAAATATCCATATTATAAAACGTTCCTTCTCCTTCCGCCCCCACAGTCATCGGCGCCGTACATAACATCGCAAGTGTGCCTAATACTGTCGTCCATCTTTTCATGATTTTCATTCTCGTTTTTTTCATAGCAGTCCCTTCTTTTACAACTTTCGTCTCTATGTTATCTATATAACCTGCCATAGAGTTTCCTATTATATTTTATCGTCATTTTATATATATAGATTAAGTATATCACACGAATTAATTTATCGTAAAGACAATTTTCAAGTTAGTACTGCTGTTGTAACAATTCAGCATAGGAGTTTGCACTTGCTGCAAACTCCGTAAAAATGCATGATGGGAAAATAGAACCCGCCCTTTCACCGCAGGTGAACTTAAAATAGGGCGGATTCAGAGTTCATCGGTAGCTACGCCTAAGTGGACTTTCACCACAGAACACGGGCATGCCCGTCATACCAAAAAAAGCACCAGTTTCCTGATGCTTTAAAAACTATGTGTATTTACTAAAAAATAATATGAACCGATGTATCCTGAATTAGCTCTAAAAACAGATCATTATCAACCACTTCCGTTACTAAAATCACGGAATGATCATCCTGTACCTTACTGTAAGTAATCTTACGAATATCCTTCCTGTAATCTCCCAGATTTTCAATGCTTATTTTTCCATCACGGAAAAGCTGGCAAAGAATAGCATCATTGCTCTTATACGAAACCGGTACCGGTGTCCTTGAAGTAAACATTTCTCTTAAACTGGCCTCGGCTTTGCGCTGGAACTCATAAGTATCACTATCTTGTGAATATATAGTCAGCGCCTCTGTTTCCAGATAATACCAAGAAACCACTTCTGCCAAAATTGTGATAGAAACCTCTCCTGCATTCTTCTTTTTTATTCTGCCCGAAGATAACATTTGACCTGGTATCGGCCACTCGTCATAAAGCTTATTAATCCAGTCTTTATATGCATCCATATCAAGTACATCTGACTTTTCCACAAATCGACGCAAATAACTTTTAATTCTTCCAATCTGATATGTTGAAGCAAGAACAATCTGATAAAGATTACCTTCCTCATTATTTGTAAGATTCGAGTAATCTTCTTCTGCGATACTATGTATCGGATATCCAAGCTCGATCAGTTTTTGCAAATAATTTGCTCTGCCTTCAGCATCATTGATTTCCACCAGTACCCATTCTGGAATAAGAATCACCCTTCCTCGTAATCATTGAAATTTCTTTCATAATATTTTTCAAAAACGCTTCATTATCTTTATGGTAATTAAGTTCCGGATTCGTGGCTTTGCTTCTTCTTATCCGTTCCTGCAAGGACGATGCGTTGACTACATAAGATGGTTTTACCAGACTATCGTCCAAACCAAGGTTCTGAAATCTCTGTGGCATATCTTCAAATTCCAAGTCAAAAACTTCCTCTATTCTTTTCGCCAGTGTTTCATTTTCGCTCTGAATTGCATATTCATAAAGAGAAACCAACACAGCTTTATACGGAGCCTGAAATGCTGACATACAGAGAAATATTTTTGAAACAAAATCCATCTCAGGAAGTTCTATAAAATATCTGTCAATGCCCGCTAACAACATACTTGCTGCAAAGCATTCAGCCTTTCGTTCCTCCATCGTATTATCTCTTTCAATAAAATGATCAAATGACACTTTATCAAAAATAAGATGATAGATTTCATGCCATGCTGCAAAATATTGATTTGCACGTGGCAGTGCTGTATTAAGGACGGGAATTATTTTCCCGTTTTTTACAAAAATTGCTCCACTCCAAAATTTGTCTTCAATAGGCATCTGAATCAAACCAAATCCCTGTAAAATCAGCAAAGCAAGCTGCGGTCTTGATGCAACCTTCATAATTGCAGGATTCATCTGCAATTTCATTGTCTGCGCCAACACTTCATCTCTAATTTCATTATTCTTTTTTATAACTAAATGTATATTCGCAGCAGTTATTAATTCACTCATACATGCACATCCTTAATAATATATTTCACACAAATCAATAACATCAAGAAGCAGGTTATACTGTTTTTTCGCTGTTTCGCTCATTTCATGTTCCAAAGGGGCATTCTGTGAAAACACTGTTGCGGTAACCAGCTTAGCAGATACAGAATGGTAAAACAACAACTCTTCTACTGACATATTCAACACTTTCAAAATCTTCTGCAGATGACGATCAAATGTACTTTTGTTATCAACAGCACCATTTAACAATCTATCTAGGGTCGGACGTGATATATCCGCCTTACCGGCAAAGGACACTTTCGTGTAACCTTTATCTCTGATACACTCTTTTAACTTTGAAGCCACCAGACTTCTTTGTTCAAATAATTCATCAAACCTCATTATGATGACCTCCTTCTATTTTCTCACCATTATTATATGCCAAAATGAAGGATTTATCAATATGATTGTAAAATATTTTTTTACATTTTAACACTTTCTATATTGCCAATTCATCCTGCATCGTTCTTCCGTCTTCTTTGGCTTGATTATTCAATCTGTCCCTTACTGATATTGCACTTATCATACAAGTACCTCCAGATATGTTTTCATAACTTCTCCGCACTTAAGCAACTCCGCATAACGCAGCAATCTGTTGAGATTTCTATTGCATAATAATACACAGACAGTGTTGGCCAATCTGGCATAGTAGAAATCTTAGCTTTTCTCTGAATAGCCACATCTATAGAATCTGGTCTGTAGGTCGTCAGATTATAATAAGATGCTGCACTCATAAGACAAACTACACCTTGTGGAGCATATGCCGGAACCTAGTAGAAATCTGATTCTTCACCTTGATAGCTTGTATTCTCATAATATTTCCTATTTAGTTTTAGCAGTGTCCCATCCTCAACCAGCTGATTGATTTTGCAATGGGAAAAGCCTGTAACCATTTGGCTTAATCGTTCCAAACACATCCCTGATAATCTGTTCCTACCGGTCAATCAGTTCAAATGGCTTGCCTGCCCATGTTCCTTTTGTGTGACACAGGCACTCGATAAAGGAAACTGCATAGTCTGCCAGTTCCTGACTGTACACAGAATCCTCAGCCATGAACTTTGTTGGCTTATATTTTTTCAGCTTCCTCACACTACTCCTCTATTTCTACCATATGATCTGCGTATTCGCTCCAGTATTCGGCTGTTTGATATGCTTCCAGACATCCTTTCGGAACATGAATCTTGCATATCTCTGAAATTCCAGTAAAAGTACTCACATTTTCAAGTGTTGGTGGTATTGTAAGCATCATGTAATAATGTTCAATTGCACTGCATCCGCTAAACACACTTCCTTGAGAAGGTATCATCTCCTGCCACATCAGAAGTTTCCAGCGGACTACCATCTCCCCAATCGGGGCTGTCGGGAAATAGATAGTCATGAACAGGGGACTGTCTCAGGCATTTTCCTCAATCTGTATCATAATCTTCGTAATATAATCATTAGGATCAGAAATCACAAAATCATTGAGCCCGGCTTCATAAGCATACCCAGTGAGTCTTAAGCTATGCTTTTCGGTATAATCCAGCATTTTTTTATATATTACCGGTAATTTATCCCATGTTCCCTTTTGATAACCACATAAATACTTTCCCCCAGGTTTTATAATGCAGTCTGAAACCTGTTTATTGTTTAACGCGATGGTATAAAGTCCACCATATTCAGAAAAATTCATATTATATACATGATCAAGAGAAATGAAACTTCCTATTCCCATGCGTATTTGTTCTATTCCCCATGTTTCTTTTAGATGTGGAAATATCCGTGATATATCATCTTCTGCAAAATCATTGTATAGTTCCAAAGAAGGGCGGAATGTATCAAAGATCTTTAAAAGTGTAAATGGCATAGATAAGAAATTACTGAGTGATAATATCAAGACTTATCCGGCAGAACTTGCACTTTTTGCAGTAAGTTCTTCCTGTCAGGGTAAAGGTATCGGCAAAATGCTTTTTGAATCCGCACTTGAGCATATGAAAAATGTAAATTTAAAAGAATTTTATTTATTCACGGATACAAGCTGCAATTATGGATTCTACGAACATCAGGGAATGAAGTTTCCTGTATTGAAAATGCATTCCCTTATCTGTTATGACACAAAGAACTCTTACTCATCTTTGAATCCTTCTCCTACTACTTCGTTGGATTCCATCACAACTATAAATGCTTTTTTATCCACTTCTTTTATCATCTTCTTAATGATATACATCTGCTTGTTATTGCAGGCACACATGACAATTTCCTTATCCTGCTTGGTGTAACTTCCGTACCCGTGAAGAATCGTTGCGCCGCGCTCAATATATTGATCGATCACATCTACCACAGCCTGTCCATTCTCTGTGATAATAAATGTCATCTTGCCTGCGTCAATACCATACATGATCTTATCAATTACATAAGTCAGCAGATAGGTAATGATCAATCCGTAAATCGTTGCGTCCACATCTTTAAAGACAACTCCTCCAATAAGTACAATAATAAAGTCTAATACAAATACAATCTTGCCCAGAGAAATATGCGGTTTTTTCGTCTGAATTGCAACTGACACAAAGTCCATTCCTGCAGTTGAAGAGTTATTCATAAATATCAGCGCATATCCCAGCCCGGAAACAATTCCCGTACAGATAGCAGCCAGCATACGGTCTCCTGAATATGCCGGAAACAGCGGGGCTATATAATCTGTTAAAAATGATGTAATCAAAAGCGAACGCATGGAACGCAAAAAAAATTCTTTCCCCAATGTTTTATAACAGCCAAGTATAATCGGTATATTCAACAATATGCTTCCCAAACCAATCGGTATACCAACCAGCCGATAAAAAATCAACGCAATACCAGACACCCCTGCAAGCGGAAATCCTGAATTTGCCGCAAAGTTATATACACCGATACCAATCAGTACTCCGGCAATAATATCGATCATCAGGTCATATGCAAGTCGTTTCCAATTTATAGTCTTCATTCTCAATCCTTCTTTCCTTTCAAAATTTAACTAAAACCATTTTCACCGTATGCCCGGTAACATAAGAAAGAGCACTTACCAATTATATAAATATAATTCGCAAATGCTCTTTCCTTTATCCAGTTTATTTGATTTTCCTGCTTTTGTCAATGAAAATCCATAATTACCGCTTATAGCTGGTAACAGTTCATGTTACTTTTCACGGGGTGGGGAAAACCCTTTTTTGATTGAGTATTAGCTCTCTGTATGCTATAATTCGATTGTATAGTTGAAAAGAAAGTTGGATGCGATTTTTCGATGATGACCCTCTAGTCTTACGAAAGAGGGTGATGCCCTATGAGTATAATGGAAGTTTTGACATTATTACTTGTGTTGTTCGCGGCTCTGTCTTACATAGACAATCATAAAAAGAAATAAGCATCCCTACCCGTCCAAAAGTGAGGATGCTTAAATTCTTGTAATTTTTGCTTTTTACTGAGGGTATATCGGAACTTCGTGTCCGATTAACCTTTCTAAGTAGATTATACATCAGAGCCGCTTGATTTTCAAGCGGCTCTTTTAAATCTTCCCCCCGTGAAAAGTAACACAGTTCATTACTACAGCATTTCACTGTTTCCACGCATATTCTTGTACTCTGCAACAGAACGGTCAAAACCTTTGATGTGTCTGTACAGCCACTGAATCACATTTTCATTGACCTGTGCAACAAACGCATCTGTCGGTCCTTCTTCCTCTTCCAGCATCTCATGCAGCTCTTCTACGACCTTAATCAGTTTCTTGTGTTCTTCCTTGTGTTCCTTGATTCCCGGATAGTCAATCTCTTCCTGCAGCTTTTCCTCCTCGCCAAAATGAAAATCTGTATAGTCCGCCAGATATTCCAATGTCTTTACTGCCGCAATTTTATCCTTGCCCAGTTCACAACTCTCCAAAAGTCCGTTGATCTTATCAATCAGTTCCTTATGCTGGGAATCAATCATCTCATTACCTGTTACTAAAGAATCATCAAATTCTGCTCTCATTGTCTATACCTCCTGCCATTATATTAGCATGTTCACTGTATGTTAAAACCACTTCTTATTTTACCCTATCTCATACTAATTTACAACAATTTACTGCTTCTTTTATTTTGCTATCGTAACAGTTCAGCCTTTCGGCTGCACTGTTACTCAAAACAGTCCGCCGGACTGTTTTATCGCATGCTTGGCAACTAATCCGCCCTATTTTAAGTTCACCTGTGGTGAAAGGGCGGATTCTATTTTCCCATCACGCATTTTTACGGAGTTTACAGCAAGTGCAAACTCCTATGCTGAATTGTTACTTGCTATCATACATTCTGTTACTTATAGTCCCGAATAAAACCTATTAATAATCTTTGCAAGCTCAACTGGATTTTCTTTATTTATCTCATGCCCCGCATGAGGAACAATTTTGAATTCTGCATTACTTATCTGTTGTTCCAACTCTATGGAAGCAGACTTATTTACCTTATCCTTTTCACCGCATAATATTAAAACCTTGCAGTTTATTTTTGGTAAATCCTTTTTAAAATTTAAATCCATCATAGATTTCGTCAAACTGATAAAATCCTTTTTCCCAAATCCCATCTTCCAAAAGGTCTTATCCGGCATTAGATAAAATATCATATTTTGAAATCTCAACATTCGTTTCGGCATGGTATACTGTGTTCCCATCAGTACCAGCGAAGCAACTTTCTCTGGATGTTCCAAGGTATAATGCAATGCAAGGATTCCTCCCAGTGAAAGTCCGCTTAAATGTATAGGTTCTTTCTGCTGTTCACAATAAGTTTCCATTGCATGATACAAATTAAAATAGCTGGCTTTTTTTCCTGAAAGCCACTCAGACAAATTGGGACACAAAATATCCATCTCATTATCCAATCCCTCAATCATATCGCTCCAGTCTGAATGTACTTGTCCAAGACCATGTAAAAATATGTATTTCATTAAACTGACCCCTCTCGCTTAAACTTCATCATCATTTCATTTGTCAGACTTTCATGTGAAGCTACTTCCGGAATATCGCGCCTGTCAAACCACTCTGCCAACGCCAGTTCTTCCTGATCCAACGTAATTTTATCCCCGCCATCCAGCTCACAGTAAAATCCCATAAGCAGTGTATCACTGAACGACCATGGCTGGCTCTTATAATAACGGATATTCTTTACTTTCAAACCGACTTCTTCCATCACTTCCCGTCTCACTGTTTCCTCCACAGTCTCCCCGATTTCCACAAACCCCGCAAGCAGTGCATATTTCTTATAGACTCTTCCGGCGTACTTGGACATCAAAATTCTGTCTCCATCTGTCACCGCAATAATCACCGCCGGACAAATCTTCGGATATTCCATGCTGCCGCACTTTTCGCAATACAGCATTCTCTCTTTTTTGTCCATTCTGGTTCTTGAGCCACATTTTCCACAAAAACGCCGGCTCTGATACCAGCGATATAACTGGTATCCAGTGATCCCTGCAAATGCCCGGTATCTTGGCGCTTCATGCCGGAAAATCTCTGTATTTTCCATATTATAATTTGACAACAGCTCCGGATTTAAATCTGTTATCAAATAATATTTTTGATGGTCAATTGAAAATAAATATGTATACTCTTCATATATTTCCGGTTTGATTTTTTCCATCTCTGCAAATGTCGGAAATCGTATCTCATCCTGACTTAAATCTGCCAGACATTTCCCCTCCTCATAGTATAGGGCAACACTTTTCCGATCCGGCGCTTCCGGTTTATACGCATTATCATATTGATGCGGCGCAATATCTTGTATCATGATCTCACCTCATTCTTCTTGTCTCATTCATAAGGATACTATATAATAAAATTATTGTAAAGCAAGGAGGAACCTTTATGAAACTTGTATTTCTGGACAGAAAATCCATTGGAGAAGATATTGACTTTTCTCCATTTCACGCACTCGGTGATGTTGACATCTATTCTTTTACCACCCCTGAGGAGGTACCGGAACGAATCAAAGATGCCGATGTTATTGTTGTTAACAAAATCCCCATCAATGAGCAGACTATCGGAAGCGCAGAACGCTTAAAGCTGGTCTGTGTCACTGCAACCGGAACTAACAATCTGGACAAAGATTATCTGGAAAAACGTGGAATCGCATGGCGCAATGTAGCCGGATATTCTACAGAATCCGTTGCACAGCACACTTTCGCCATGCTCTTTTATCTGCTGGAACACTTACGTTATTATGATGATTATGTAAAAAACAAGCATTATCTGAATGATACCTTATTCACACACTTTGATAAAAAATTCCGTCAGATCAGCAAAATGACATGGGGCATTATCGGGCTTGGCGCTATCGGCCGCCGTGTTGCTGACATCGCCTCCTTCTTCGGAGCAGATGTCATCTACTATTCCGCTTCCGGCGCAAGTCCGCAGGAAGGATATCATCAGGTCGATTTGCACACCCTGCTTACTACTTCTGATATCATTTCCATCCATGCGCCCCTCAATGAGCACACGGAAGGATTAATTAATGAAGAAACACTAAGCCAAATGCAACCTCATACAATCCTGTTAAATCTGGGCCGCGGACCGATCATTAATGAAGCTGCGCTGGCTTCCGCACTAAAAGAACACAAAATTGCCGCTGCCGGGCTTGACGTACTGGCAAAAGAACCGATGTCAAATTCCTGCCCGCTTTCAGAACTACTAGATTATGAAAATCTTCTTATCACGCCGCACATTGCATGGGCAAGTATTGAAGCAAGAACACGATTAATGAAAATTATCGAAGAACAGATAAAAGAGTTTTTTGGGAGATGAACTCTTCCGGTATAAAAATAAATATGTCAAAGAAAATCGGACAAAGACAGTGGATATATACTATAATCCCCGAACTGTGCCGGAACATGGTTCGGGGATTTCATTCTTTGTTCACATGAAATTTTATTTCTTTTTTCGCCTAAATATGGATGCCAGCAGCACCATCATGCCTCCTGCTCCGATCAGAAAATCTGCAAGGTTAAATGTCATCGCCGTCACTTTTTTCCATTTTGTCTGGAAACCGACATAATCAATCACATATCCCCGGAACCACCGGTCGAAAGTATTGCTCCATGCGCCTGCAGTCATAAGGGACAGCCCCCACTTTTTCAGGTAATGCTTTTTCTGAAGCAATGTTATCAACTGCCAGATTGTCAAAATCACAGTTGCATACGCAGAACCGTATTTGACAGCCTCTCTCTTCTCCTCCAACAGGTTAAAGCTAAAACCTTTGTTATAGACCTTTCTGAGAATCACCTTACCCCCGCAGGCGGTACGCTCTTCCTTGCGGGTCATATAACCTTCAATGGTAGACTTCAGCGCAATATCTGCCAGCGCCAGACAAACTGTAAGACATATTAAAACCAGAATTCCCATATTATTCCTCGATTCCCGTTATCTAGTTATCCTCACCCTCTGCTTTTTCTTTCAGCTTATCGGCTGCTTCTTCTACTTTCTGAGCAGCTTTTTCCGCCATGTCACCGGCTTTATCTGCTGCCTTCTCTGCTGCTTCGCCGACTTTCTCTGCCGCATCAGCTGCTTTTTCTGCCAGATTCTCGGCTGCTTCAGCCGCTTTCTCTTTCAGCTCCTCAGCATATTCTGCTGCCTTCTCTTTAAACTCATCCGGTGTCTTCACACCGCAATATGGACAATATGACATTCCCTTTGCAACCTTTTTGCCGCAGGATCCACATTCAAAATCGCCCTTTACATCAGCAATCTGCTTTTCATATTCTCCAATGCTTTCTTCTCTGCTCTGGATTGCCTCGCACAGTCCGGTCACTTCCGTACTCATGGTTTCTCCCTGCTGGAACTGCTCATAAACCATACGTCCGAGGTCGATAAAATCGCTTTCATTCCCTCTTTCCAATGCACGAATCTGATTCTTCAGCTTCTGTATCTCCATTACTTCTCCGGCTTTATTTGTTACAGTTTCGGCAGTCTCTCCAAATTTTTTACCTAAATCTTCCCAAAAAGTTCCCATAGTATATTTCTCCCTTCATGATAAATTCTATTGTTATTTTATCACATTCTTTTCCCACTTCAAAGAATTTCTTCCATGTTTATGTTTATTTAATAGATTGTGCTTTTTCCTTTATAGCATACATATACTGAAAGAAAAAAGGCAGAATATTTTATGATTGATCCTGTACTTTGCAAAGAACGAATCCTTTCCGAGGATTATTTTGATTTTATAGTAAATGATATCCGTACACCGTTTTTGTCCGGTCTCCCTCTTGAAAATGTCTGTGAGCAGCAGGCTGGTTTTGACTATCGCTGTGTCTATCTGTCCCGCTTGCAAACAGAACCCATTACCCTGGAAAAATTCAACTATAATTCTATACCCAACTGCTATGCTCCCACCAGTATGGACACTATGAATCAGACGGGGATTCTTCCTTTACAGACATACCCTACACTCCAACTGACCGGAAAAGGTGTCTTAATCGGATTTCTGGACAGCGGCATTGACTATCAAAATCCCATTTTCCGGAATCTGGATGGAAGCACCCGGATTGCCGCTATATGGGATCAGACTATTCAAAGCGGAACACCTCCGGAACATTTTGCCTATGGAAGTGAATATACAAGAGAAATGATCGATGAAGCTCTGAGCCTTGACGATCCATTGGAACTGGTTCCTTCTTCAGATACCGATGGACACGGTACTTTTACCGCAAGCCTTGCAGCCGGAAGCGGCAATCCATCTGAAGCATTTCTGGGCGCCGCACCAGATTCCGTCATTGCTGTTGTGAAATTAAAACAGGCAAAAAAGTATCTTCGCGACTTTTACTTTATCCCGGAAACTGCTGTCTGCTATCAGGAAAATGACATTCTTCTCGGTCTGCATTACCTGACTCTTCTGGCAGAAAAGCTGAATCTCCCGCTTGTATTCTGTATCAGCGTAGGAACGAATGCCGGCGGTCACGTTGGAGCTCTTCCACTCCCTCAAGTATTAAATTCCTACGGTTCATCCGCAAACCGGATTCCCGTTGTGGGTACTGGCAATGAATCTGATAAGCGGCATCATTATTATAACGAAATTCCAGATGACCATACAACACAGACTGTTGAAATCCGTGTAGGGGAAAATGTTTCTGGATTTACAATGGAATTGTGGACTTGTATTCCTAATATCGTATCTATCTCATTGACCTCCCCCTCTGGTGAAAACACTACGAAGATTCCAATCCGGGCAAACGCCAGCACAACTTTTGATTTTCTCTTTGACAGGACACAGGTTGTCATTGATTATCGGCTGATTGTAGAAAAGGAACACTCAGAACTGATTTTCTTTCGCTTTAACGCACCTTCCCCCGGCATCTGGAAAGTCAATGTAGAGCCAGTCCGCATCATAGACGGAAGGTATCATATCTGGCTTCCGGTCACAGAATTTATAGACGGTGAGGTCTTTTTCCTGACTCCAGATCCTTACTATACATTCACTAATCCCGGAGACGCTTTAAGCGCCATTACCGTTTCCTACTATGACGGTAATACCAACGCTATAGCGCTTGCCTCCGGAAGGGGAAATGGACGCAGCGGACAGATTGAACCTACTATTACTGCTCCCGGAATCAATGTCAAAGGAGCTCTTCCGAACGGGCGCTATGCTGTCCGCTCTGGCGGCAGTATTTCCGCCGCAGTGACTTCCGGCGCAGTTGCCCTGCTGCTGGAATGGATTATCTATCAGCTTGGCAATCCATCCATTGATTCTTTCCAGATCAAAAGCATTCTCATCCTCGGAGCTGTCCGGTCTCCGGAGATGAATTTCCCTAACAGAGAATGGGGATATGGGCAGCTAAATGTGTATAATACCCTCGAAGAAATCAGGCAGCTTTAACTATTTATTTTTTAGTTTTCAAACTTGTATGCAGCAGCACTGAGAAGATCTCTGATCTTCAAGTGCTGCGGGCATGCTTCTTCACATTTGCCGCACTTGATACAATCAGATGCCTTACTCTCTTTCGTTGCCTCATGATATCTTTCCACACTCCAGTTCTGATAAATCTTCTGGTTATTCATACATTTGAAAACCGACGGAATCTGAATTGCTTTCGGACATCCCGCCACACAATATTCACACCCCGTACATGGAATCAGATTCAGGGATTTGAAGATTCCCTGCACTTTCTGGATTGCCCCCATTTCTTTCTCTGTCAACGGCTGAAACCCTTTCATAAAGCTGATGTTATCATTCATCTGCTCCATATTGCTCATACCGGACAATACCATAAACATTCCTTCAAATCCTGCTGCATAGCGAATTGCATAGCTTGCCGGGCTTCCGCTTCCATCTTCTTCCAATATATCCAGCGCCTCCTGACGAAAATTGACCAGACTGCCGCCCCGGACAGGCTCCATAACAATAATCGGTTTCTTATATTTACGGCAGATTTCATAACATTTCCGTGCCTCTACCACCGGATCTTCATAATCCACATAGTTGAACTGAATCTGTACCACTTCAATCTGCGGGTATTCTTTCAATATCTGCTCCAGTACCGCTGCTTTATCATGAAAAGAAATTCCCATATGGCGGATTTTTCCTTCTTTTTTCAATTCCAGGGCAGTTTCATATGCCCGGCACTTTTTATAGTTCTCAAATCGCTTTGCACTCTGTGCATGCATGAGATAAAAATCAAAATAGTCCACTCCGCATGCTTGTAACTGACTTTCAAAAAACGGACGGATATCTTCCTGACTCTTAAAAAACGGCGTGCTTAACTTATTAGTCAATATGTAAGACTCCCTTGGATGCCTGCTGGTCAGACATTCTTTCAGCGCCAGTTCACTTTTCCCTTCCAAATAACCATGCGCTGTATCAAAATAATTAAAACCAGCCTCCAGAAATGTATCAACCATCGCTGAAAACTCTTTTGTATCTACATTCTCTCCGTTCATCGGAAGTCTCATACAGCCAAAACCAAAGTTCTTCTTTACTCGTTCCATTCTATTGTCCTCCTGTTACTTATTCAGACAAACCTCTGTTTTATTTCCTTTTATGACAGCAACGGCACACCCTGTCCCCTCAGTTCGATTACAGGACCCCCGGTGCCTTCAATGTACTCCCTGGTAATCGTCACCTGCCCGATACTATCATCTTTTGGAATCTCATACATAATATCCAGCATAAACTCTTCAATAATCGCACGAAGTGCTCTTGCTCCCGTATCCTTCTTCATGGCCTTCTCAGCAATCGCCTCCAGGGCACCCTCATCGAATTTCAGACACACTTCATCTAATGCCAGCAGCTTTTGATACTGTTTTAAAATTGCGTTTTTAGGCTCTTTTAATATCTGAACCAGACTATCCTTATTCAGCCCTTTTAAGGTAAAGATAATCGGCAGTCTGCCAATAAACTCAGGAATCATTCCGAAGTTCCGCAAATCTTCTATTGTTACTTTACTCAAGATATTTTTCTCATTGTCATACTTATCTTTCAATTCTGCATTAAAACCCATAGATGCCTTATTCGTCAGACGTTCTTTGATAATACCTTCCAAATCTGGAAATGCTCCGCCGCAGATAAACAAAATATTCTTTGTATTTACAGTTGTCAATGGAACCATCGCATTTTTACTGTTAGCTCCAACCGGAACCTCTACTTCACTTCCTTCCAGAAGTTTCAGCATTCCCTGCTGCACCGATTCTCCGCTGACATCACGCTGGCTGGAATTTTTCTTCTTGGCAATCTTATCTATCTCATCAATAAAGATAATTCCCTTCTCTGCACGCTCCACATCATTATCCGCAGCAGCAAGCAGCTTAGAAACAACACTTTCAATATCATCGCCTATGTATCCTGCCTCTGTCAGAGAGGTTGCATCCGTAATCGCCAACGGTACATCCAGCAGCTTCGCCAGTGTCTTAACCAGATAAGTCTTACCGCTTCCTGTAGGTCCGATCATCAGCATATTGGACTTTTCAATCTCAATGTCATCCATTGTATTTGACAGCACACGCTTGTAATGATTGTAAACTGCAACAGACATTGCTTTTTTTGCATATTCCTGTCCGACTACATATTCATCCAAACGTGCCTTAATTTTGTGCGGCGCCGGAATATCTTTGATATCCAGCTTTTTCACTGGTTTTTCCGATGCCTGTTTTTTCTTTTTAATTTTCTGCCTCTTCGGAACACTGTTTTCCAAATCTGACAGATTCAAAAACTGTACCCCCGGCATGTTCATCATCTTACTAAAGTCAATCGGCATATTATTCATTGCGTCAAAACTTCTCTGCAGACAATCTTTGCATATCGTAATATTACTTGGCATCTCTACCATCTTTCCCGCAGCACTCTCCGGGCGGTGGCAGATAATACACACTTTCTCATATTCATCGTCATCAGAAGATTCCTGCTCCTTTTCTTCCTGCACTGCAACCTCTGCTTTCTCTTCTGAAATATTATTATCTTCAGCTTTCATTTCAGATGTGATTTCTTCTGTACTATCCACATTCACTTCTTTAAAATCTATTGTTTTCCCCTCAGAAGTATCCTGCTCCTTTTCTTCCTCATCAACTATAATAAAATCATTATCTGACATAACTATTCCTCCACAATTCATTCTTACGATATTCTTTCATGTCCAGAGACAGTAACTACTTATAATACCTGATCTATTTACATAACATGTAAGAAATCTCCCCATATATTTTATAATTATACCGAAACTCCCCCGCTTAGTAAAGAAATATTAAAGGCTTTCTATTTTCCCATCACACACTTTTACGGAATTTGCAGCAAGTGCAAACTCCTATGCTGAACTATTACTATTTGTTACTGTGCACACGGCATCTTTTATAGCATTTTCAAAAATTCCTCTTCTGATATGATCGGCACTCCTAATTCCCTTGCCTTTTTATTTTTTGATGAAGCAGACTCTACATCGTTATTGATCAGATAGTCTGTCTTAGTAGTCACACTTCCGGTCACCTTGCCTCCTTTGCTTTCAATCAACTCCTTCACTTCCCCGCGATTGGCAAAATGGTTCACACTGCCGGTAATAACGAAATTCTTTCCTTCAAAAATCTGCTCCTCTGCTGTTTCTGCCTCTGGGGGAATCTCCACCTCCTCTAACAGCTTCCTGAACAATTCCTGATGTGTATCTTCTGCAAAATAGTCTACATAAGTCTGTGCAATGATCTCACCCACACCTGAAATTCCGCTCAGATCTTCTACTGTCGCATGTAAGATTTTTTCCACATCATTTCCAAAAGCTTTACAGATTACTTTCGCATTTGCCAGACCGATATTAGCAATTCCCAAGCTATATAAAAGTTTTGGCATTGTGGTCTGTCTCGCCTGCTCGACACTGTTAATCAAATTCACATATGATTTTTCACCAAAACCTTCCATAGTCTTAATTGCCTCTTCATGCTGCTTCAGATGAAAAATGTCCGTGAAATCTTTGATAAATCCCCGGTCTATAAATTTCTCCAGCGTTGCCTCGGAAAGTCCCTCAATATTCAATGCATCCCGGCTCACAAACAAAGCAAAAGATTTCACCTGCTTTGCCTGACACTGAGGATTTGTACAATACAACGTCTTGGTATCATTCTCCATAGAAATCCGGGTCAGTCCGCCGCAGACCGGACAATGCTCCGGTGCACGGCAATTTCCGCTTCTTGTCAGATTTTCTGCAATCTGCGGAATAATCATATTTGCCTTGTAGACCTGAATCGTATCCCCCACACCCAGGTCCAGTTCTTCCATAATGCTGATGTTATGAACACTGGCACGGCTCACAGTTGTTCCTTCCAGTTCCACCGGTTCAAAGATTGCCACCGGATTGATCAGACCTGTCCGTGACGGACTCCACTCAATTTCCTTTAATGTTGTTTCCCGAATCTCATCCGCCCATTTAAAGGCTATGGAATCCCGGGGGAACTTTGCCGTTGTTCCCAATGACTGTCCATATGCAATATCATCATACACAAGCACCAGTCCATCAGACGGAAAGGCATTTTCCGTAATCTTTTTTGAAAACCATTCTACCTCAGACTCAACTGTATCTGCTGTTACCATGTGATGTTCCACGACTTCAAATCCCTGGTCACTTAGCCAGCCAAACTGTTTTGTCCTTGAATTCCCAAAATCCACCCCTTCTGCACGGACAAGAGAAAATGCAAAGAACCGTACATTTCTCTTAGCAGTCACCTCATTGCTCAACTGTCTGACAGAACCGCTGCACAGGTTCCTGGGATTTTTATATTTTGCGTCTACATCTTCGATTTCCGCATTGATCCGTTCAAAATCCTCATAGCCGATCACTGCTTCTCCACGCAAGACCAATTCACCTTTATATGCAATTTGCAGCGGTATATTTTTAAATACTTTTGCATTGTTGGTAATAACCTCGCCTACTTCTCCATTTCCACGGGTAACTGCCTTCTGCAATGTACCTTCCCTGTAAGTCAGCACGATTGTCAGACCATCCAGTTTCCACGAAATGACTGCCTGCTGGTTTCCAAGAAATTCTTTCAGACCAGACACCTCTTTGGTCTTGTCCAGGGAAAGCATCGATCGCTCATGACGTTCTTTTGGTAATTCACTTAACACTTCATATCCCACATTAACAGTCGGACTGGATGCAAGAATTGTTCCCAATTCCTGTTCCAGTCCTTGAAGCTCGTCATATAACTTATCATACTCGTAATTGTTCATTATTTCTGTGTCTTCCTGTTCATAAACACGGCGCGCATGATTCAAAAGCTCTACTAGTTCCAGCATTCGTTTCTTTTTTATGTCCATTCTCTATCTCCCAATTTCTAATTTTCTTCCCCATACGGTATGATTAGATGAGTCCTTAATCTGCTCATACAGACAATCCAACTCGCTGTCGGTCAATTTTCGGTATTCGCCCTCTCTCAGACTCCCCAGTTCAATATTCATGATGCGTATCCGTATCAAATCCTTTACCTGATATCCCAGCGCTTCGCACATTCGCCGGATCTGACGATTCAGTCCCTGTGTCAGTATAATAGAAAAAGTATACTTTCCGATTTTTTCTGCCTGACAGGGTCTTGTCACTGTATCAAGAATCGGAATGCCTTCTGCTATCCGACGCAAAAATTCCGGTGTCACTGCCTTATCCACGGTCACCCTATATTCCTTCTCATGGCAGTTGCCGGCACGCATCATTTTATTAATAATGTCCCCATTATTCGTCATCAAAAGAAGCCCCCGGGAATCTTTGTCCAGCCTTCCTACATAAGTCACCCGGACAGGATAATTCAAAAACCTTACAATGCTGTTTCTCTCCCTGCGTTCCTCCGTGCAGACAATCCCTGCCGGTTTGTTTACTGCAAGAACAACCATTTCATCCTGCTTTGATACCACTTTTTTCCCTACACGAACAACCTGTCCCGGTATCACCTTCATTCCGGTTTCTGCCCGCTTTCCGTCAACAGTCACCCGTCCGCTCTCAATCAGACGGTCCGCCTCCCTCCGGGAGCACACACCCGCCTCGCTCAAATATTTATTCAGACGTACAGCCTCCTGTTTCTCTTTGTACTCCTGTTCAATCTTATTGCCCACTGCTCAACACTCCACTGATATTATTATCCTGAAAAAAAGTATTTCCGCCATACAAAAACAACGTATCTGTAATCCGGTATGTGTCCATAATATCCTTGATAGTTCCGCCGTAATATTTCGGATCTACCACCACGATTTCACGGTAATAGGGTGTCAGGAACGGAATAAAACTATTGGCAAAAGAATCCTTGATCACAAGCAGCCTGTCTGAATTCTCTGAAACAGTCTTAATGTCGATCACTGATGTATCTCCGCCCAAAAACACCTCATACTGATTGGAGTTCTTCAATTTTGAAGAATCATAAAGGGACGCAGTTTTTCTTTGCTCGTCCACATAGTTGACAACTACATCTGTATCCCCTTCAGTCTGGGCATAAATATCAATAACTTCTTTTACATTCTGTTTATATCCGCTTCTAGATGACAGATTCCCATTAAATGTTGCTGTAATGGGATATGTTGCGAACTTACCTGCTGAACTCTTCCGGATTCCCAGTTGATCTGCAGATTCCTCAAATACATAGTATGCTCCCAATGATGTCCAGTGTTTATCTGTCTTATAGTATATCTCTTCATCTGCATGCTTGCTCAGAATGCTCTCCACGTCAATCCAGTTCACACTCTCTTCCAATTCTCGCTTCACCTGTGCGATCATACGCTTCTGATCTGTCACAGAATACAATGCCGGAAGTTCCTCATTCAATATATTTGCCGCATCAGGAACTAACATCATACTGACTGTCATGTTCTTGTGGCTCTTTATAAACTTCTCGATTGCTTCTAAATTTGCCGTCAATGACTCTTGCTCCGGTATCGCAATTGTTTCCAGCAATTGACCGCCTTTTCCCAGCAGCACTCCATTTTCTTCCCGGCTTCCGCCCAGACGGTTTAACGTCAGTCTCAAATTCCGAAGCAGATCCCTTCCTGCAAACTGGTCTTTCAGATAGACCTCATATTTTTCCATATAATCACCTGAAACCAGACTGTCCCAGTAAAATTCCGGTCTTCCGGCAAGCCGCCGGTCTTCATCAGGAGACATTTCTTTATCCGGTGTCAAAATATTGACCGCCATAAGCAGAACAATAACAATACAAAATACAACAGCAAAAATACTCCCTGTCTGTTGTTTCACCCTTCTGTTCCGTCTGCTTCTCTTCCTGTTTTTCTGCATGTCCTCACCTAATATCAAAACTGTATGATCAGCCCGCTTTCACCAGTACCCGTCACCAGAAATGCAAGACTGACAATAAAAATTATCATATATACAACACATGCCGCTATCTTCTTTCCCTGAAGAGACTGAGGTACTTCAATAATGGAATGAAGTACTGCTGTTCCCCTTGATGAAGAGCCGACAATACAAAACACTAGCAATAACCAGTGGCTTATCAGAAAGTACAGTGTCTGCGTATCCGCAATTCCACTCGCTCCTACTCCGAACATGACACCAATGTAATCCAGCGCTAACCCCAAATCTGGGCTGAAAAACCAAGCCCATCCGATAAAAATCACTATAACTGCATAAATATGCTGAACTGCCTTTGGCAGCCTTACAAGCAACTTTCCCCAGACAAACCGCTCTGCCGACAGCAATACGCCGAAATAAATACCCCACCAGAGAAACTGCCATCTGGCACCGTACCAGAATCCGGTCAATATCCCTAAAAGCAATAGATTCCACATCTGACGGAACGAATCTGTCCGGTCACCTCCCAGCGGTTCATACACATAAATGTGGAACCATGACGCCACCGAAATATTCCATCTTTTCCAGAATTCTGTCACACTCCGGGAAATATACGGATAATTGAAGTTTCTGCGAAACTCAAAGCCAAACATCCGTCCAAGACCTGCTGCCATATCTGCAAATCCGCTCAATTCAAAATATAACCGAAAGGCAAATGCCGCGCATCCAATCCATGCCGTCAACATAGAAAAAGTGCCTATCTGCATTCCTGTAATCTGTTCCTGAAAAATTCCCAAGGAATCTGCCAGAACCACTTTCTTTGCCAGCCCGCACACAAACAACATTGCCCCGTTTCCGAACCGCTGCGGAGAAACCATTCTCTTTTCCAGCTGGACGTTCAACTCTGCATAACGCTCCACCGGTCCCGCCGGCAGTGTTGGGAACATTGTAAGGTACAGTGCGAAACTAACAAACCTTTTTTGCGCCCCGGCTTCCCCTCTGTAAATATCAATCAGATAAGAAAGTACCCGCAGCATATAGAAAGAAATCCCCGCCGGCAGCGCAAACTCCCGATAAGGAATCTCCGCTGGTGAAACCGCATTGACACTTTCCATCAGCAGCGCATAATATTTGAAAAACCCCAGAATCAGAAGATTGATAACAATTGCAAATGCCAGGCTTTTCTTTGCTCTTACCGGATTGTCCCGCCGATCCTCGATATCCTGTCCGCAAAAATAATTAAACATCGCAGACAATAACAGAAGAACTACATATATCGGCTCGCCCCATGCATAAAATACAAGGCTGGCTGTCAGAAGCACAGTATTTTTCTTTTTAGGAGACGCCAAAAGATAAACCAATACCGTAACCGGCAAAAAAATAAATATAAATGAAATGTTGCTAAACAGCATAAGTTACCCTTTCTTATAAACTTTCCGTAAATAATTCAGCATATTCCTGCGCATTTTTAGATACAGCAAAAAATACAAAACGCCCTCTCACCAATATCCGTGCCTTATCCAACAGCTTTACCTGCTCCGGAGACACATTTTCTAAACTGTTCTTACGGCTGTTAACACGATCTCTGACGGCATCCTGAATAATATGCACCTGCTGGTCATTTTTTACCTTCACCATCAGAATTTCTTCTACAGAGATGCTGTCCTCCGCCATATACAAAACTGCGCCTTCATAATCTGCACCATTCAGACCATAATGCCTTTTCAGCGCCTGCGCATTTTGCTTAACCAGACTGTCTGTTTGAATACCCGCTTCCACATTTCCCGCTGCCTCTTCAAAAGACTTAGTGCTTCCACTTGAATAAATTAAAAGTAATACTATATAGAGCAGAAGTGCAAAAGCCATAATATATTTATAAATTTCAGCACGGCTTACACTTCTGTTTACTGCCGCCATATCTGTCTGGTCTCTTCTTTTTCTTTGCTTTCTTTTCATAACGAAGCTACCTCCGCCATCCGCTCTGCCCAAACCGGATAAAATCCGGATTTAAAATGAATTCCGTCTTCTTCGTAATATTGTGTGAGCGTAAGTGCAGAATTATCAGTAAATCCAATCTGCATCTTATCACACATTTCCCTAAGCTCCTGATTGTAATCCTCCAGCTTTTTATATTGCTTTTCAACGGATACTGCCGCAGAATTGACGTCCAGCAAAGAATTCACGAAAATTGACGCGTCCGGCAGTGCTTCCCGAATCTCTTCAACCCGTTTTCTGTACTTTTTGATGTATGCTTCTGTATCTCCTTCACTGTCCAGAATGTCATTTGCACAGTATGCCACAAAAACAACCTTAGGGTTAACTTCTTTTAATTTTGCAACCTGTTCTTTCCATTCCATACCCGTTCCGGAAATCACACTGGAAACATTCAGCACATCGTACTCTATAAATCCTTCTGTAACTTCATCGCCAAATACTGCTGTACTGGCAAACCTCTCTTTCAGACTACGTGTTTCTTCTCCCGAGGATTCTTTTTTCTCCAGCTTCTGAATCTTCGTCTCAATTGCAGTTACATTAGAATCTTCCGCCTTATGGATGATCTCGAGTCCTTCAGATGTATCGATCTTCTTCCCTGAGACACCTGTAACGATCTCGCTTCCCACGATCACAGCAAATAATAGCGCCGCTGATGCAAGACAGCCAATCACCACATTTCGTTTTCTTGTATTCTTATTCAAATCTATATACTTACCTTTCAAAATCTTTTATTAACAATCAACTTTATTTTCCCATCGCACATTTTATCACAAATTATTGTTATTCCTATATAATAATACTTTTTTTCATATGAAAAGTCAATGTAAGAGCACACCTTCACTAAGGTAAACATAACGTTTATTGACTTAAATTTCCATTTCTGATATGATCTAATTACAGTAAACGTAATAATGAGGTGAAATTATGAGAGAATGTGGATCTGAAACACTCACAGAAATCACATATTTAGTATTGGCTGCTTTTTGTCAGCCTAACCATGGATACGGCGCACTAAAATTTATTAGTGAAAATACAAATAATCGTGTAATACCAGGCGCAGGCACATTATACGGAGCAATTAATTCTTTAGTAAAAAAAGAATGGATATCTTTATATGAACAGAATGACAGAAAAAAAATATATTTAATTACGGACGAAGGAAGAGAAATACTAAACAAGGAAGTAAATCGATTAAAGGAATGTTATGTTTTGGGTAAGGAAGTTTTAAAATCAGGGGGAGAAGATTTATGATTTCATTAAAGTTAACAAACCGAAAGGTATTCATGAAACACTTGCTGCTTATGGAAACATTTGATCACTTTCTTTTTATTGAAAGTGAGATTACTACATTTAACAAATTCTCCATTAATGGTTATCTCCAGAAAGATTTTTTTGAAGGTGAAGAAAAACCCGCTCTGGAATTTGCTTTCTGGAAACAAGTACGAGAATTCTGCTTTTCCATTATCAAAGGAAAACAGACACCACTGAATTTCAAGATTATATTCAGCCTGTCACCTGAAAATATTGCAAGACTGATTTCACAATGTCAACTGGACTTTCATCCCGAAAATGTACAAGGATTGTATCTCAACATTCGTTTTGACGGAAATGCTTTACAATGTATCACAGGAACCTCCTTGAAGACATTTTCCATGGATAAGTCTCTGGAGCAGGCATGGGATAAGATGGTACAAAGATTTTTTACCCAAAAAGGGATTGATTTTGAGTCATATATATAAAAAAGACTTAACAAATATAAAAAGACTGCCGCACATCATGGGACAGTCTTTTTATATTTGTTTATGTCTTAATTTCCTGATTTTACACGGAATCTCTCGGTCTGCCGCTGCAGTAAACGTACCTGTTCAAAAAGCTCGTTGCTGACAGCTGCTGACTCCTCGCTGCTTGCCGAATTGCTCTGTACCACAGCAGAAATCTGACCGATTCCATCGGTCACCTGGGAAATTGCTTCAGCCTCATGCTCCACAGCTTTCGCAATATCGCCAATAGCGCCTCCTGACTGCATCACAAGCTCCATCGTCTTGTTCAGTGTCTCAGACACCTCTCCCACAATTTTACTTCCCCGTTCCACAGCCTGGATAGAATTCTCAATCAACTCTTTCGTTGCCTTTGCCGCCTGGTCAGACTGGGTAGCCAAACTTCGTACCTCACTGGATACCACCGCAAAACCTTTCCCTGCCGCTCCGGCTCTTGCCGCCTCTACTGCCGCATTCAAAGCTAATATATTAGTTTGGAATGCAATATTCTCAATGGTAGCGATAATCTTTCCAATCTCTTGAGATGATGCAGAAATATCCTGCATAGCTGCTACCATCTCTTCCATCTGCTGACTGCTTAAGGTTACCTGCTCTCCCGTAAGACGCGCCGTTTCCTGACTATTCAAAGCTGCCTTCACATTCTGAGCCGCACTCTTGGAGAGCTCATCCAGAGTTGCATACAACTCTTCTACCGCACTGGCCTGTTCCGTAGCCCCCTGTGCCAACGCCTGTGCACTACTTGAAAGCTGAGCTGCTCCTCCTGACACCTTTTGCTGTGCATTGTTAATATTGGAAATCGCCGAAGACATGGTGTCCGTAAAACTTGCAAGCGCCTGCTCAATAGTGCGGAAATCACCAATGTAAGGTTCAGAAACCTGAACATCAAAATTCCCTGCTGACAACTGTTCCATCATACGGTTAATGTCATTTACATAACCGCCGATCCGTTCCATCGAATGCTCCAGCGTTCCCGCCAGCTCGCCTAGCTCATCCTTCGACTTATAATTAAGCTCAAAATTCAAATGTCCCTCTTGTAAAGGCTTACTCTTCTTCGTAATCATCATCAAAGGCTTTACAATTTTTTTCACCACATAAAGCACCAGACTAATAAGAGCTGTGAGAGAAAGGAGTAATCCTACAATAGTAGAAATGTGCATTCTCACAAGAGTGCTCTCCATCTTCATCTTACTTTCCTCATTCAGAGCTGTTGCCCTTTCTACAACCTCCTCCAAATAACCTACCAGTGTGCTGAGATTACTCTGTATAGTTTCCTGGTAATAATTCTGTGCCTGCTCTGGATTGTTCGTTAACTGACCCAGAACCTCAGTGGCTGATTCATGCAGTTCTTTATGTAATGGCTCCAGCTGTGAACGCAGCGCTAAAATATCTGCATCTTCAGTACCAGCTTCACCATAAAGCCACTGTCCTAAAACACAAGTAGTCGGATCAATGCTTCCTGTAAATTCTGTTCCGGCATACAGCGCATTACTCAGATTACTTGCCCATTTATAATGCGCCGCCTCTGCCTTCTGGGCTTTATCCAGCACAGCATTAGCCTGAACTCCTTCTGTCTGTGTGCGATCCACAGATATAATATTGACGGTCATCATCACACTGAACAGAAATACAGCGACAAGTGCTACTGCCACACGAATTCCAACCATTTTTTTGATACTATTACGCATGACTGTCTACCTACCTTCCTTATTATCATTTGCTTTATAAAAACAGCATATCAAGCCAACAGAAGAAACCCACTAGATTTCTTCTCTCAGCTAATTGTTTTATATAGTTTATCACAAACTTTATTAAACTGCAATGGTGTAGTGACAGCTGTTGACCAGATTATATAAAATTTTTTCATCTCGTTTATTTCATCCATTTCGGATTGCTGCCAACGGACTTAACCTCATCGCCCGAAGCGCCGGAAAATATCCCGCTGCCATACCGACAAAGACAGCAAACAACATCGAAGCTCCTACAAGCCACAGTGGAATATACGAAATATTTCCATCCATTCCTATTGCACTGCCGTTTCCGGTAGCAAAATTGATTGCAAAGGACATCAGTAAGCTCAAAATATTACCAACTGCCCCGCCGATAAATCCAATAAATCCGGCTTCCATCAGAAACATCATTTTGATATTCTTAAGACTGCATCCTAATACTTTAATTACACCGATTTCTTTGGTCCGTTCGTAAATAGACATCATCATCGTATTGGCGATTCCAATTGCCGCTACAAAAAGGGATACAGCGCCGATTCCGCCAAGTACTGCCTGCACCATTGCAAATTGTTTCTGCATGCTCTTCAAATATTCTGCATTGGTACTGACTTTGTAACCCATTGTCTGAATTTCTGCCGCCAGAGATTCTACATTATCAATATCATCCGCCTGCACCATTGCGCTGCTATAGGCGAAAAAACGAAAAGGCTTCCCTGTCTTTGTCGTAGGCTGTCCCGGAATCGCCCGTCCCGCATACTCTTTTTGGAGCATACGTTTCAAAGCATTGATGTCACAGTATACGTTATAATAATTTGCATTGTAAGAATTAATATCGCCTGCTACCAGACCGCTGCCGTGCACGACATATTTCTTCGGCGGTTTCACCTGCTGTGTCTGTCCTTCCTGTCCATTTCCCTGCCCCATACCGGCGCCGTTATTATACAGAGAATCAAAATATGCCGCCTGATCCAGAATCAGGAACATCTGGTCATTCATGTAATCGATATCCGGTATTTGCTGTGTGTCCCAGTATCCTCTATCTGTTCCTTTTTCATAAAACATGGTTCCCACACCATTTCCAAATATCAGCTCCAAATTGGCAGCCCCTTCTTCTGGAAATTTACTGCCCTCCACCAGATTCATATTCTGCCGCTCGATTTCTTCAGGAGTCAAACCTACCAGCTGAATATAGCCATAATATTCTCCTGTTAATATAATAGAACTCATAGTCAAGGTTGGCGTAGCGCTTTTGACATGCCCTACCTCTGACAATTCCTGAATAGCCTCATCGGTAATATATTTGGTTGCCTCACCTTCCGAATCATCTCCCATATAAATCATCTGATTGCCAGCGTCCTTGCCCGTTACAGTAATTGCAGTCATACCGCCGGATTGCTCAATTTCCCGGTACAGCGACTGCTGCATACCAAGTCCCAGAGATATCATCACTACAATAGATGCGGTTCCGACTACCACACCGAGAACAGTCAAAAAAGTACGAAGCTTTCTGCGTCTTAGGTTACCGCTACTCATCCTCAGTAAGTCGATCCACCTCATCTGCCAAGTCCTCCTCTTCTGCCCATGCCTGTTTTTTCTTTTTTCTGCGAATCAAAAAGACCCCCGTTCCAACCGCTGCTATAACAATGACTCCAACTACAACCGGGATTACCGGAAATCCTTTTTCTGCCTCTATCGGCTCACTCACCACATTCATAGCGCTGTCCATTACTGCCGGAAGCACCTCTAGCTCAAACTGTTCTTCTTTTGTAGATACCTTTCCAGACTCATCTTCATAGCTGATTGTCATCTTGCACTTTGTTCCTGCCGGAACTTCACTTTCACCCATGATCATAGCATCGATGGTTCCTGTCGCACCAGAGTCTACATTTCCCACAAAAACGTCTTTCGCACTGATCCCATCTCCTGTGAATTGAATCTTTACATTATAAAGCTTGGTTCTTCCTGTATTATACAGACTGCACGTCAGATTTGCTTCCTCTCCCACCTGAATATTTCCCGGCGCCACTTCGATATCACTAAACTCAAACCGTGCCATCTGCTGTACCGGAACTGCAAGGCTAGAACTTCCCTCAAACTGAGTTGCATTGCTGTCTTCATATTTCATGCTCATAGCAATACTGTACGGCTTCTGTACCAGATCAGCCCTTGCATTCATTTGAATGGAAATATCCCTCGTTTCCCCTGCCGGAATCTGATCCAGATATATAGAGCTGGAACCGGATGCCGGAAGAAATGCCGGAGCTTCTGCTGCTGCCTCTGTTCCGGCTGACGGTGCCTGCAGATCAAAAAGCATATTGGACACTGCGGTTGCAGAAGATGTATTTTTCACATGAACCGTCAGTGTAAAATTACTGCCGGCAGTAACTGCTCCCGGGTTCGTACTAAATCCCGTTACAATCACACGAGGAACAGATTTATTGCCGGAATCTCCGCCGCCGGATACAAATGGATCCGCATTGTAGATACCTTCGCCCATAACCATGCCGCCGCCATCTTCTTCACCCGGCGCTGGTTCCGGGCTTGGTTCCGGATTCTCGGTTTCTTTAGCGGTTGTCATAACATAAACCTTCTTCTTCACCGTATATTCATTCACGTCATCCTGATAAGAAATATTAAAGAGCAGCTTATATGCTTTAGACTCTGCATCACCGCGCACTGTCCAAACCCACTTTACCTCTGCAAAAGAGCCTTCTGCCCCTGCTCCCGTAATTTCTCCTATCATTTGCTCCTCATTCAAATTCTTAAGTTCAAAAGGCCAGTCACCTGCATTGTCGATAATCGGACTAATACGGATATTTTTCGCCGGCATATTACCCTGATTTGTTAGTTTTAATTCAAGTGTAACCTCTTCACCTGCTTTATACTGCGGAACTGTCTGACCATCTCCTACTGACAGACGGATATTCGGTATTATCTTCCCGTCACTGCCTGCCGGCGGTGTCTGCACACCATTTTCTATATTATTGTTCTCTTCATCCACTGCAGCTCCACCGTCTTCCTGGACTAGCGGCTCCTGCCCTTCCTCTTCTGCATATACACTGACAGCCGGTATCGCCGGAAGCATTGCCGCCGACAATACCATTGCAAGAATTGCATGAATGATTCGTTTCCTCTGTTTCATAGTTACTGTTCCTCTCTTTCCTTGGTCTTTTTTACGCTGCTTACTGTTTTTGCGTCTTCCGTTTCCTGCTTGCCGCTCTGTATTTTCAACATTTTCTTGCGGTTATCCTCCACTTTTACAATTTCTCCGTCAATAATGTGAAATACCCTGTCTGCATATGCAGCCAGATGATCATCATGAGTTACCATCACAAGTGTACGCTTCTGCTCCTTTACAACCTTCTGCATCAGCTCCATTACTTCTTCAGAAGTATGGGAGTCCAAATTACCGGTAGGCTCATCGGCAAAGATGATCTTCGGTTCCATTACAAGTGCCCTTGCTACACCGACACGCTGCTGCTGTCCCCCTGACATCTGATTAGGCATATGCCTTTTATGTTTTTTCAAATTTACCAAATCCAGCATTTTATCTGCCTTCTTTAAACGGCTCGCCTTTCCTTCTCCCCGAAAGCTTAAAGGCAGCGCTACATTTTCCAGTGCGTTCATCGTTCCGATCAAATGGAAGGACTGAAAAATAAATCCTACATTCTCCCGGCGGAACCTGACCAAACCATCCTCATTTAACTGCTCCATATGCCGGCCGCTGATGATAACCTCCCCCTTCGTCGGTTTTTCTAAGCCTGCCAGCATATTTAAAAGGGTAGATTTGCCTGAACCAGATGTGCCAACGATTGCGCAAAACTCCCCTTTATATATCTCAAAATTCACCCCGTTTAAAGCACGGACACTAGAATCTCCTACACGATACAACTTGTAAAGATTCTTTACCTCTATGACTTTCTCCACGTCACACGCTCCCTTCTTGCTACAACACACAAGTATGTATTCCAAGCATACTTACATGTGCCATATACAGACTACATTCGTAAACCCTTTCACAAATTTTCCCGTCTGTAGTTTCTGATATGTTCTTATCATACATAAAAATATGAAATATTTCTATCATAAATTGATTAAGTTTTCCTTAAGATTTAAAACGTATTTATGCGCTTTATGCGAATTTTTGTTGTAAATGTGTTGTAAATAGATAGATTCTAATATACCGAAATGATACAATATCCCCTCCCCGGAACCGGACTGGCTCCGGGGAATTTTTTATTACTTTGCAGACACACACTTTCCAGAAAATGCATGGATGATCAATGTCCGTCCATCTGATTCTTCACGGATATAGAACTTCTGCTTCATGTTATGCAGATCTGTGTACAGTTTCAGATTGTTCTTTCCACCGTTACCATTGCTCTCCACAGACAAATACAGTCCTGGGGTTGCCACACACTCAAGCATTGTATAACGTGCATTTTTATATATCTTGTTAATAAGTTTCCATTCCTGATATTCTCCGCAGTCAAACCCACGGAAATCTACATTGGCATCCGCTTTATTCGCCGCTGCTGTAAGAAGATATCCATTCGCTTTGTCCCGGATTCTATAAATCCCATCTTCTGAATCAACAGCTTCAAATTTCAGGCGCATAAAATCGGCACCGCTGTTTTCCCGGATAGTTGCGTTTATGATCTGATTCCTGCCATCTCCCATATAATATTTAATCCTTTCAATAAAATGACGCTTTGTCGCAGCATCCCCACCGTGTATCTCAACAGAACGATGTGGACAGGACGTTCCATATACCTCTTTATGGAGCCGTATTGTACTTGTATTCGGCTCAATTCCATACTGCCTGCATTTCTGTGCCGCCAGCTTCAATGCGTTCTCTTCGTTCTGTTTAAATACTTCTAAATCCCCCATACTCTGGCAGATTTCTATGGAATAATAATTTGTATTCCCGTCTGTCTGTCCGCAGTGCCAAGCACAATAAGCATCGTCCTCAGCGTATAAGATGCCATCACTCGCAACATATGCATGCGCAAATCCGTTTTCTAGCGGATGTGTTGGAAGCCAGTTTCTATAAAATGCTGCATCTGCATTTTGACTTCCTGCATCATTGTGAATAAAGATCCCTTTCGGGTTTCTTCCCCTAAATCCTGCTGCTCCATTACATATACTCATATTCTTCTCCTTCCCTCCGGTATTTGCACCGGTGCAAAAATTTATTGTATAAAAAGAACACCTACCATTTCTGATAGATGTTCTGATTATCGTTATGCTGTTTTAAGCCATCTTCTTTTTTCGTACAATTTTTTTCTAATACGAATGATCTCGTTTAAAAATATAAAAAATCTCATTCCCATTTTCATAGATTCATCAGTTACCTTGCTTCTAGCCTGATTATCTAATTCCAAATATAATAATGTCAATTCCTTCAATCTCTCAAAATTCGGATTGCCTTCGTTTAATACAAGCCAATCCCTCTGATGTAAATAAAAAATATTCACATTTTCCGCCTTACAATACTTTAAAATGTATAAGGGAATATCTTCTTTGGAACAAGACGCAATACCATATTCTGCATTGATTATTTTTATTGACGCTCCCATCTTACGCCACCTCCTGATACACAACTTTGCATTTGTTGATATTACCATTCGATAGCCAATACTCAATCATAGTAGGATAACCATTCTCTTCAAGCCATTCCTTTGCTTTCTGTAATACAGAATCCTTATACTGTACTGTGACACCATCATGCCCATTTCTACTATAAGCAGTTTTTACAATCTCTTCTGTAAAAATATCCAGCTTCTGAATGATTGCACTTACGGCTTTATCATGCGGTCTTCCACTCTCAGAGAAAATACCGAGTTCTTTTGCCATCGTAGTGCAATCCCACAAGGCTGGAACATCCGAAAGCACTGGTACTTTCACTGGATAACCATTATCAGAATAAATACGGACAATCTCTGCTGCTATGTACTTGGAATCTACCCCTGCATCATGAAGAGCCCCTTTAATGTTCTTTACCATTTGATTTACTGATGGAAGTTTTTCTTTCCTATCTTCTTTCTTCTTTGGCATCTCATAAGAACCAGTCTTGCGGAGTGTTGGAAGAACTTCATCTGTAACCCAGTCTGTAAATTTCTCTGCATTTGGTTTTCGACTCTTGAATACCAATTTATAAACACCACTTTCTGTAAGGAAATTTTCTCCTGCATTATTCAATTTTCGGATGTTACTATTAGTCACATCCGAATTTTTAACCTTTATAACCTGCTTCCCATTCATACGTGTTATAGCTTTTCGTACAGCTTCATTTCCTAATTCTAAACACGCTCCTACATGATAAGGGTTGAATAAAACCTCTCCTTCTAATTCAAATGCTTCAACCTCTTGTCCTTCAAAAACCATTACTTTATTCATTGTAAATCATTCCCTTTCTATAAAATTTGACTTTTTTTAGGAAATAAGCTACAATACACTTAGAAATCAAGTGTATATAACTTATTTCCAGCAGTTGAGTAAACACGAACTTTGGTCGGTTGGGTGTTTACTCTTTTTCTTTTTCTAATTCTTTTTGAATGAGTTTCGTAATATATTCTTTAATAGGCACTCCTTTCTTTGCTGCCGCCATTTTCACTTGCTTATGAAACTCATCATTTACTTTAATAGCAATAGATTTCAGAATTTCTTCCTCCTTTCACTTTCTCATATTTGACTCCTTTCCAAATCAGATATCTCATTTATGAGATAACAATACTTTATCAGTTTCATAGTGTCTTGTCAACTCAAAAATGAGATATTTCAAAAGCAATATTTGTATTTTTGAGATTTTTATATTATACTTATTTTGAAAGGAGGTTTTCGCTATGTCCCAAAAGCATTTATCTGATTTTGATGAGGCATTGTGCCGTCGTCTATATCAAAGTAGAAAAGAGGCAAATCTCAGTCTTAAAGATTTAGAAGACCTTACTGGGATAAGTCGTTCTACGCTGCAACGTTATGAGTCTGGTGTTTCCACCAAGATAACAAGCTCTAAGTTGCAAATTATAGCTAAAGCTCTAAACGTAACTCCAGCTTACTTAATGGGATGGGAAAGTAAAGAACTTCCTCTTAAATCTTACAGTTCTTTACTCCCCCTTTTAGACGAATTAGACTGTACTTTGCAATATAACGAAGAAACAGAACAATTTTCTTTAATTTATAATGATTTTCCAGTTCCTATTACCCCTGAACAAATTAATGAACTAAAAAATTTAATGCTTTCTTTTTTAGATTATCAGTTGTACACCTTTTTAAATCCCACCACCGAGTAATCGGTGGTTTTCTTTATTATAATCACTAATCTTCAATCTTTCAACCATCATATCTATAAATAGATTTACACTTATAAGCACCACTTATATTTTCATTTATAAACTCCTATATAAATTATCATAAGTCTGCATAACTTGATATGAAAAATATCCCAATTTTAATATATTAAAAATTGTTATAAGTCTCACCCTACCTATGGAATTGAAAAGAGGACGATGTTACTCGCCCTCTGAATCATCTTTGTTTTCCTCTTTATCTTCTTCCCGTAACTGTAATAACACATCCCTCAGCCTGTCCGGTATCGGGATAAACTCCGCTGCGTTCTCCAAAAGACTAAGCGCTTCATTTGCGATATAAAACATGATGACAATCTCCCTGAGCGGTACAGTCCCTCCAAGAAGCTCCTGGATCTGATACGCTACCGCTATCACGATGACCATAACGATCTTCTTTAGCAGTCCCCTGAACCCGGCTTCTGAAGACAACTTTCGTTTATATACCGCCTTAATGACTCCTGTGATATAATCAGTGATCATCAAAAACAGGATTGTCTTAAGCAGTACATCCCATCCGCCAAGCCAGTATGTAAAGAATCCGCCTACCACCCCTACGATAATGCTAAACTGGTTAAATACCTTGTCCATTTTCTTCATATACCTCACTTTCCTTTCCCTTTTGCAAGCTCCGCTTCAACCTTCGCTTTCCAGAGCTTCGGCACATCATCAATAGTGATTGTTCCGTCTTTGATTTTAGCAACGTAAAAAGCTACCATCTTACTCACCTCCGATCATTCCGGCAAGCTCCATAATCGCCCCGTCCTGGACGCTTTGCCCCGAGTTCGTTTCTGTCTGCTGCTGTTGTAATCCCTCCTGCTGTCTCTGCAGTTCTTCAATGGCAAGTTCCATCTCCGTTTTCTGCCGGATTGCAAATGTTGCGTGAATCTTTCCATCAGAAGCAATATCAACCGCCTGAAACAACGGAAACTCCAGCTTCATGTTCTCATACTCACCAGTTACATCTCCATCTGACGAAAAATTAACCTTGTCCAGATTACCAGCCGCCAGCAGTGCATCTGCAATACCTCCCAACGCTTTCCAGCCGCTGGCAACTGCCGTGATTGAATTCAGTCCGGCGCCTTCCTTAATTGATATTTCTGTGTTGTCGTTTAAAATCATTTTTTCCATTTTGTTTTTCTCCTTTTTTATAAAATCATATTTAAAAACACCTGATTACAGATACCTTTTATGATACATTTTTGTTTTCTAAATTCCGCTTTAAACTCCAAACCGTATGTGTTTTCCAATGGATGGTCTAAAAGCCTTAGAATCCGGAAAAGTATGTTCTGTCTAATTCAAGAATAGATTGTGCAATGGTTTATATCGGAAGGCTTTAAATCTTTATTAAATATATTCTTGTTGACCAGTTCCCTGAGTAGCCCCAATTTAAACAAACAGTTATTTTATTTCCGGTTGACGCCAGTTTAATCAACTTTACCCCGAAATATCCGCTGGGCGCATTTATTAGTTGTGCGGATATCGCCACATAACCAGTAGGCGGTGTATATTCTGCATAGCTTTCTTGCCCATCATTTATGTATTTCAATTCTGCGTTCACAAAAGTATGCTTATTAGCTAAAGCGGAGTTTAGTGTATTATACTTAGTCAGCAAATCATTAATCTTGCCCAACAAAGTCTTTCCCATGCGCCCGTCTAACACCGTATTCGCTGCCGTTGTTGTTCCATTGTTTACCACCGTTGAATACGCCCCGGATTTCAAATCTGCAAAAAATTTCATTATTTTTCCCAGTGACACCGACAGCTTTTCTCCTGATGTCAGCTGGTTTCTCGCCGTTGCCTGTGTAAAAGTATTGGTAACATTACTTGCGTTTCCGGTTTTATCCAGCTTATCTGCCAGCATACGCCCAACTGTGAACATCTTATCCACTCCGGCTACGCTAAGCCCGGTCAGGCGCACCCTCCACAATGGATAATCCCTCTGCACATCACCGTTATACAGATCCCCCTGTACTGTTGCCGGGTCTTTTGCTGTTGCCCCCGGAGTTCCCTGTACAACGACCAGACGGAAATCATCTGCGCCGGCTGTACCGCCGCTGATGAATCTTGCAACAATAAGGTCGTTCCTGTTCTGGCCGGACACACCGTTTGCGATCGTCATATCCTCGTAATCATATTTTACAATTCTGCCAACATGACCGCCAACTATAAGCATACCGTCACCGATACGGACGTTATTATTACTTGTTACAGATGCCGGAAACTGGCTCCCGACAGGGAGAACACAGTCGCCGCCGATAACCGCCCCGTATAATGTCGCGTCATCTTCCGCCAGGATATGCGCTTCTTCATCGACAGGCGTGTTCACCGTTAATGCCTTAAATCCCATTTCATTCCTCTCCTTTCAGTTTATATTCCACAGATACGTTTCCTTTCTCTACCCGCAGAATCTTATTTACAACAGGCTTCTGCAGCGACATCCCTGTAATCCTGTCACGACCGCCGACAATATCACCGATGTCTATATCCACATCCCTGATGAAAACGTCCATCTGTTTATAATTCATCAGCTCTTTTAAACGTTCCTCTCCGTCTTTTTTCAGCTGCTCCGCATCATCTACAGAAGTATAAGAGTAAAGCGCCTCCCGTTCTTCCAGCCCCGTGTAATACTGCTTCTCACCTATGCTGCCATCCTTTTGTACATACAAATGCAAAACAAGACGTTCTTCCCCTTCCCCTGATCCGGCACACACAAGGTGGTTGATCCCACGGCGGTATTCTTTTGTTGTAAAATTCAGCTTTCCGTCCTGGCTGCACTCCAGTTCATCAGACCAGTCCGTTACCCGTACGGCGCTTATGTTCACGGCGCCGCCGGGAATTCCCGGTTCGCCCTGTATGTACCGTATTTTTAACGCTGCCCCCACCGATGCAAGCATTTTCTCCAGACCGGACAGCACTGTACAGAACCGGTCAAACTTATAATTCCTGACCTGGATCCCGCTCTCCCCGGTTTCTGCATAAAAAAGAGAACCGAACCGGCTCCCTATGATGTCCCGTATGATCTTGTTTGCGTCCCCTGACACCGTGAGATGTGTCTGTCCCTCCGGCGGATGGATCAGCTTCTTTGCCAGAAGCCCCCTCCATGTATCGCCGCGCCATATGATCGTATCACTCGCTGTCTCCGTGCTGCGCTCTTCCAAAAGACCACCGTACTCTGTTCCCGGGATATAAAGCCTGTGTCCGTAGTTATATGCCCCACCATTCCACATCCCAGCCCCCATCTGTATTTCAAAATCATTGGTATCGCCAAGGTCCATATCAATGCTGCAGTCTTTCACATAACCGACTTCTATGCCATCCGGTTTGGATACTGTGAATTTCAGTGTCTTTGGAGGCTGTAACCCTATCCTGCTGCCCGGCTTCCCCATTTAGGCTCACTCCTTTCTTCATATAAGGTCAGGTCAAAATCAAACCGTCCGCTCCATCCGATCAGCTGCCTGCCCGGATGCACCGGTTCAAATACAGAATGGATGAACGACCTGTTGTGAAACGCGTTGACCCGTTCGCCGAATGCCGTCACTTTTACAACCGTTTCTGCTGCTGAATCAATCTCAAGGTATTCCCCCTCTGTCAGAATGATATTAACAAGATATGGGTGCCCTCCGATGTAAACCAGCGGATCCGTAATCGGACCATATACAACCATCTTAAAATTACAGTCCGTATAATGCTCGTTTATGACTGCGGTATTCATAAGACCGTTTGCGTACCTGTAAGCGTAACGGTACGCATATCTTTTGTTATTCGTCTGGGTCACGTCTTTTGTCTTAAAAGAATAAGCGTGTTCCTTAATCCAGAAGGGGTAGTCTGTTGTGATTGTTATTTCATTATCTAACAGCTCGATATCATTCTCCCAATCTGTTTTAGAAGATGCGGTAATATAACACTGCAGGTACATATCCCCTATGTACAATTTTCCATATTTTTGTTGCAGCACATCTTGTTCTGTTACTTCTGAAAAATGATTGATAGCATCATAATATGATTCCTTTCCGTAATTCAAAATGCTTAACAAGGCGGGTTTATCCTCTATTTCTTTTGAAAATGCACCAATTTTTTTCTCTTTTATATCATACGCCCATTTATAATCAAAGAATTCCCCTGTCTGGAGCATATAGGGTGGTGATAACAGATTCAATCTTTCACCCATGCTATTCTCGTAAAAAATATCCATCATACTTTACCCACCCCCTTTACTAATCTCCCAAACTCTCTTTCCCTGACTTTGAATGCCATACCTTCCATACTATCTGATACTGTTTTCCCTGCTGTCGAACCGAATATTTTTGCCAGCTTTATGATATCCTCATCTGAAAGATGCATCATATTGTCTATTTCCGAATGATTCAATATGCTCGCATTCGATTCCAATGCAAAGGATTTTGTCACCCTCCCGGTATTGACCGCCATAGCCTCCCGCATCCGCAATGAGATATCCGTCATATCCAATGAAGACACAGCTGTATCCGCAAGACTTTTGGATGCTTTTTGAACAACCTTTGTCTCATCCTCTATTCCAAGTGCAAGACCTTCGCCAAAAAACTTGCCGACTTCCCTCGTCTTTCTTGATGGGGAATGCTCATCCAATGCCCTCTTTGCCGCATTGTAAGCAGCATTTGCCAGATTCCATCCGGCATTTGACGCATTTGAAAGCCAGCTGCTAATACCATTCACAAAACCGGCGCCAAAGTTTGATCCGGCACGGTATCCATCCAGATAAGACGCGCCAGCATCTGCGGAATCCGCAAGCATCCTGCCGTTTGACTCAGATTCCCCATACGCACTTCCTACACCGGAAGCATACTGCGACCCCTGTGCATATCCTGTACCCGCAGTATTCGCAGATCCCATCCCGGAATCCGCCACTTCGGATAAGAACCTTGCTGTCGAATCAATGACACCGCTGTTGCTCCCAAGACCGGAATTATACTCCCCCGACTTCCGGGACCCTGTCCCGCCCGTATTCGCAGATCCGAGATATCTATCCGAAGAATCTGCTATATTTTTTGATGTGGCGTCAATATTGCCTTTATTGCTTCCAACCCCGGCATTATATTCACTGCCCTTTCTCGTACCGGTCCCTCTGGTGTCTGCGCTTCCTAACTTCTGGTTAGAAGAATCAGCAATGTCCTTGGAAGTTTTATCAATGTTTCCTTTTTGGCTTTTTACACCGTTATCATATTCCGATGCCTTTTTTGACCCCGTCCCTTTGGTGTCTGCGCTTCCTAACTTCTGGTTAGAAGAATCAGCAATGTCTTTGGAAGTTTTGTCTATATTATTTTTATTACTTCCGATACCTGCATTGTACTCACTCGCCTTTTTCGTTCCAGTTGCTAACGTATCAGCCGAGCCAAGTTGAGTGTTCATCGTTTCGGATATCTCTGCAGACGTAGAAGAGACTTCACCTTTTTTTTCACGAAGCCCGGAAATAAAACTTTCCATCCCTGCCCGTGCTTCAACACTTAAAGTTCCACTTATTTCTGCTTCTTCCATTGCGGATACGAGCAGTTCTGCTCCATCCTTGCCAGCCGATGCAAGCACCTGCTCCATTTCTTCCGCACCGGATCCAACTTGATTCAACGCAATGCCAAGAGATTCTATCAGGGATGATTTTGTCTGATCCTGCAATTGATACAGCCCATCTTTCTCACCCTGTAAAATGTTTACCAACTGATCCGCTACTTCACCCGCCTGCTTAACTGCTGCCTCCGAACCGGCTTGCAAAGTTGTATCTATGCCGCTCTGAATCTTTGCAAGAGCTGAATTAATCTGATCTGTACTTCCGCTCATTACGGCTTCTGTAAGCATTCCGTAATCAGAAATCACTTTCTGATTATCTTGCATAGCTGCATTTGCACTGTCAAATTCTGCCTGAAGCGCTTCTAATTCTCCAGCGGAAGACTTCAATTGATTTTTCAATTCTTTATATCTTTCGGAATGATATTCTACTGCGTCCCCGGTAAGAGTATGCCCAACAGTTACATTTTCTGCTTCTACAGCAAGCTCAGCTTCTAACTCAGCAAGCTCAGCTTTTTTTTCATTTAGCTTTCCATATGTATCAGCTAATACAGAAGCTTTGTCCGCCTGTTCCTTCATTGCGGCTGCATAATCCGATTCCATTACATCAAGTACAGCCTGCGCTTTTTTTGCGGTAATTACATCGTATATAGACGTTTCCAGTTCCTGATAGTTTGTTACTACACCATCTACAAGACCTATTTCAATACCAAGTGCATTAGCAAGTTCCCCCGTAATGTACTTTGCCCTTGCTTCATAGCCGTCTTTTACTTTCCCATTTGCGTCTACAATCCTTGACAACTCCGACCACAAAGCCTGGGCGCTATCTATCTCAGTTGTAGCTGCCGCTAGATTCTTCTGCCTTGCTTCTGCTTCTTGCTCTATGCTTTCAATTGTTTCTTTCGATGCACTGATACGCTCTTTTTGTTTATCAGTCAACCTCTCAGTAGACTCTGCCTCTTTATCCGTCATTAGCACAGACATCCCAAGCGCAGCAGCCAACGACCCAATCAATGTGATCAGCAGACCTATCGGGTTTGCATTCATGACGCCATTCAGCAGACTCTGGGTCTTTGCCCAAAGACCCGTAAGGGCCGTTGTAATCGTAATCTGACCGTTATACACCCCCATGATCATCTGGCGCATTGTCAAGCCGCCGTTCGATGCAACCAGCTGCAAGGTATTCGCTTTCTCCATAGCAATAAGGGCTGCTGTAGCGGCTGCATTTGCTTTTGTCGTAGCAGATACCGCTTTCATTGTAATGTCATAAGCTTTAAAGGCTGCTTTTCCGGAAACCATAACCGGAATAATGACATTCATGTTATCCGCAAGGAGGTCAACCGCTTTTACCAATGGCGGCAACGCAACTTTTGCAAGCTCTCCGACAACACTGATCGCATTGTCGAATGTATTTACAAAAGTCTTTCCCGCGCTTTTCAATCCCCCAGAATTCAATGATTTTGATATCGCCTTTATCGCAGTATCTACCGGCTTTTGCATCTTTGACGGCAGCAACTTCGCAAGCCCTCCGGTGATCGCTTCAGCTACGTCTCCAGCCGCATGAAACAGCCTCCCCTTATTTCTGATAATCCCAGAAGCAAAAGACTCTATAAAATCAACTGCGGCATCTACCATATCTGGTGCATGCTCCGCAACCTCAACTGCCAGATTCGCGAACTCATCACCGGCTGCGCTGACAGCCTCATCAATACCTCCACTTTCCAGCGCGTCTGTGATACGATCCACACTTTCCGTTGCCGCAACCGCGGCGTCTTTCATGCTGTCAGCTATATTCTCGTAAACCGCAACTCCAAAACCTTCCAATCCGGACTTTAAAATGGTGAGCTTACCTGAAAGATTATCCTGCATGGTCTCAGCCATATCAGCAGCAGCCCCGTCACATTCGTATATAGAGTCCCGTAACTTCTCAAAATCTCCGTCAGAAGCATTTACAATAGCAAGAAGACCGGACATTGCTTCTTGTCCACCAATCGTAGCTGCCATCTGCGCTTTCTCCGCATCTGTAAGATTAGCGAATCCACCACGTAGGTCCAGCATGATATCATTCAGCGACCGCATGGATCCGTCACTATTTGTAACGGATATCCCCAGATCATCCATTGCCGCCTGCACTTCATTTGTAGGGTCAGAAAGCCTTGTAAAGATACTACGCAAGGATGTACCTGCTTGTCCGGCTTTGATTCCGGAATTTGCCATCAGCCCGATTGCAACTGCGCAGTCTTCCGCACTGAATCCCAAAGCCCCAGCAACAGGGGCGACATATTTGAATGTCTCGCCCATCATACCTACATTAGTATTGGCATTAGACGAAGCAGCCGCGAGAACATCCGCAAAATGCGTGGAATCCTTTGCGGACAGCCCGAATGCCGTCAACGCGTCTGTTACGATATCACTTGTCACGGCAAGATTTTCACCGGATGCCGCCGCAAGGTTCATGACTCCCTCTATACCATCCAGCATATCAGAAGTCTTCCAGCCAGCCATTGCCATATACCCAAAAGCCTCGGCTGATTCTGATGCGGAGAATTTTGTCTTTTTTCCCATCTCCTTTGCCTTATCCGTGAGAGCTTCCAGATCTTTTCCTGTCGCTCCGGATATAGCAGCTACATTCGACATAGAATACTCAAAAACAGAACCTGCTTTAACAGCCGCAGCAGCTACGCCACCAAGTGCCGCCCCCACCCCTGCAATTGTAGTTGTGGCAACTTTCAGCCCTTTTGCCGCTATGCCACCTATCTTTGACAGACCTTTTTCTATCCCGGAAGAATCTAAATCTGTTTCAATTGTAACTTTTCCATCTGCCATCACCATCACCTGCCTTATAAAACAATGCAAAATAGGCTTGGATGCTTTTAATCACCTTCCAGTAACCTGCTTACATCCCCACCATTCAACAATGCCTCTTCAATCTGTCTTATCTTCTCGCTCTTTTCCGGTTTTCTATCCAGGCTGTAGTATCTCTGCATCGCTTTGTAAAAATCTTTTTCCTTTTTGGAAAGCTCATCATTTCCTGTATCAATGGTCCGGTATTCCATCACCTTCTGCAATCTTGTACCCGTTCCAAGATTCTCCAACAGGATCATAAACTTCCACCAATGCATATTGACTTCCTGTAGGTCAATCCCATACTGCTGCATGAAACCGGCATAAATCAACTCCGCGTCCTCTTCAAAGTCAAACGGCTGATTGTTATTGATCCCGGCGATCTTTCTCGGGAACCGCTTTTTTTCTTTCCCTTTCCCACAGGAAAAGAACCAGAACATTTGATCGATATGCTTTTCTGTTATAACGAACTCCTTTGATTGGTAAAACATCTGGACCATTTTCACAAGTTCGTCCGGTGATATTACTTCCTTCACACCTTGTATCTCAAAACAACGCAAAACGGTGCGGAAATCCGAATTTATCAGATATTCCGCACCGTCTACCAATACCGTTTCCGGAAAATGGTTCGTTAAAATACTCATAGCCCCGCCATCGGCATTTTCCCGATATTTCTGATACCGTCCATAACCTTTTCATATTCCTGGTTCTGATGTATCTGTTCAGTTACGAGCTGCTCATA
>NZ_CALPDG010000026.1 GCF_943193195.1 Mediterraneibacter agrestimuris | reverse complement strand
CTTGCCCTAATGGCGTGCATAATGTAGTATCTCCTAATATCCTTATCGCTTCATTCTCCGTCATTCCACTACCTCCAGTCAAATCTCTGCCCACAGTGGTAGCAAAAACTGGCAATCCCAATTCCTGTGAATCCTTTTCCACAGTTCCGACAGCGATATGAATCCGTGTATCTAATTCCTGAATCCTCTTCCTTTATTGGTCTCTTCGCCGTGTCCCGTTCTTCCAGCTCCGCAAACCTTGACATCGCTTCTTTCATCTTCGTCTTATCTTTCAATACTGCAACTCCCACATGGTATTCTGTGTATCGTTCCATCTCTTTACCTCTCTTCCCCAATAAAATCTTCAATGCTCATTTGCCCCGGTATATTATCATCCTCCATCCACCAAAGAAATACTTCTTCTCCTGATTTCCATCTGTTTTCTTTCCCTCTCTTATCCCGTTCTTCCAGCATCCTTTCAAATGCATGGATATATATCTGCTTATATTTCGGGAAATCCGAAAATTCTTTCCAGCGTTTTTTTCCTGCTATCGGGCAGCCAATACACCCAACCCGGTTATATCCACATTGATACAATTCGCAAGTTTCTATGTGCCCAGAATGTATGAACTCCCAAACATCTGAGTGTGTCCAGTCTATGATCGGATTTACCACCATTTTATTTTGCTTCATGCATAACTCTGTCATCCGCCTATAGGAAACATTGTCATTCATCAGCATTACTGTACTAAACTTCTCTTTTTCCTTTTTTGTATGTCCGATTTTTTCAAATTCTCCCCTTTCGGATCTGGCTGTACTTTCATCCCAACGCACTCCAGTGGCAATATATCTGTTTGCACATCCAGTTTCTTTCAAAACAGAGCAGCAATATCTTGCTTTTCTTGTCGGCGGCATCAGCTTTTGTGGAATCAGCTTCCACATGCTTGTTGGTTTCCCTCCATATACGGGCATTTCAATCCCACATTTGATTCCATCCAGTTTTAATTGCTTAAATACATTCCTTATATGCCTGACCGTTTGCGGTGCATCTGCTGTTGTATAGCTGTTATGCACCTCGAATGAGACACCGGAACGCTTAAATAATTCCAGTATTACATCACTGTCTTTTCCGCCGCTGTATGTACAGACAAGCGGTTTCCCATAGTGGTGTATGCTCATTTCTGATGCTAATTTAATTCGCTCAATTGCTTTTTGTTCTTTATCCATCGTTGTCACCAATTCCAAATTTATTATTCAGATGAAACATCTTCCCTCTCTCCACTGTTCAGTTTTATTTCCTCCAACACCCCACATTCATCAACACGGTGGAACTTGTTGGCAAATTTCAAGATGGAGTTCCGAGCTTCCAGAAATTCTACATCATCACAAACCAGTCTGCAAAAATGGTATGCGATCTGCGCAGCAATGCGCTTATCAACTGTCATTTTTAAGCTTCCGCACCATAATGGTAATGTTGAGAAGTCAAGGTCGGCTCCACGTAGGTTGGCTCTACATAGGCCGGCTTCACGTAGGTCGGCTCTATATAGGCCGGCTTCACGTAGGTCGGCTCCACGTAGGTTGGCTCCACGTAGGTTGGTTTCACGTAGGTTGACTCCACGTAGGTCGGCTCCACCTAGGTCGGCTTCACGTAGGTTGGCTCTATGTAGGTTGGCTTCACGTAGGTCGGCTCCACTTAGGTCGGCTCCACGTAGATCGGCTCCACGTAGGATGGTTCCACGTAGATCGGCTCCACGCAGGTTGGCGCATTTCCCGCCTTTTCCATCAATCCATTCTTTATGTTCTTCTAATATTTTTTCTAACTCTTCTCTTTCCATCTCATTCTCTTCCTTTCTTTGTGCCGAATTTCGGCACGCGCCTTATTCCACCCTTTCCATAACCCTTATTACAATCGGGTGAAGTCGTTTTTCATCTATTTCTGTAAACTTTCCTTCTACAATACACGGGACTAGTATATCCCTCAGATATTTCGTTATCTCCAATTCCACACTCATAGCAGAGTAATCATTATTTCGTAATATCAACTCTTGCATATACAAAAGATCTCTTGCCTTTTTTTCCATTTCTTTTCTTTTTCTCGCCCTCTGCTTCTCCTGTTTATTGACAACAATCAGAACTGCGGCTAAAATTAAATTCAAGCAAAGGCTTATGTTTTTAATATACATAACACAATCCTCCACTTCGCTAAATCCTTTCTTTTGTGCCGAATTTCGGCACACATCTTATTCCGCATTCCCCATCACCTTAATTGCGTATTCTTCCGTTGGTCCCAGCGGCATATCCTGATACCCTTCTGCCTCAACATAAAAGCCTACGCCTTTCATCGGTTCTTTATCCTCCGGGCAGTATGCTTCATATTCACCGTAACGGATAAACATATGTACTCCATTCAGTTCACTTACGATCTCATCATCTTCCCAAAGCATCTCTTTGTTTACATCAGACTGCCCGGTGTAACGCTTGATACTTCCAACCGCAATATAATGCCAATCATCCCCAAAAACGATACCAGCCTCAGAAATATACAGTTGTACCCATTTTTTCTGTTTCTGGTTATAGCCTTTTAAAAGAATCACAATTTCCCCTCCTTTCCGCGCCTTGCTGAATCCACTCTGTCTACCAATTCCTTATATTCTGATTCTGTGATAATTCCGCACAATTTTGCAAAATGCATCTGCGCCGATATCCTGCAGTAAGTACCCTCATATATTTCCCCATCCAAACATGATTCAACAAGTGCAACTAATAATCCCTTCTTCTCCGCATCTGTCATACTTTCTTTCCCTGTATTTAAAGTCATTTTTAAAATTCTCCTTTTCATGTTGACGCAGTTAAAACTTTCGTGTAATATAAACATATAAATGTTTTTTCATTTACTTTTAATTCCAGTAGGGCGCATCTGTTCGCAGCAGATGTGCTCTTTTTCTTTCCTGTATTTTCCGTCTCTTTCTTGCCTTTGACAGCCGATCTGTTAAAATGTACGCAAATGCAGATGCCAGAATCAAGGCAATTGCGCACTGCACTCCCCGGGAGTTCATAATAAGCCATCCCAATGTAACTTCCGGGGCATCTACCACAAACGCAAGATAGAGACAAGAACATTCAAAAATGCCTATGGAGCAGTTCCTTATTTTTTTCAGCAATTTATTTTCCTTCTTTCTCCCAGGTCTTTCATATAGCCCCTGATTTTGATTTCCATTTCTTTCCCATAGCTTGTCCTTCCTACCGCCTTCAGGCGGTTTTTTCTTTCTTTACCTCTTCCTCCGGCTCATAACCAAGCCCCCTCAGCGCCCGGTCATTGAGCCAGCGGAGATACTCTGCCCGTTCCTGTTCCGTTAACGAAGAAAGAGGGATTTTCTTCTCACCCAGATAGAAGTTATACTTCATACACCCACCTCCGCTTTATTTTATGATCACTGTTTGTACTTGTTACGTTGTCCTCTTGCGTTTGTCTCGCTCCATTTCACTGTTACAGGGTTTTGAAGGTGAAATATCTTTCCGCTTTTATATACATCAACATCACCTTCCCATCCCCTATGCTTCATTCTTATCTTTGTTATCCTTGTCTTTCATAAATGCCATTCCCTCCCCAAAGGAAAGAAGTTTCTCTTTTTCTATTTCTGACATCTCAGGTAAAATTTCCTCAAATATTTTTAAGATTTTTTCCTCTTTTTCACTCATAACTGCTTTTCTCACCTCACTTTACTTAACTTGGTTTAATTATATATTAACTTGTTTAACTTGTCAATACCAAAAACTTAACTTAGTTAAATATTGCCCTTGATTTATTTTCTGGTTTATGATATATTCAGATTAGAAAAGAGGTGATTTTTTGGTTACTATTAGGGATCGTATTCTTCTTTTATTAGAAAAAAAGAATATTACCAAAACAGAGTTTGCAAATAAGTTAAATATCACGCAAGCCTATGTCTCCAAAATTACAAATAAAGGAGCCACTCCAAGTGATCGACTTATAGAAGACATTTGTGAAAAATTCATGGTAAATGAAAATTGGCTCCGAACTGGAAACGGTGAAATGTTCATCAAATTGGATAAAGAAAACCAACTAATGATATGGGCTGCGAATATTTTAAAAGATGAATCCGATTCATTTAAAAGAAGGTTTGTCAAAATGCTTATGGAGCTCGATGAATCTGATTGGGAGACATTAGAAAAAATTTGCGTGAAACTACACAAAGAAAGCTAGGCTGTTACATCTAAAAGGGTTAAGGAGGAAAAGAGATGAAAAAATATTTTAAAAATTTGGTGGCAGTGATGATCAGCTGCATGATGTTTTTTGGAATTAGCGGCATAGTGTCCGCTGCGGCTTATCCGGATGTGAATCCGGGGGACTGGTTTTATGAGTATGTGCAGGATGTGTCTGACAAGGGACTGATGTCCGGGTACACGGATACGGGAAAATTCGGACCAAACGACAAGCTGACCAGAGGACAGTTTGCAACGATCCTCTGGAGAATGGAAGGTTCACCGGAAGTGGAATACAATGGACAGTTCCCGGATGTTGCTTACGGACAGTTCTATACAACCCCGGCAGCTTGGGCAAGCGCAAATGGAATCATTACAGGATACAGCAGCAACGGCTGCTTTGGACCGAACGATAACATTAACCGTGAGCAGATGGCAACGATCCTGTACCGCTATGACGGTTCACCATCAGTGGATGTTTCTTCTTTTGCCGGGTTTCCGGATGCAGGAAGCGTCAATGAATTTGCGAAAAACGGAATTGCGTATGCAGTAACCAATAAGATTCTGACAGGAGACAACGGGAATCTTGTTCCGCAGGGGCATGTAGTGCGTGCGGTATGTGCAACGATGATCTCCAGATTTAGCGGTAATCATGTGACAGACCCAACACCGGAGCCAAAGCCGGAGCCGACCCCTGAGCCAGAACCGACACCTGAACCGGAGTTTGATATCAAAGCATGGGCAGATAAAAACGGATTTGTGTATAATTCATCGAATGGTATCTGTGAAAAAGAAATCAATAAAATTAAATATGAAGCATCCACATACAAAGGCGAACCTTCTATTTGGGTTACAGACGGTAAATCAGCCTCTGGAAGCGTGGAGATACTGGAATCTATTGACGGAGTTAACGTAACAGGCATTGGGTATGGAGCGTTTACGAGTAATAAGACAATTACTGATATTACAATTCCGGCAACTGTAACAAAGATTGTTGAGACAGCATTTGATAATGTGGTAATTGAAACCTATACCTTCAAAGGTGATGTGCCACAGGGATTTAATGGGATCCGTCCATGGCGTACTGCAAAGGTTTTTACAATCAGATATCCGAAAAATGCATCTGGATGGGCTGATTTTAAATTAGTCAGTGATTATTTTGAACCCATTATGGAAGCATACTAAAAATAATATGTGCCGAATTTCGGCACATACGCACCTTGGTTCTGAAAATGCAGCATATTAAATTTATCTAAGAAATGGATCCCCCGACCGTACTGCAATACAGTTGAGGGATTCTTCTTTTACAGTGGCAAAGTACCATCCTGGCAACAAATTTTTTATTCAGCCGGATTCCGGCATGAAGAGGGAGGTGGCATAAATGAATAAAAGATTATTTGAACTAAGAAAAGAACTTGGATTAAGTATGGAAAAATTTGGTTCAAAAATTGGACTTTCACGCTCAGCAATAAGTAAAATGGAGAGCGGAAACTCTGGATTATCCAAACAAACCATTTTATCTATATGCAAAGTGTATCGCGTTAATTATCACTGGCTTACTAATGGTAATGGTGAAATGTTTAGTGGAACACCTGAAAGTATAGTTGATGAAATTGCTGAAGACTATAATCTGGATGGAATTGACAAAAAGATAATTCAAAAATATTTAGAACTGGATAACGAATACCGTAAAATTTTAAAAGATTATTTGAAAAGTATCTTTACATAGAGAAAACAGGTTATAGAAAACATTTGTGAAAAATTACATCTCCGAAAACGTAAGATTACATGTATTCTACTTGTATCCAATACCGTAACAGACAAAAGGACTTGCAAGGTTTCTGACCTCCCAAGTCCTCTTATGTATCATGGTGTTATTAGCAACATCCGTTCTGTCAAGGACTGCCCTACGGCGTATCGGCTTCGCCTTGTTCCTTGACCTCACTAATTACCTTCAATAGTTCATCTACAGTAATTGCCCCATTAGATACATGCAAATTTACAGCATTTCGTTGCTTTCTATCATTGGAAACAAGTGTACACTCATAATATACAGATGCTTCTGCAATTATTGCATCATAATTGTATTCATATGGCATGTCGCTTTCTTTGTCATTATTCTTTATAATTTCTTCAAAAACAATTCTCGATAAACTTTTTTCTGAAATAAAACGATTTGTTCCATCTACTCTCGTATGATTTTTCATTACAACCGCTACTTCCGGAAATAAAATTATGTTTAATTCCCTATCTATAGAATCAAATTTCTTTATTAATTCTGGACTCATGGTCTTTTTTCTCACAGGTTCGCACTCACGATTATAAGTTTTTGCTCCTTTCCCCGCAAGTTCTCTATCCTGAATAGCAGTCGAATAATAGCAAAAACCATAAGCAGTAGATTGTTTTAATACGTCAAGCAACTCCGGCTTTCTAGCAATATAATTATACGCACTTGTATCTAACATATAATTATTTTTATTATTTCTATTCGGTTCAAAATATTGTTTTTCCATACAATCACCTTCCTTTTATGGCTATTTCTAAATATACTTCCAAACATCTTCACACAGCAAATAGTCCAAAGATTTTATATGCTCTTTCAACAAAGCATCTACTTTCATCACAGGGCGCAAATCCCAATAGTAAACACCATCCAACGGATTCAAACCAATCGTATATGCCTTGAAATGTCCAGTTAAGAATGTCTGTCCAACTTTATAATATAGAAATCAAAACCTATACCTTTAAAGGGAATGTCCCAGAGAGATTCAATGCAATCCGTCCATGGCCGCAATCCTTTACAATCAGATATCCGAAAAATGCATCTGGATGGTCTGATTTTAAGTTAGTAAGTGATTATTATAAACCTATTATGGAAGCATATTAAAAATGGCATGTGCCGAATTTCGGCACAAACGCACCTCGGTTCTGAAAATGCGGCATATTAAATATATCTAAGAAGTCCATGTTGACGAAGAAATGGATCCCCCGACCGTACTGCAATACAGTTGAGGGATTCTTCTTTTCTTTTATTTCGTATTTTTCACGCGATTAATCATATTTAATATATCTTGATTCGCATTTACAATTGTGATTTTTACATCCGGTTTTAAGTGTGCAAATTTAACAAAAAGTTCATGCGTAAACGCTTGCCCAATTTCATCAACATCTAAAAAATCAAGCTCAACTTCATCAAATCTATCAAATCTATTATATAATCTTCTTGCCTGCGATCTCGACACAGGAAAATTATTTCCAAATACGTTTTTCATTGGAATGCTTGTTTTGTTGAAACCATTATCATTATCGCTAAACATATCAAACACCTCTTTAATTTGCTTATGACTCCTATTGGCTAATTTCATTAATATTACTGTTCCTACATTATTCATTAACTTAATCAACTCGTCATCATCATCTAATGTTTCCAAAAACTCGTAGTAATTATTATGCGTAAAGTGCTTGTTGCTTGAAACAGCAACAAACAAATCCATTATGCGGGATGTAAAAAATATACCTTCACCTGTATGATTTTTGTTATCAGTTGTTAATTTTCCTTTAAACAACTCGTTAATGGCATCATCCAAGGACTCATAGCTATAATATTCTTTTATCTTGTTAAAAATGCCTATTCCATTGTCACGAATTAGCATATGTATACTAGATTGACTGACAAATAATGAACAAAATATTTTCTGAGATTCTGAATGCTCAATTGCATTATTAAACATTTCAGTAAATGCATAATACCAGATATTGATAACATTACTTGATAGTTTTTGTTCTTCTAGAATTGGTTTTATATCTTTTAAAAAAATAACATCTTCTTCCAAATCAATATTATCATAAGTGAAATCTATTTGTCTTTCTACAAGTATATATTTACCTCGTCTCCTTCTTTTTATCGCACCTGACTGTATTAATTCATCCAAATAACGATATACTGTTGTTTCTGATATTCTAAAACATGTGCACGTTTTCTGTACTACATCTTCATTATCTCCAATTTTATCGAGGATATACTCTTTTATTTGATTTCTTTTATTTTCAGTTATTGACATCTTAGCCTCCGTTAATAAACTTAACAGCAATATTTACTAACTATAATATATCTTAAATATCCAAAACTAGCAAGTATATTTTCATTTTTGTATTTTTGAAATAGGATGATCGCAATCCTATTGGCTTTAGAAAATTTCTGTATATGCTATAATGCCGGCAAATAAAAAGATGTAAGAAGTCCACGTTGACGAAGAAATGAATCCCCCGACCGTACTGCAATACAGTCGAGGGATTCTTCCTTTTTTAGGGGCAAAACACCCACCAAGGCTAGTTGTTGCCCTAGCTGTCACCGTCTAACCATTTGATGATGCAGCAGCAACCTACACCACCCTAGAACAGCAATTAAATAACACGCCAGGCTGTTAAACCTAGCTTAAGAACGTCAATATGAAAAAATACAGACGTTCCAGTTGTTTTTCGGTTGCACTGTTAAGCAACTCAATAATTAGCGGCTTATAATTTTTGTCACTCATATGTACCCCTCCGTGTTCGTCTTAAACGCACGCTCGAAATTCCTTGTATAAATAATACTACATTTCATCATGTATTTCAATAATTTTCCGAACGTTTGTTCTTGTAATGTATTTGGAATTTTCTTCCTATTAATTAAGACCACGCAGCACGGAAAAACTTACGCAGCGCCGGAGATTTGTCCCAGATATGGGACACTTATTTATACGGAGAGTCGAAAAGGTCTGTTATGTGCACTTTTAGACCTTTTGCAAGAAGTTCTAGGGTATCTGCCGTAGGGGAAATTTCATGATTCATGATTCGTTGAATAGATGATTTGGAAATTCCCGTGAGGCTTGATACCTGACGAATTGTTAAGTTTTTACTTATCATTATTTTATCAAGCAGTATCCTCATAATCACTAGTTTAATAATTGTGAAGGCAAAATACCACTGGCAAATACTGGAATATAGATAACCCCATACATGATTGTTGACGCACGTATTTGCACATGCTACAATTGGTGCAGCAGCACCGCTGGAAAGCGGTTCGCAATACCAAGACACAAAGCCGACATTCTAATCAGAACACTAGACAACATACTGAAGGATGTGAGGGTTAATTTTCTCTCCCCCACAGTGGACAGGGAAACAACTAAATAATGTATTTACCCAGACAACTGGGAAGGACAGCTTTCCATCTGTTCCGGAGTCTTACGGAAGAGGTGGTGTCTATGAGTACTTACGAAGAATTCATGATTCTTTTAACAGCTTGCAATTTACTTATAGCAATTCTGACTTTTACACATAGAAAATAGCCGTCCTGCTCACTGGTAATGGTTAGGACGACTATTTCATAGTAACTTAAATATTTGCCCGGAGCGGATGGGGTGCATCCATCTTTTCCAGTTGTCTTGTTAAGTACATTATATCAAATATATCATAAAAGTCAAGAACCGCCAAAGCGCTGGCTACAATAACCCTTGACACTCCCCATAGTTAAAGCAAGGGGTTTTACGACACATTGGATAATGTATTTACCCAGACAGCCGAGGGGCGTGCTGGTTCCCGATCCCGTCTTGTGGAAAGGGGAAATGCTTATGAGTACATACGAGGAAATGCAGATTATACTTACTTTTGCTTTACTTGTAGTTGTAATTCTGAATTTGAAACATAAGTAAGCCGCCCTGCATCTTGGTCGGATAGGACGGCTTACTTTGTAAACAGTTATATTCACCGGATCGGGTAGCTTGCACCTACCTATCGGCTGTCTTGTTAAGTACATTATAGCAAATGTATCATAAAAGTCAAGAACCGCCCTGCAACGGATATGGAACAATATCCATTTTACACTGGCTGTTATTTTTTACATTTTTTAGGAGGCAATATCTATGAGTTTTGAAAACTTTGACACTTATGCTGCATACATCCGTGTGAGCACGGACGACCAGGTGGAGTTCTCCCCTGCCGCCCAGCGTTCTGCTATTCTGGATTATGCCAAGAAAAACAGGATCATTGTGCCTGAAGAATATATTTTTGTAGATGAAGGCATCTCCGGCAGAAAGGCAGAGAAGCGGCCGGCTTTTATGCGGATGATTGCCACCGCCAAGCAGAAGCCTTCCCCATTCAAAGGAATCCTTGTTCATAAATTCGACCGTTTTGCACGTTCCCGTGAAGACAGTGTTGTGTACAAATCACTGCTCCGTAAAGAATGCGGTGTCCAAGTGATCAGTATCACGGAACATATTGAGGATGATAAGTTTTCCGTGATTCTGGAAGCCATGCTTGAGGCCATGGCGGAGTACTATTCCCTTAACCTGTCTGATGAAGTCATGAAAGGTATGACAGAAAAGGCTAAACGCGGCGAATACCAGTCGGGCGCCCCCCTTGGATATTACATGGAAAATAAGCAGCTCCATATAGATGAAAAAAGCGCCGATATTATCCGTATGATTTACCGTGATTTTCTTGGCGGCATGACCGAATTTTCTATTGCTAAAAAGCTGAATTCCCTTGGATATAGAACCAGGCGTAACAATCCCTTTGAGAACCGGACTGTAAAATATATTCTGCAAAACCCTGTTTACTACGGTTATGTCCGTTGGAATGTCGGAAAAGAGAAACTCCGTTCCATCCGTCCAAATGATGATTGCATTCTAAAAAAGGGGAGCCATGAACCTTTGATATCAGAAGAGGATTGGATGAAAGTTCAAGATAGGATGGTTAAAAAGTACAGGCCTGCGAAACGTGCTGCAGAATCACGCCGCCACTGGCTTAGCGGTATTCTATACTGTTCCGACTGTGGATCTGCGCTTTCTGCTACCAAAAATGGTTTCCAATGTATCGGATATTCTAAAAATAGATGCTCTGTTTCTCACTACGTGTCAAAACCTAAGATAGAGGCGGCCGTTATTGAAGCTCTGCTGGAATTAAAATCGTCCAGTGAGATAAATTACACGGTCTGTACCAAAAACGATTATACGTCCGAAATTGCCTTACTCGAAAAGCGCCTGTCAGTCCTTGCAACGAAAGAGCGCCGTATTAAAGAAGCATATTTAAACGAAATAGACTCTTTGGAAGAATACAAAGTGAATAAGCTTCATTTATCCAAAGAGCGTGAAGAAATTGAAGCTGCCCTTCTTCAATTGCATGAAGAATCTGAATCTGATAATAAAGACGAAATGCGATCCCGTGTTTCCTCTGTTTATGATATCATTTCCAGTACAGAAACACCGGATGTACAGAAAAGTGAAGCTTTGAATCTTATTTTTGATAAAATCATTTATGATAAAAAAACGGAAAGCCTTGATTTTATGCTGGTTTATCGGTGATTATAGGTTATTGCAGTTCCGACCACCAAATTGACTAATTATTACCTGTGCCATCTTCGGATTTGTCTGGGTAATCTTTACCGGATACTGTAATCTCTTCTCATAATTCCACATAAATCAGCATCCCCCTTCCTGCCATGGCCACGGCTCATTGATCCATTTCCATGTATCCTCACAGGTATACATAGCGTTATCAACGGTCAGTGGACTGTAATGCTCGGCATACATTTTCATTGCTTCTCTTCGTATACGGCTGTATTTTTGAAAATATTCCAATGCCTCTTCATCACACGGATGGGTATCCAAAAACAATTTCGCATCATCAACAGCAAAGCTGGCTTCATTAATTCTCTGCATCAATTCTTTTCTGCAAGGACATTCACTCATCGATTACAGCCCCCTTTCCCCTCAAAAGGCATATCCAGTTCTCTGAAAATGGTCCCTCTCTGAAATCCTTCGCAAACGTCATAGATTTTGCACCATTTCTGCCACGGCACATACGCCATCGCAAGCGGCATTCCCGCAAGTTCATCCTTTCGGTATGCGCAGTCACAATCCCTTTTTTCTTTGTGGTGCTCTCTCCGTTCCTTCTCCTCACGTACTACTTCATGACGCTCCTTACAGCATTCGTTTCCTCGATGCTCCCCCATATGCTGTTCTTTATGACATTCATTTCCGCTGCGCTCTGGCATACAATGTTCTGCCATTCGTTGTTCCTCACAGCATTCGTTTGCACGGTGTTCCAGTATTCGATGCTCATTCCGGCATTCGTTTCCGCAGCGTTCAGGCATTCGCTGCACGCAATTACAGCCTGCATTACGTTGCTGATACATATTGCCCGGGCGGCCGTAACGCATATTATTTTGATATCCTGCCAATTTTATTAACTCCTTCCATATTGGTCTACATTACATATTATGGAAGAAAAAAGAAAAGGTTCCGGCAGCGATGATATCACATCTCCGTCAAAACCTTCTCCCACTCTTTTTTCTAGCTTCTTTCTGCCAGAATCCAAAGACTGACAGCAGATATCAGAATGACCACGCCGACACCTGTCAGAAGTATCTGAAAAAATCGGCTTCTAAGCTGTTCTTCAATTTTCTGCATAAATTTGAATTCCTTTCTGAGTAAACAACTGTTTTGTCAGCTTAAGTGTTTCTTTATGAGAAAACAAGAAAATCTGCGGCTCAATTTTCACTTTCAGACATTCCAGAGAAATTTCCCGCACATCCCCTGTTCCCTGATATCTGCCGCCTAACGAAAGCATATTGAGATAACTTGGTTTGTTCAGCAAGTCCACCCTTTTCCATATTCCGTCCAGTGTATATGCTGCCGTCCGGTAAACATCACAAAGACTATATCGAAATCCATTTTCTTCCAGCGCTTGAAAAGCCGTTGCAAATAGAAGCTGTCCCAACATTTCCCCTGAATACTCGGGGGACACTATGATCTCTCTCGGATAAATCAGCGGTTCTTCCTCACCGATGTATTCCCTTATTCTTCCATCCTCAAGCATAGGATTCTCCTCCGCAATCCAGAAACTCCCTGCAACTTTCCCTTTTTCCAGGAATACAGCCCACAGAGAACCGGGATTGTGAAGTTCTCTTCTTATTTCTTCTTCTCCGAATATCAAATACATTCCACCAGTTTTTTCAAAAGAGTTCTGGCTTTCTTTATCCAGTTTTTCTCTGCAATTCCTCCGGCATATTGCACAGCCTCTGTATAAATCTGCAATCTCTTTTACATCTTTTTCTCTGGCTTTCCTGTAGTAATAGACTCTCTCACTGCTAAAAACTATTCCTTTGTATTCTATATCCCTTAAATGCATCAAAAATCACCCTCTGTCAATATTCTCCCGTATTTTGAGCAGCACAGCTTCAGCGCTTTTTGTATGTGCCGATCCCCGATTTTCTCATGCTCAGAAGCTGCAAAAAGCGCAGCATCCAGCGCCGCTTCTTTGATTTCTCCGGCGGAAAGCTCCAGCTTCCAGGCATACCGCTCCAGCTTTACTTCTTCTGCCAAAGGCGCCTGCATCGGAAATACACTTTTCCAAAGCCGTTTTCTTGTCTCCCAGTCCGGCAGAGGAAAATGAATCATCCTTCGTATCCTCCTTCTAAATGCCTCATCCATCTGATTTTTTAAATTGGTAGTCAAAATCGAGATTCCCTCATATTCCTCTAACTTTTGTAACAAATATGCGATCTCCCCGTTTGAGTGTCTGTCATTGGCATCCTTTACCTCCGTACGTTTGGAAAATAATGCATCCGCCTCATCAAAAAGTAAAATTCCATTAATTTCTCTGGCCTGCGTAAACAAAATATTTATGTTCTTCTGTGTCTCACCGATATATTTGCTTTGAATCTGGGAAAAATCCACACGATACAATGCCATTTCAAGCTCCCGTGCGATCACCTGCGCCGCCATCGTCTTTCCCGTTCCTGAAGGTCCGTAAAACAATGCGCACACACCCCGTCCATAAAGACGTTTCTCGTAAAATCCCCTTTGTTCTCCTACAAAATTCTGAAAACGAACCAGATTACACAGGTCATGAAGGCTTTCCTCTAATGCCGGGGTCACCACCAGATCCGCCCATGTATACACGCATGGAATCTGATATGCCAAAAAACCAGTTTCTTCCGTCTGATCTTCCATCTTTTCTATCGCCTCCTGCTTCCGTTTTCCTGATTCATATGGATGTCTCTCTGACGGACTCTTGTCACTTCACGGAAACGTCCTGAATCCAATTTTACCGGAGCAACCTTATAAAACAAAGACACTTGAAAAGGCTTGCCGTTAAAATTCCAAAGCTTAATCTTGTCCTCTGTAGAAATCTTCTGTAATTGAATCGGTATGTATTCTCCCCCGATCTCAAGATAAGGATAATCATGGAAATATCTTGCTGTCCGCCCAAGCATACGCTGTTCCTGTACCATCTTAAATTTTTTATCACTTTGAGAATAAGCAGTCATCATATAATAAAGGCTGAAAAATGCAGGCGGATAACTCTGTTTATCTTCTGATACATTGATCATCTGGCTCCGCCGGATTTCATCATTTTCCTGGATATCATATAAATAAATACCAAAAGTCATATTATCCTGATCTTCAGGGCTGCACAGACCTACTGTACTCTCATCTGCGACAAGCTCCGGTGCCAGTTCCCTTCGCATCACCCGTACGATTTCCTCACTGATATCTGCGATTACTGTATATTGTCCCATATCTCCAGCACCTTACTGAATCCGGACATATCAAGTACAGCCCGGACATTCTCCTGTACATTAACCAGTCGCAGCGATGCTGTCTTTGCTGCCGCCGTCTTCTGTCCGATCAGAAAAACCCTAAGTCCGGCACTGGACACGTAATCCACCTGTTCCAGATTCAGATATACCAGCCCACTTTTCTGCAGCGCTGCCAGAATTTTCTCCTGTGCCGTCCTGCTTGTATTTGTATCAATCCTCCCTGATAATTCAAGAATCACCTTATTCTCCTGTATCACTTCTTTTATCTCCAGCATTTCTATTCCTCCTAATTTCTTTCTCGTAACTGTTACCATTCCTCATCCCAGTACACACTGGTCCATAGCTTCTTCTCTGTCCAGTGTCCCCAGACTCCACACCTTCAGCGCTGCATTGATATCTAGTGCACAATATTCATCCAGTCCCATCGGATCCTGCCAGGACACAATATGCGCCCTGCACTCTCCAGGTAAAAACCACTTCAAAATATACAAGAGCTGAAGCTCCAGTTCTTCGCTTACCTCCCGGTGAAACACGATAGTTACTGTTCTATCATCACTTTCGATAATCTGCGGGAATTCTCCCGCCAGAAGCTTTGCTGTCTCCATGACTGCCTGTCTGGTTCCCCGGATCTTCACAAGACGGGAAGCCCGCATAAGAAGCGCCCGTCTGATATCCTCCGAAAGCAAATAATCAGTATCAGGCATTCCAAGCCACTGTTCCATCAGTGACAGCATTTCTACAGAGCAGGTACGGATATCCATCTGTTCGTCCAGACTCTCATACCGTTTCTGGAAATCCGTATACACAGACTGGTATATGGAAAGATAACGATGCAAGACACTGCCTCTTTCCTGATAAAATTCCGGCATCATTTGAAGTATTTCTGTGTCATAGTTTTCTACACGCAAATTCCTGATCACACAGCCTTCGCCGTTTTTCACCTCCAGCCGGAGCTTCAGAAATCTTCCGTTCAATTCACACAAAAGAATCTCTGTCTGATTTGTAAACGGTCCAATGGACATCTTTTCCCCATCTCCGTCTGTTTCCGCATAAATAGTCAGAATGCTGTCATCTCTTAATTCTGCTTCCAGTATCAGTCTTCCCCATCGGCAGCTTTCATCCACTCCGTTCAATGGTTCCGGTACAATAACACTCATGCCCGGATTCCCTGTTATAAAAATACTCCCGTCTTCTCTTACCAGAAACCCCTCACCCTTTGCCTTTTTCAATCTTGAATATCCGAATGTATAAGTTCTCATACTTCTTGATTTTTCTTTGATTTTACTCCTTCTGCATTTTATCCGGTGTATCATGCCATCCCCTGATTTCTATCCTGGTACCCAAAAGTCTCTTTTCCTCCAGATAGTTCCGGATCTGACGGAAATAACCCGCTGGCAGGTTCGTGGTTTTTTTTTCCGAATAAGGCTGAACTGCTACAACCACCGTTCCATCTTCCTCCGAATAAACCCTTACATTCTGAATACACAATCCCGGAATTTCTTTCACCAGTATTTCATAATCCTTCGTTGTCACCGCAGTATATGGTTTCCTTTGCTCCTCCCTCAGAATCTGACACATCTCCTTCCATGTATCCGGATTTTGTCCTCCCTGCCCCGGACACCGGTTACAGTAGAGTTCTTCCTCACTCCCTCCTGCCCTGACAAAGTAGTTACCCTTCAGCAGATTGCCCTCCCTCCCATGATACAAAGCACACCCGGCAATGGATAACTCACAGCCCGTATAATCTCCGGGGTCTGTAATCCGGATCACACTCTTCTCTTCATCATAGACAAACAGAAGCGGTGTTTCCGTCTCTGCATCTTCCTTCTGCGGAAAAAAAGTCACCCGCGTCTGACCATTTTCTCTGTCTTTTTCCACTGCCATAAGTTCCAGACTTCCCGGCAGTATCCTCCCTAAGCGGCTCACATCAAATTCCTGATTATCATACCCGTAAATAATCCCCAGCGTTTTCTGAAGTGCAAGCTTTTTGCACATGCAGACTGCTTTTTGCACATTTTCCAAATGTTCCTCCGTAACAGAAATGTAAGAAGTCCCCTCTTTTTCATATATCCAGGTATATGTTTCTTCCGGGAAAATGGATGGAATCCTCAGTCTTTCTCCCGCCCTGGCAGTGCAGACAGTTCCAAGTGTATCGCGCTCCCAAACTTCCAGAAGAGGACCGTCAATGCCGGCAATCCTGGGATTGACATCATACCGTTCCCATACCAGTTCACACCGCAGAACATACCCTTCATATGTACCGATCTTTGTTGCCGCGGGATGAATCCCGTCCATCCACAGTCTCACTTCACCGCTTATCAAAAAACCTCCCGTATCATCTTCATGCCGGATTTCCTGATAGCCCTCCCTGGTATAACAGCTCCATCTGATTTCTGCAAATACAGGAAATTCTTTTTTCTTTGCCGGGTTTCTCGGAAACAATGGATTTGCCGTTACTGCCAGAATCAAAGGTCTGTCCCCTGACGGAATTGCTCCGTCAAAAAGCAGATACATGCAGCTTCCGGGTTCTGGCTTTTTCCCAAAGGGATAAGCTGCCAGTGGATTGTTATGCTGAAGCTCTTCAATCTCTTTGAATTTCCCTTCTTCCTCCAGAAATACTTTCTGTAGTTTTCCCGGCATGACTGTTTCATCATACATCGTTTCAAAGCACATCTCTCCGCTTCTGAATTTCTGTCCCGGAAAAAAACAAAGCGGTCCAGGAATCTGCTCCGGTTGCAGAAGTGTTCTTGCATTCTTTCCTTCACTTGCTGTCACACCATATAATTCCATCAGTTTCCTTCTAACAGACTCTGGAATGTCTTCCAGTTCTTCCTCCAGTAACAGCTCCAGCACCACCAGATTTTCCAGAATAGTCATCCCCGGCTCTGCGGGCAGCCGATTCATCTGCTTACTGGTATAAAAGGGAATCCGGGATTCTGCTCTTCTAAGTCTTTCTTCCGCCTTTCTTTGCTCTCCCACAGTCATCTTTCTTCTAACTATCACAATCCCCGTACCTCCTGTTTTTATCCCATCTTATGTTTCTATCCAGTGCACCTTATGTTCCCCGCTAATACACACTGCCGTCGGGATTTTCCGCTCTTCATCCAGATTCCACGTATACGTACCGCTTAAGTCATGATAAGAAAATACCGCATTCAAATATTTTAAAGATACTGTCGTTTCTGCCTGATACAGCATCCTCTCCAAATCCTGTCTTGAAACCAGCCTTCCGATCTCCCATCCACATTCCGGTGAAAAGAACGCCTCCAACTGGTTTAAGATTTCCTCCTCATACAAGAAACGATCTTCACACTGCCCTGTAAGCCAGACTTCTACAGCCACCCGGATCACAAGTGGTTCTATGATTTTTATCCTCATATTCTGAAATGCGGCTCCCCGCCTGTCTCTCCACATATGCTCCAGCCTCGTTTTCATCTGCTCAAAAGACAGAGATCCTTTTCCGAAGTCTTTCATTAAAACAACCAATGTATCTGTACCGTCCTCTTCTGTAACAAAAGCCGTTCTCACAGCCTCATCCGCATATTCGCAGATTTGAGACTGGAAATCCACTTTGGAAACCAGTCTTCTTTTGCTGTTCATAAAAAAAGCTCTCCGTTTCCACATCTGTTCTTCAATTTCCGGATTTCTGCCGCCATAGGACAAAAGCGGCTGATACACTCTTCCTAATAATCTGGCAGAATATCCGGGGATAAATTCCGTCCCGCCGGGCAGATTAGCAAATTCGCCTTCACAAGTACAGACACGGATAACTACCGCAGCCGTCTCTGTACACTCCGGCACCCTAAAGCGTTTACCGTCACCGAACCTTACCACTTTTTCCTGCCGGTCCAGCACATACCCCCTTTGCTTATATCCGCCCTTCTCAAAATCCTCCACTTCTTCCCAAAGAACATATTGCTCTCCCTCCCTCACCTTCACTTCCGCCTCCAGAAGATACTCTCCCTCAACAGGAAATTCAGGATAAGGCACTGCTTCTTCCAGATAATATTCCCGCTCTTTCGTCCAGACAAAATTGCACGCTTCAACTCCGTTTAACAGTATCCCCGTAATCTCCGGCTCAAATTGCATGCGGTCTGTTATATCGCTTTTCCGCAGCCGGATAAAGAACCTCTCTCTTCCCTCTACAGTAAGCTTTGCCGCCTTTTTCGGAATCTCCATATAGATCAAACCAGAACGGATAAGTCCATCCGTCTTATCCTCCACTGCGACCGGACAGAATCCATCCTTTGTAGAGCACTCAAAAACAATCTTTTTTCTCTCTGCCCTCACAGATTCCGCCAGTAGAAACAGTAAACTGACTCTTCCGGCCGGAAATATCCTGTCAAAACCAAGTAAAACGTTCTCCCCTCTATAGGGAAATTCCCGGGGCAGGATTACCTGTTCTGGAAGGACACCTTTTTCTCCATATGAATAAGCAAGCTGAATCCTGCTTAGTACCGGATAATGGTGCAGTCCTATTGTTTCATAGCAACAGGGTGCTTTCACAACCTGTATCCGCAGACACTTTATCTCATTTCCCCCGGCAATGACCTGCTCCCAGTCATCGGGACACTGAAACCGAAGCTCACACCGCCGGCTCCTTTTATCCTGTGCAAATATCTTTGTCTCATCCTTTTTTAAATCCAGTTTTTTCCAGCCAAGACCGGAATAATAGGAAAATGCAATCTCTTCGGGCCACACATCCGGCGGCTGCCTTTTGTCCTCCATCGGCTTTTTCTGTATCAACTTCCATTCTTTTTTTTCCTCTGGATATGCCCCCTTTTGAAACATCTTCATTTCCAGTTCAAAGGACAAGGTAATCTCTGCTCCTGCTTTTGAAAATACATTCTCATGTCCAATCCAGCATTCTTTATATTCCAGTATTTCCTCTCCAAAAACGACTGCCTTCTCCACATTTAGTTCTCTTTCCCCATCATACAGAAGCTCCGGCTGGATTCCTGCCCCTCCGGCCCGCAGTCTGGCTCCCGTACACTGCAGCCCCGCTTTTCTTAAAAATGCCGTTGGAATCCGCAAGACCGATGGCATAAGGCGGGAATGTTTGAGCACCAGCTCCTCTCTGTACAGATTCTCACCCTCGGCAGAGAATAGCCGAAGGGGGGCATCCATCCCCGGAAGTTTCCTTTCACTTATATGCCTTGCCTTCTCCGAAACTGACAATATATCTGTCAGCTTAGACGAAACTGCTAGTATTTCCTGCTCAGAAGTAAAAACGACCGAATTCTCCCTGTCATTTCTGTCATAAAGAAATGGACTTCCTTTCGGAATCCTTACGGATTCACTCAGACTGTTTTCTGTCTCTGCTACAAGGATCGTATGCGCAGGTTTCGCCGGAAGAGGACGGATTCCCGACAAACTAAGTAGTTCCTGTCTTGCCCGCTGCGGCAGCTTTTCAAATTTTTTCTCACATGACTCCATCATTTCTGTAAAAAGTCCTGCAACAACTTCCCCCATATCCGGCGGTTCCTGCGGTATCTTCCACTGAGGCAGATAATCCGCTGCCAGGCGAAGTATTTTCTCCCACGTCATCCTGCTCTTTCTCCTCCTTAACCAACTTGAAGTTCCAGTGACTGTGTTTCCCCGGTCTCTTTCACCCGGTATTCAACCCTGACCATCAGGCAATCCTCTCCCGGCTCCTTGGCCGCATGTGCCTGCACATCACAAATCCTCGGCTCCTGCCGAAGAAGAGTTTCCCGTACCTCTCTTTCCAGCATGTGTATTCTGGTAGAAGAAATATCTATAAATGGATAAGACAAAATTGTGCTGCCGGTTTTATTCCTGATGGGATGCTCTCCCTTCTGTGTCATCAGTATCATATATACTGACTCCCGGATATTTTCCACCCCTTCTGATTCTACAAATCTTCCCGTTGCCGGATTAATCTGTATCGGAAACTTCATCCCTGCCGCCATTCTATCCCCCTCTTCCTTTATCCTATTTTTACCGGAGTTCCGGAAAGCACCGCCATTCCACTGCTAGAACATTTCAAAGATGCAGCTGCTTCTATAACGATCTGCTGCCCGGTAAATTTTGAACTGCCGTCTGACTTACATTCCAAAGCGCGGCTGCCTTTCATCTGGATTTTATCTGCTAAACCCTTAAGGCTGTTATTTTCCCCGTTCAGTACTAATTTTGCTGAATCCCCCGCCTGCAAAGTAATCTTTTTATCTGCCCTGATAACAATACTGCCTTCTTCAACGTTCATTTTTATCTGGCTGTTTCCTTTCTTATCAGAAATCTCAATCGTATCATTCTCATTATCCAGCAAAAGCATCAGTTCCTTTTCCGCTGTACTTAGTATGATCCGATCCTTTCCCCCATTTTCATCTTCGCCGTCTTCCATTGTAATACGACTGCCATTCCGGGTAACAATCTGCTTGATCCTGTTACGTTCATCCGCTGATTTTGTAAGCTGTTTGTCCTTCTCCCTAGGAATAGAACCTATGACAAAAGGACGGTCAATACTTCCGTTCTCAAATGCCAGTATCACCTGATCGTCCTTTTCCGGCAAAAAATATATCCCCCACCCGGCGCCGGTATAAGGAAAAACTACTTTTGCCCATTTCAAAACATTAGCGCTCTCATCACGCACAGGAATTTCTACTTTAATCTGCCCCGGATATGCTTCACTATAATTCTCTGCTACTACACCGATTACAATCCCTGAAATCCGTTCTTGTCCTGTTTTTTGTATCTGATCTGCCGCCAGTTCACTAATACTGTCTAATATCGACACTTTAAACCTCCTTCATTCCCTCTGCCACGGCAATAAGCCTCGTAGTATATCCATTTTCAGACAAAACATGTTCCGCCGCAGTCACATAAAACTGATTGTCCACCGGAATTCCATACCCCTTCAAATGTACAAAATATCCCGGCTTCAATACCGGCATCCCGATACACTCACACTCCAGTGTTCCAAAACGGCTTAGATTTTCTTTAAGCAGAGCATCTGCCCGAGAAGACGCGTCTGTTTTTGACCTCACACATGGTTCCATATACACCTTCTTTGTCTGATTTATGATCCTTCCAGTCCGGTTTCCGTAAGAGAGTTTATTTTTCTGCACGGCAGAAGCATATATCAATGTTCCTTTTGCATCATCATGCGCCCGCACCTCTGTCTCTTTTACAATTCCCCGGATATCGTACAGCACACTCGCTGAAAGTGCTGCTTCCCCTTGCTTTAATTCCATCAGGACAGTATCATCGGACTGCGCTTTGCGAAAGTACACCATACCGCAGTCCACAAAGAACTCATAGCCAAATTTTTTTGCTGCCCGGACGACAAAATCATAATCACTTTCTGACACACACTCGATGGTTCTCATTTCTTCTTCCTGTCCGTTCTGCTTGTCCGGCGTATCAGAAATACGCATTCCTCTGAACATTTCTTTCTCTTTCAGCTCCCGGTATCTGTCCCCTCCCAGAATTTCCTTCACAGCATCTCCATAATTTCTGCTTTTTAACTGTGCCGCTCTGGTACCACTCATCATAACTCCCTTTATATCCATCAAAGTCAGTTCTATGGACGGCAGTTCTGCACAGATACATTCCACACAGGCAATATAACCACAAAATACCTCCTCTGTTTCATTGGGATACCCCATTTTTAAAATTACATCTGAGCCCAGTGATACATAAGGCTTTAACTGCTCCCATAAAAATGTGTTGTCTGTCTCGTCTGTAATTCCATGAAGTGTTACTACTGCGTCTCCCGCTTCATATCCACAGGTCAGATGCACGTGTACCTCACTGATAAGGATATCTGCCACACATTCATCCAGCCATTTTCCCTCCACGCAGAGACGGACAACCGGACAGGCAAAATGTTCATACCGTTCCTTTAATTTTTTATATTGATATTTCATATTCTGTACCTGAAATCGTCAGACTTACCTTCCCGCTATCCGGTTCCCCATTATTCTGAAAGGATGTGTACTCCCCTTGTACCGAAGAAATCCATCCCAAAAAATACTGCTCTCCCCAGCAAAGTGCTACTGGTTTCTGATCATCAATCACTTTCATTCCAAGCAGCCCGTTGACCTGCGTTTGTGTCTCCTTCCCTGTAAAAAGAAGCTCCAGAGAAAGAGATCCGTCTTCTGCAAACGTGTGCTGTGCAGGATTATCCGCCGCTCTTCCTGAATCCTTTCCTGCAAGAGATATCTCTCTGTTTCTCGTACACTGTATGGAACCTGGATTATACTGTACCTGATATTCCTTGTCTCTTTCATTTCCCTTAACTGTCAGAACTGCCTTGCCTTCTCTGTGCTTTACCGAATTTTTCGGTTTGAATATAGTCTCATAATCCGCCTGAAAAAATTGTTTCAACGCTTCCTTCTCTCTGCATGCAACTGTTACATCCATTTCCGCACGCAAGGCAGCGCCATCCGGTCCAAACATTACATAATTAGCTGATACCTGTTCCAATACTCCCTGAAATATAGTCGTTCCCCAGCAAAACATACTCTGCCGGTCCGACAAGCTTTCCCTTAATTCCAGCATCAGACGCTCTACATCCGATTTCACGGATGTTCCCTCCCGGCTTTTATCAAATATCAGATGCATACTCATCGTCACACCAGAAAACAACTGCTGCTCTACCGATTTTTTGGAGACGCTGCCTCCCCTTTCCTGTAAATCTCCTTTTTTCTTCCTTTTATATCCGACAGAAAACCGAATGCCTGCCGGACAGAAAGGAAGTACAAATTCGTCTTTCCCACTGCCGTCTGTATTTTGAAATTTAAAAAATGCTTCAGTTTTTTTCACTTATACTCCCCCGTTTACATACGGTACGTTATAGACCTCTCCTTCGCCTTTCATTTAAAAGCTCCCGTTCCAGTCTCCTGTAAACTTTCGTTTCCGCCATTTCTGCCTGCCTTTCAATCTGACGCCGGCTATACAGCTCTAAGTTTTCTGTTCTTCTTCTATAAGAACGTTCCCGCTCATCCATCTCTTCCCGAAGTTTCTTTACTGCCCTTTCAATATCAGCTTCCAGATTGCGGACCTGCTTTTGCCGTAAGCAGATTTCTTCGCGCTCTCTTTTCTCAGCTGCCTTCAATTTCAGACCCATACGGTGAGCCTGTTGCCGAAACTGCTTCTCTTCCATTTCTATTGCACAGATCTTCCGGTTGACACAATTAAGCTCCTCCTTGTACTGATACTGCTGCTGGATCATCTTCCGGTCCACAGTAAGAGAAACATTCTCCCTCTGTGTCTGAATCGGAAGCCCCGCCAGATGGAGAAGGCGCGTCCCCGCAAAATTCTCCTGTTTCCACTGATACCGCTGGCATACTGCTTTCTCAAAACTCCCCTTCTCTTCATTCTGGAGCTCTTCCGCCATCTGCTTCGGCTTCATCAAATGGCTGAGCCACTTCCATATGTTTCTTTTCATGAAATTCTAACTGCCATTTCTTCACCACACATTCTTACGGACTTTGCAGTAAATGCAAAGTCCTAGTAACAGTTCAGCCTTCGGCTTCCTGTTACAGGCATCAAGCCATGCAAAACTACTTCGTGGTGGCTTGATGCATCTCTACCTATACGTTATTTCACGGACTTTGCAGCCAGTGCAAAGTCCTGGGCTGAACTGTAACAAGCCCTATACCAAACTGTTACTTGCTACTTCCAACTGCTCATATACGATGGTTGTTGTTTCTACAAGCAGGTCTGATTTTTCCGCATTCATTCCATTATAGCTTTTACCGCTCACCAGACATCCATAAAAAATAAACGATACCTGCGGAGCAGAAAAATCTCCCGGCCTTGCGCTGATTTCCAGTATAAGACGTTCAAAAAAACTGCCGATTTCCAATACATCCTGATGCCCTGCCTGCACATATCTCTCTACCTGAAAGGTAAATGGCTTAGCAAGCGGTTTTTTTCGGATATGTACCGTATCGCTGCATCCGCCCTCTGCAATCACCTCATATTCAATTTCCTGCGTAAAGGTGTTAATACTTCTGCACTCCAGCGCATGCTCCTCAACCACCAGCTGAAAGTTCATATTTCTGATTTTTCCATATGCATCCTGCCTATCTGGCAAATATGTTCCGCTCCTTTCTCTCTGACGGATTACGCTCTTCATTGATATCTGAAATCTCTTTGCACCATCTGCGCCTGTCTCTGTGCTCCAGTGCAAGTATATCCGCCATCCTCCAATGAAAATAATAAGCAATAAATGCCGTTTCCCGATATAACTCTTCTTCCGGGCAGAGGCTTAAGCCCCTCTCGTAAAATTTATCTGCACCTCATGCTCCTGTCCACAACTGGGACATACTACCTTCATGACCGGAAGCTCAAGATCATTGATTTTCTGATACATATCCTGCAAAAATGCAAGATCTGCCGTATACAGCTCTTCCATCACATGGACACTGACAGTCTCCAGACCCTCCATCTCTGTTATAACTCTGGAAAGCAGTACTACCGTAAGATAAGACGGATTGTTCAGCACTCTCGGATCTCTCGCCGCCACCAGTTCATCTCCCGCCGTTGCCAGCCGCATTCTTCCTTTTTTGTGGATCTCCCCGGAGTTGTCCCTGTATCCTCTCGGAAGCTCAAATTCATATTCTGTTTTCATCCTCTACTCCTCGCTTTATGCCGTCTGTCCTGGAATTGTCAGTTCCTCGTATGCCAGTTCCACACTCTCGACTGCTGCCTCTGATGCAGTAGAATTCAAATCTGGTGCAGAATATTTCATCACCCACGCATTTTTTAAAATCCAGACACAAGAGCCGGATGTTTTATCCTGTATGTCCTTAGGAGCACCTGCGGAGAGATCCATAAGTTCGATTTTAACCTCTCGTTTGATATCTTCAGCGCCTCTGATCTCGCTGACACATTTTGCCGCCCATTCCAGAAATTTATTATTCAGAGTGCAGCCATACTTTAACGTCACATTTCCATGCTTAACAAGCCCCGGTATCTTAACAGGCGCCAGACTGTTAGAATTTCCCTGACGAAACTCCACTACATCCACACTTGCCTCTACTCCGCTTACTTCCGTAAATGCTGCAACCCCGTCTCCTGCTTCTACAATAAAATTCATTTTTGTCAATGGATAGATCAAACCTGAATCTGCCATAGCTTCTTTCTCCTTTTTTCTTTTTTACTTATCATTTTTCGTCATATCATTCTCCAGATTCGGACGTATGCTGTGTCACACGGAATATCACAAACTCAGCCGGACGCGACGGCGCAATTCCGATGTTGCAGATCAGCCTTCCGTTTTGGATATCATCTGCGGTCATGGTAGAAGGACCAATATCTACAAAGTAACTTTCCGCCGGCGTCGCCCCCGCAAACATACCGCCCCTCCAAAGTGTATTTAAGAAGCCGGAAATTGACTGTCTTACACGATTCCATAGTCCCTCGTCATTCGGTTCAAAAACAACCCAGTTTGTATTTGCCTTAATGCTTTCCTCTACGAAGATAAATAACCGCCGGATATTTACATATTTAAAAGAGGCATTGCTGCTTGCAGTACGCGCCCCCCAGATTCGGATTCCCAGCCCCGGCATCGCACGGATCAAATTGACACCTGCCGGATTTAAAATATCCTGTTCACCTTTTGTAAATGGAATACTTAACCCTGTACAAGACACCGTTTCATTGGCAGGCGCTTTATGTACCCCTCTCGTTACGTCTGTCCTGGAATACACACCCAAAACAGCTCCTGACGGCGGAAAATATTCCTGCCTCTGCGCAGAACGGTCAAAACACTGAATCCACGGATGGTACATTGCCGCATAAGTACTGTCTACCAGTTCACGGTATTCCAGCAGCTTATCCGGCTTTGTAAGGTCACGGGGCATGTCCAGTACTGCAAAGCGGCTTCCCGTGTTCTCACAATGGGCGATCAGCGACACTATAACAGCCGGCATGGTAATTCCCGGTACCGCCATAATGCTGACAACTGTATTCTCCAGAAATGCCTGGATTCCGGTTCTTTCCCCCGGTCCTTTATCTTCCCCTATAAAGGTTCCCTCATTGATCATCTCCATCGTTCCGTCACTTCCATGTTCCAACACGACAGAAGATATATTCTCTCCCAGAAGCTGTTCCACCGGATTTTTCAATTCCTGCCTCCATTCTGGATCCAGTTTCAATGTTGCCAGTTCCCCCGATTTCATCCGAAGCTGAATCTCATTTTGAGAAGAAGGGGAAAGGCTTAACTCTGAAAACACCTCTGTCATATCCTGACAATGCACCTGTACTTCCAGCTCTACCAGATACAGTACCCTCTCTGGTACCAGATCCGTATCTGTCACCTCTTGTGCAAATTCTTGTTCAAAGGTCACCTCTTTTCCGAAAATGGTTGTAATCCTGTTGTACTCTTCTCCAATTTTGACAAGACTGCCCTCTTCAAATCCAACAGTATGCTTTGCCACATACACCGTATCTGATTTTTTCTCCAAAAGCTGCATTTTCTTTCTTGTTACTTCTCCAAATTCGAGCAAAATCCGGTTGCCCCAGCTCCCCGGACTGGCTGCTCTTATCGTCAGCATATCATTTTTAAATTCAGCAGTCTTTGCATCCTTTGGTACAACACGCGCCACATAACAACGGGTACCTCCATTTATGAAAAACTGCTCTACCGCACCTGCAAGATAGCGGTACTCTCCGAACGCAAATTCACTGAAATATCCGCCGAATTTACGGACAAATTCCGCATAATTAGTAACCAGGACCGGTGCTCCCTTTACACTTCCTTTTTCTGCAATCCCTACAAAACCCGCAGTGCTCGTTCCCACGCTTTCCATTCCGCGGGGCGCGTTGTCATATTCCTCTACATATACTCCTGGTGATAAATATTCTGCCATATATAATTCTCCCTTCTTTTTTTGTCATCCATTCACACAAGCCTGCCCCGGTGCACAGATTGTAATGATTCCCATTCCATTTGAGCAGATTAGCTGTGAGTCCTGCATAAGGCACGGAACCCCGCCTATAAGCACACCTGGTTTCATTGGAATCCATGTTCCCGCCGTCACAGGCATACACGGCTGAGGTGTCAGTACACCAAGTGCCGCCGCAGTTGCTGCCGCAACCTGCGGATTGGCAAGTGACTGACACATACCGAAAGGCGTAATCTGACTGCCCGCAGCTACGTCCTGAATTGTAGCCATGGGCTTTCCATCTGCAAGACAAGTCATATTCCCTGTGCCACATAAATTTCCCGGCGCCATACCGAAAGAACATTGGAGCGCCGCTCCTTGTACCACCATTATCCCCATTCCTATCCCCCCCTTCTCTCCAACAGCTTTTCACTAAGTTCCTCTGCCTCTGTCTCCACCTCTTTCTCCGCAAAAAGTGCGTACCCGGTCTCTCCCAGCAAACGGATATTCACCCCAAACTCTTTTTGCAGATAACTGCCCGGAAGATAGAGTTTGGAATCATATGTTGCTATACTTTCCATCTGATCTGTCTGTTTTCTTTCTCTTACTACCTGATCTGAAAACGCCTCAAACCGATAATACCTACCTCTCTTTGCCAAAACTGCCTGACGGTGCTCTTGTTTCCATACATACCGCATAGAACACCACATGGCAGCCTTTCTTACCGGAGCATAAAGGATTGTTTCCATTCCTCCGCTCCCTTGTGTCTGACCAGAGAGTTCCCTGCCTCCTTGGGGAAATACACCGCCCTCTTCATCTTCTGATGCCTCCGCTGCTAACTCCCACAAAAGTTCTGCTGCGGTTTGTGCTTCTTCCTGATCAGGTGTCTTTGAAGTATTTTCACTGGAAGTATCTTCATCGGAAACCTCACAGTATTTCGCCAGTGCGAGAAGAACTGTATTCTGTGCTCTTGAATCTGCATTTCCAAATCCACTCTTCAGCTCCTTCTCCAAAAATGCCTTTATCCATACTCCATCCGGTTCGTTTTGCTCTGTCCCTGTCTCTCTGTCTCCGTCAGACATCTCTTTCTGATCCCTTCCTTCTATCTGTTCCCGAAGAGTCTGGTAATAATTTAATTCCTGTAAAATCACCTCATCCCCGGTACTTTCATAAAGCGTTTCACCCATAGGAAGTAATCGGTTATCCAAAACTGCTTTCTCAGCTCTCTTATCTACGCAAATTCCATTCTCAATGTGGGATAAAGCAGCCCTTTCATCTAATAATCCCCATAGTGCATCATTTTCTGTCTCCGCTGCATTTAATAACTCCTCTGTAAGTTCCTTCTCCACCTGTGCCAACACTGAGTCACCTTCTGAGGGTACACTCCCTCCCAAAGAAGAAGCTTTACTCTCCCGCGCATCCATACTTGTCTGCAGATTCCCAATACACACTCCGATTGCCTGTATCAAATCTGCATTTCCCGACAGTGTCTCTGAACCAGTCACAGTATCCAGCAGTACATTCAGCGATTCCAGTGTTTCCCGGTTAAAGTCCAGTCTCCTGACTGCATCTGCCTGCTCCATTAATTCCAGAAGTATCGTTTGTCTCTCAGTTTCCCCATTCCCGGCGGCGGCTAAATACACTGAATGCAGCGTCTGAATCTGTCTGCCCCACATCTGCCTGACCTGAATCTCTGAATTTTTCCCTTCCTCAAAAAAATCCTCCAGAAATCCAATGTCCATTCCCCCTTTTCTCAAAAGAGTTTTCTGGTCCCGCAGCTCCTCTAGTTCAGAAAGTTCATTTCTGTCATAAGGATTATTGATATCAAAGAGACAGACCGGTTCATTCGTACGCAAATCATATGTCACTCCGTCTGAACGGGTATGATGTGTAAAGAAAAGAGCTCCTATCTTCTCCTCATCTATCCTGTTCCCCTCCGGCAGAATCACCTGTACCGAATCTGCTCCCCCGATAGAATACCAGCCATCCTCCCCCAGCTCCGACTTGTAATATATCTCCGACTGATTGAAATTCTGAGCCGTTTCCTGAGCCAGTTCATAAATCATATCATTCATAGCCCCCAGATAGATCAGGTGTGTGCCGATTGCCAGTGTAGAGGTTTCAATTTCTGACGGTTCAATATGTACTGCCTGCACTTCTTCCGGTGCCGACTGTACAGTCAGGCTCTTTCCTCCTGACGCCAAAAAACATGCAAACAGTATGTACAATATCGTTTTCCAGACTTTTTTGTATTTTCTTCCCAACCGCATTCTCCTTTATTTTGCAGGTATCTATTTCCTCTCCCCAGTAAAAGCTGTTTTTCATTCAAATTGCAGAGGCGCGCTGCTTACCATTGTCTCAATCTCACATTCTGTTACCAGTTCCTCCCCGTTATACAGCTTAACTCTGGCAGTATCTATTCCGTTTATTGACAGCGTCAGATGCCGAAGCGGCTGTCCTGCGGGGATTCTCCCACCAATCTGTACTTCATTGACCCACAGTTCAAATGATGTGATTTCCGGAGTAAATCCTTCGGGAACAGAAATTCCAAAGACGAACATCTGATCCTCTATTACAGACCGAATGTAATACGTCGGTTTTTCCGGAACCTCCTCCTCACCATTTTCGTTTGTAATATCATTGTTTCCACCGGATCCCACCTCTGTATCCAGTGATTCCCCAGCCAGATAAGCAGTCACTCCCCCACAGGTAAGACGATCGAAAGAATAAAGCAGCTTACTATATTCTGCCAGTGCCTCCAATTCATTCATCTGCAGTTCTTCATAGCTTTTCTTAATTCCCCGCAATTCATCCTGCGTCAGCAGTCCCAGTTTGTTTTTCACCGTTTCTTTTTCCAGAAGCCGTCCCTCTTTTTCCACAGCCTCTGTCAGGCTGATATAAGAACCTTCAGCGCTGACCAGTGCCCGGTAACTCTTCTCCGCCTGCGCAGTCAGTTCACGTTTCATCTGCTCCTCTGCCTTTACCAGATTCACATATTCCAGAGCCGCTGTATGCAGCACATACGGATCGTCCTGAATATACCGCACGCCATCCAGAGAGCCCTTGAACCACTCCTTCGGAATTTTTATAAATAAAATCCGAATACTGCCGTTCCAAGGCTTGTCGGCTGCCTCCAGAAATCGTTCATAGGCAAGCTGAAATGCCGCGCCGTCCAGCTCCATTCCCTGCTTTGCCTGATTGATAAAAGACTGCAGGCTCTGCATCTTCTTTCCGTATTGCTTCTTCAGCAATTTTTCATTAATCTCCAGACTTTTCAGTCCCAGCTTTGTATCCATTTTTGCCTCATAATAAGCCTGACTGTTATTGAGCATGTGGGCAGTCAGTTTTGGCAGGACATCCTCTCCTATATTCGCAGAAATAAATGGATTTTCCAGATTCCATGGTATTTCCGCCTCTATTCCAGACAATACAAGCCCAGTCATTTGAATCAGTTCTTTCTGGTTCTGTCCAATCTCGCTTTTCAAGTTTTTAAGCTTTAACTGTAATGCATCCCTTGACTGATACATCGCGTCTGTCTCTGACTGTATTGCTTCCCCCAGCGGCAGAAGCAGTTCATTTCGTCCGATAGATTCCTCCAGCTCCCTTATCTGCTCTTCAAGAAATGCCAGTTGCTCCTGTTCCAGATACAGCTCTGTATACAACAATGAACTCTTTTCCAGCGATTCATACCGGATATCATCCATCTCATGAAGAAGAGCAGAAATATCCGCCTGAATCTGAATCGGCTTATACTGCCAGTCATAGGCATCTGCCTGATCGGGCCACTCCGGAAATTGAAAATTAAGTAACGGGCTCCACCGAAACGTCATCATGTCCTTTTGTTTCAGCCAGATAGATTTCACAGCATCCGAATATTTTGTTTTCAACAATAGTAATTCTGATTCCAGTTTCTGATAAGCGCTGTTATTTGCAAAGGCAAGCTCCTGTACCTGCTTTAGCGTCACCGTATTCCATGCAGCCTGACTTTCACCCGGAAGTATAGCTGTCGGTATACAGATACAAAGTACAAGGGCTAAAAATTTTTTCAGCATCCTTTCATCCCTCCGTTTCTATCAGATAGAAGGAAAATCCTTCGTTCCCTTTCTCGCCGAAAAATGTATACCAGAAATCATCTTTTTTATAAGTACGGATTTCCAGATTCTCTTCCGGATGAAATGCCGTAACCTCGTAAACCTGACGGAAGGTTTCCATAAGGACCATCCCATCCGCCGCGTCTTCTCCTCGTACTTCCCTCATCACCCGGACTGCTGCCACATCCTGAAACTTTACAGCCATAGTCCCGGAATATTCTTCCTCTCCAAAATATACTTCCAAGTCCGACCAGCTTACAAGCACGTCCTCATCTCCAAAGAACTCTGGTTTCAGCACATATACACCCTCCACGGTCCACTCATCCTCCAGCGAATCTTCATCCCGGACTGTATAATATACCGCCTCGATTTCCCGCATTGCCGTACAGACACAATCCTCATAACTGTAAACAGTCCTCTTCCCCTGATAGCATTCTGCAGCCTTACTTACAGGTTTCCCCACCAGTTCTTCGTAAAGAATCCGGTTCCGCCAAAAATTCCCCTGATAGATTATCCGGTTTCCCGGCGCATAGAGTGTTCCCTTTCCCTCATATTTCCCATTGGCAAATGTTCCCTCATAGACCACCGACCCTGACTGCTCATACAATGTCCCCTTCCCGTTTGCCGTGCCGTCCTTTACCTTTCCTATATAAGCTATCGTTCCGTCACTATTTATAATCTCTGCCTTTCCATGATAGACTTTCAGCAAAGTGGAGTCATAGGCAAACCGCCGGAATGATCCCCCTCCTATATCCGGCTGCCATAACGGACTGCATAAAAAAATCAAAACTACTCCGCATAAAATAAAAAGAAAAGCTGCCAAATATGCTGCCCTTCTTCCGATCATCCAGCGGAAGAATACAATGTAATCTTCTTCTTTCTCCGGTAATAATCCCCTGCACTTTTGCATTCCGTTCATTTCCTTTCCCCTTCATTGCTCTGTTTTTCTTACACAAGCCTTACTCCAGAAGCACGGTTCCGATCTGTCGTAGCGGTTCCTGAAATAGCTGGAATAAAGGCGTCTCCCCTGTTATCAAGAAGACAATTACCGTCCCCAGTGCGATCAGGAACAAAATCAGTCCGAATCCAAATAATATATAAAATACCCTGTCATCCTTAGGAAGCCATAAGCCCTCTGTCTGCTTTTGCACTTTCCTTATATACAGGTCCTGATACAATTCTAAAAATGTCTTGTATACTCCTCTGTTCAATTTCTTTTCTGCCAGTTTTTCTTCCGGCAGCCTCTTTTTCCTCTGCTTTTTCTTCCGTCCCGTCAAACCGTCTTGCAGCCATCTTCCGCATACCCGTACACAATCTGCTTCTACAGCGTCAAAATGAATGCTGTCATAATTCAGGTCATAGCCGATATAAAGAGTTCCATCCTGCCTGATATTGACTGCTTTTGATTCCAACACCAACATCAGCATCGGCCATGGCAGATTACAGGACATACACAGTATCAGAATTTTTATCCAAAAGTCCTCCAAAGATTTACCGGCAGGAAGAAACTCTGTCAGCCTTCTTCTTTTTTCATATGGAAAATTCAAAATCAGGCTTTCTCCCTCCATATAGCTTTTTTCCCACGGAACTTTCCCTTTTTGTTCTTCCTGCAATGCCAGAAGATTCCGAATGATTTCTCTGTCTGTTACAATCCATACACAGATCTTACCACCGTCTTCTTTTTGTCCAAGACCAACGTTTCCCTTTTCTCCTTCATACAGGATTCCTTGTATCTGCCCTCTCATCACACCACCACTGCATAAACATAGGTACATATTTCCGGATATTCCTCACAGGAAATTTTGACTTCATATACACCTGTCCGTCTTGGCGCCGTATACGTTCCATCCTCTTTAATTTTTCCTCCATGTTCCTCTGTCACTTCATATTTCAGGGTACATGGCTGCATATTGTGGAAATTTACCCTGAAAAAATGTCTGCCTCCCGGTTTTAAATTCACAGCTGCCTCTGCCGGAGCGATCCACCCTTGTTTCTTTTCTATATCATCCTCTGTTTCCTTATTAACCTGCGGATATTTCCATGCTATCCAGTGCATTGTCAGCAGCACCGTATTCTGCTCACCATACACCTGTGCTGCCACTTGGAAGCTGCCTCTGTCTTTCCATACCTTAACAGCCGTTTCCACACTTGTTCCATTCGGATTCTTCTCAGCAAACAATCCCGCATCCCCATATATTACTGCCGGAACTTTACGGAGATTTCCTACCCCTTCCTCCGTTTCGTCCAGCCCAGTGATCACACAGACATTTCCCGGACCAAGACCGTGTACAATCTCGGAAGAATAACATATCGCTCCCTTCCTCATATTTTCTGCCAGCGGAATCTCCAGAGTTCCACAGCTCACCTCAGGGAAGAATACTCTTTCTTCGGAAGGCGTTTCTGCCAGCACCTCCTTTTCCTGAACCGGTGTAGTCCACTCTCCATTATCATAATAGGACATATACAGATTCCTCTGTGCTTCACCCGAAGGAAGAGGAATATATGACCGTACCGATTCATCCACATATCGAATCACACAGGCAGTATCCGTATGCCGCATATACAAGTCCGCCAGCCGGACAAAAGAATCTTCTCCAAAATTCTCATGAAACTCCAGCCCCATTTTCCCAAGTTCCCGGCGGATCAGTTCCTCTGGCTCATCCCTTGTAAGCCGTACTTTCAATTCCAGTTCTTTTCGTTCCCTCTTCTGTCCTACAGGCAAAATTAACACGCTGCTCTCCTTCAGTTCTGACTGTGAACAGAACACCCAGTAATCCTTCCTCTCTTTTTCTCCCGACTTTGACAGTTCTATCCGTTCCCTGATTTCCAGACAGTGGTTCATCTCCCGTGTCAAAAATACCGGCATCTGTAAATCGTAAGCCAGTTCCACACTTTTTCTTGCATTACTTTTCTTTTCTGACTCAATGGAAATCCGTAGTTTTCTTCCTTTACATCCAATTGCCGGGAGACGAAGCACCACCCGGTAATCCTTCGTAGAAAACAACTCTGTTTCTACGAAAAACTCTGAATCCAGATGAAATTGCCGGTCCAATATACGTTTATCAATAAGAAACAATTCATATCCTTCCTTAATCCGGTTGTTTTCATATTCATTCTGCCCTTCCTTCCGGTTTACTGCATAGACCGGCTGTGTTTCTTCCTCATGATACCGGAGGCACAGACTGAAACAGTCTGTATCCTCCTTCTGAAAGCCGGGTAGCGCATACACTTTCTTCACAACCGACTTGTCCACGATAATTTCCCTTCCTTCAGAATCAATCGCCGCTCCACTCTCCACAAGAATCGACAGGTCATCCAGATTCAGCACCCCAAGCCCGCATAACACACCGTTTCCCAGCAGCATACTATTCAGAAAATTGCGCTTTCCATTTATATATTTCTGCTCTGCCTGAAAATCTCCTGATGTCAGCATCTTCCCATAATAATACCGGTTTTTCTCAAAGGGCAGTGTCTGCATTCTTCTCATTCCCTTCTTCCTTATAATTTCTATAATTCCGTATATTTAATATATCCTTGATTTCCTTTGACCGTCTTGCAGTATAACTACAGCAAATCTCATTCGTAAAATACAAAAGTCTGTTTTTTGTATCCACTTTTCGAACCAGCTTCATGTTAACCAGTGTAGATGCTCTGCTTTTATAAAAATAATCCGGAAGCCACTGTTGTAATGCGACAATATCTGCATGAAGTTTTCCTTCCCCGTGTTTTGTCTTCACCTCATAGTAGTGTGTAGACTTGATCGTTTCAATATAATAAATATTTTCCATATCTACACTGCCCCAGAACCTGTCTTTATCCATAATAAATATACTACTGTCCGTCAATTTTCCTATTCCTCCTCTAGCCCGGCCAATAACCAGCGCCGTATAACACCAACTCTGTTAAGTATATGCTACTATATCCACAAAAGTAAATTTGGGATTTTTCGTAAAATGTCAAAATTTGTCATTAATGTTTTGGTATTTAAGCAATGAACTCAAAAAAAGGAACTGATGCTCCGGTAGATTATTTATCTACTTTTGCATCAGTTCCCTTCGGCTGCCTTCATTTAAAATTCACTCTTATTCTACATGACCAACAATTCCGCCCAGTTCATGCTGTTCTCCCTGCTGATCGACCAAATAGACCTTAATTTTGTAATCTCCAGTCTTAAAATCAAAATTCGGCACATTAATGTTCATCAGATAACTACCGTCCTCCTGTGCTTCTGCCTGCATCCACTGAACATCGCTTTGATCTTCATTCACCCATACGGCTACATTGACTGCACTGATTCCATTGCCCTTGTCATCAATCTCACGAATGTACAACGGAAGAAATCCTGCCATATAGTCATATTCCTCCAGAGTCAGCACAGCCGCCGGTCCATCCTTTACCGGCTGCGGCTTCTCTACTACAATATCTGCGGTAAACTCTTCCATCAACTTAGACTTTTTATGAAGTTCCGATTCCATTCTATTTACTCCATATAATTCTGCCAATGTATATTCTTTAGAAAATAAATTTGTTCCCAGACCGAGACGGTTGCCTTCAATCATGACTCCCATTCCCGCAAGTGTTGTCGGAAAATCATCAAAAATTGTATAGTTTCTTGTCAGCTCTGACTTTTCTGGCTCTGCGGCAGCATTGATATAGACAGTATAGACCTTTCGTTCATACTCCGGGTCTGCATCCACTTCCTCACAAAAATCACTGTCCATTGTCAAATGATCTCCTGTAATCACAACAGTCGTATTTTCATAAAATTTCTGACGCTGTATCCACTTTACAAATTCCGCCACCTGCTTACTAGAACAAGACATCACATTTCCATATGTATTTCCATCATGGATATCCTCACACAGTTCACACCAATATCCATCTTCAAAATGTGTATCCACTGTCAGCATTGTCAGATTAAACGGCTCGCTCTGCGCCGCCAGTTCTGTAAGCTCCGCCTTCGCAAATTCAAATAGCTTTTTATCCTCATATCCCCACCATACTCTGTAGTCTTCCGGAATCAGACCATTATCGCGGGCATAATAGTAATCCTTCATCTGGAAATTCCCGTGTTCTTTGAACATCTGACGCCTGCCGCCAAAAGTCGCATCCGATCCGATCAACAGCGTCTGATTGTATCCTTCTTCTTCAAGTATATTACCTATCGTAACAACACCCGGTAAAAATGATTCCTGCTGATCCATAGAATTCCGCTCTACAGGAATACTCAGAGGAAGCCCTGACGAATGACCAAACATTGCTGCTACAGTCCATGTGGCAGACGGCATCGTATAACTTCCGTTCAGCACATCACTGTCCCCTGAAAAATCTTCATTATCCAGTGCCAGTTGCGTCAGCTCCGGAATATAATTTGTATCATAGGCACCGCCGTTTTCTTTGTCTGCATAAGTCGTTTCCATAGATTCCAGATAAATATAAATCAGATTTCTCTTCTTTTCCGGAAATGTAATCGTTACATCCCTGGGATTTACATAATTATCATCAATAAAAGAAGAATAAGATCCTTTATTCTCTGTATAGTTCATTATATCCAGCCTTTTCCCAGTATACACGATGGTTCCGGCAAAGATTCCTACTGATACAAGAAGCGCTCCAACGATCACCTTGTGATAACTCCCGTTCTTCCGGGCAGCCAGCAACACAAAAATCAGCAAAAACATGACAATAACCGCAGCCGGAATACAATAATTAATATATTCCTTTACCATCGAAAGATTGGTTCCCTCCATCGGGGCATTAATCTGGTACATCAGTTCATCCATATTGAGCTTGGGCCATGTATGGAACATCCACATTGAGCTGGAATATAATAGTATGGCAAACACGCTTAACAATGTCACTACGACAGCTTCCAATACAAAAAATATTTTTTTTACTATTTTCCAAAGAATATCCGTCAATTTTTCTTCCTCTTTCTCTTGTTATCTTTTTAAGAATAACATTTTGTTACGCCTTTGTAAATTCCTGATTCTCATCATCAGCCGGAGTCTGCCCCTGATCCGGTTCTGCCGGATGTTTTTCCAGATATTGTACAAATCGCATGATGATCGTGGCACACTCTGCTCTATTTGCATTTCCTCCAGGATTCAGCAGTCCATTATCCCCTTTAATCATCCCTGTTCCTACTGCCCATTTCATAGCTTCCGCAGCAAATTCATTTACCTTATCTGCATCAGCAAATCCGGTCAGCTCACTGGTGATTGATGTATCTGCTTTAACAAATTTTGCATACCGGTACATCATTGTCACAAGCTGCTCTCTCGTAATATAATCTGACGGTCCGAACAGTCCGCTGTCTTCATACCCTGTTATAATATTCACATCTTTCTGGCTTGCCCAGAGTACTGCCCCAGTATAGAACTGCCCCATCGTCACATCTGGAAACCGCTCTGTATACTCCACTTCCGGAGTCCCTTGAATCCTATGTAAAATTGTTGCAAACTGAGCGCGTGCAAGATTCTCGGACGGTCCGAACTGAGTGGTTCTCAGTCCTGTCATGATATTATTATAGAAAGCATATTCTGCCGCATCATAATACCAATCCTCCGGCTTCACATCCCAGTAAAGCATTTTTCCGGTATCTTCTCCTTCTGTCAGTCCATATGCAGAAGCAATTCCTCTGGCATCTGCAACTCCAAGCTTTTTTAAAAAATTCTCATCTTTCAGCTTTTCTGCATCAGCCTCATTATTGAGATAGGCATGTTCTACAATGATTCCTGTAATTCCATATGCCTTACTTACATTGATCGATGTATAATAATCCGCCTTATTTCCTGCGTCATCACGCTCATTTGTCGTACTGTTTCTGATCTTTGCGCCGCGGTTTTGAAGTCCCAGTGCACTGAGCTGATCCAATACTTGATTTGCGAGCACATTTCCTTCCATATGAATCCACTCATTATAACTGATATTCGGATAATAAACCTCCGCACCTGACGCTTCGCTTGTGGCTATCGAATTGTTAAAATGCAGATCTACAAATACATCCGCACCGACCGCAGCTGCTTCTACAATTCTCTGAGTCAGACAGTATCCTGTTACACGGTTCGGGTATTTGCAGTCCACAGAATCACGGTCTGTATATACTTCTACATCTCCGTATTTTTCCAGTTCTTCTTTACAATACTGCCGAACTTTGAAATTCAGTTCTTCCTCCCTCATACCGTAACCTTCAGCCCCGATATGTGTTGTATCGTGCCCCGCACACAAATAAACAACTAATTTCTTCTCGCCCGCCGCTCTGCTTCTTCCTGCCCTCTGTGCTTCTGGCAGTTCTCCTGTTTGTTCAGCAGCTCCGGCAATTGTCTCTTCCACGTCTTCTATATCACCGGATTCCACAGTCATCTCACCGTTTCCATCCAACACATAAATATTCGTTGCATTCTCAATAGCCTCTGCCCCATATGTCTGCACATCATCAAGTATCCCGACTGTGTATGCAGTCGTCTCTATTCCTTCATCTGTAAAAAATGCCATCCATTCCTGACCATTTACCGTATAACAAATTCCATCCAAAATGTATTCATCTGCAGCGGCTCCTTCTGTATATTCCTCTGAAAAAAGAACTGCTCCGTCAGTCACCGCATCCGCTTCTGATTCATAAAGTTCGCCTGTCACTTCTGAATGATACTGCAGTACTGCTGTCTCTGGCAGAACTGTTTCATCTGCAAATCCAACAACAATATTCTGCGTTCCCGGAAGAGACAGCTTCGTCTCATCTACATAAACATATCCGATCAAATCCGTCTCTCTTTTTGATTCAGCTGCCTCTGCCCCTGCTTCCGCTTCCATCTGCACGATATCCTCTGCATAAACAGGGGTTATACTTCCCACCGCCACAGAAATAACAAGAAGCGCCGCTAATGCTGATTTCTTCCAATGCTGCATAAAATTCAAAACCTCCTTAATATCTTTCCATAAACCTTCTGATCATTGCTGCACATACAGCTCTCTCTGCTGTATTCTGCGGAGACAATGATCCGTCACCATATCCGCGGATAATTCCGGTTCCAACACCCCAGCGCATTGCTCCGGCAGCAAATGCACTGACCCTATTCCCATCTGGAAACAACTCAAGACTGCCCTCTTCCAAAGTAACATAGTTTTGTCCGGAAGCAAAACGATATAACAATACTGCAAGCTGTTCTCTCGTCACCGGATCAGCCGGTCCGAATAGTCCGCTGTCTTCATACCCTGTTATAATTCCATTAGAAGCCGCCCATTCCACTGCGTCTGTGTAAAATTGCCCCTTTGCTACATCCGGAAAATATCCTCTGTAAGTCACAGCCGGCTCTCCCGCATACCGGTACAGGATTGTTGCGGCCTGTGCCCTGCAGATCTGTTCCGCCGGACCAAATCTTGTTTCTGTCAAGCCTGTCATCATTTCATACAAATAGAGACAGGCGGCATCATCATAGAACCAGTCTGCTTCACTTACATCTGAATAAGGGAGCTGTATCAAAATGTTCTCTTCCGGAATTACCGCCTCCAGACTCCGTCTCATATTCAGAAGTCCGCCCGCAGTCTCTGGGTCTTTCCCCGGCGCTCCAATATCTGTAGCATTCTTTAGAAGAATATCACGTACCGAAACGGTAGTCAATGTTGGATTTACGGAACACAGCATTGCAGCAGCGGCTGTCACCGAAGGCGCCGCCATAGAGGTTCCACTTAATCTCCCATAATTTCCATTCTGCATGGTACTATAAATATTTCCGCCCGGGGCAGATAAGTCCTTTCTTCCTCCATAATTTGAAAAACCTTGCCTTCTGTTATCACCGTCCACTGAAATCACACCAATCGTATTGTCATAATCAGCAGGTACAACAGAAATATTTCCATTGTCAGAAAGACCATGGTTTCCAGATGCACAGACTACGATAACCCCCGCTTCATAAAGACGCTGGCATTCTACATACAGCACACTGTCGTCAATCCCCGTATCCCGTCTTATGCCGAGACTCAGATTAATTATCTTTGCCCCGCATTTTCTCGCATACTCCATCCCCTGAATTAAATATGCAAGATTTGTTGTTTTCTCTTTATTAAACACATCTACAACCATCAGATCGACTACTGAATTATCCCCTGCGCTTCCCACGCCTGCAATTCCCTGTCCGTTATTTGCTTCCGCCGCAAGAATCCCGCTGACATGCGTTCCATGGCTCTTAGTATAGCCCGCGTCAATGCCGTTCACATACCCGTCTCCGAGAAGCGGACCGACCTTTCCGTCTTCGCTTAAAATCTCACTGCTCAATGATCGGTTCAGAACATTGACAAGATCCGGATGTTCTGTTTCTGCCCCGGTGTCCAGAACTGCCACAAGCACTTTACTGTGCGGCACAGCTGATAAACGCTTCCATGCCTGGATAGCCGAAACCTGATGTAAGAAAGTCTGCTGTGTATAATCTGGATCATTGACAGCGGGCGTTCCATACAGTTCAAGTTCATAATTAGGTGATGCCGCAATCACCTGCTCCTGTTCCTTGTACGATGCCGCCGCCTCTTCTGCCGATATCCCTTCTGTTTCTATTTCAATAACTGCCACTGCCAGATCTTCTGAAACAGCTGTATCTTGCAGCATATTATCTCCCTTTTCTTCTGCAAAAGCCTTGATTTCCATTCCTTTGTCAGGTGAATACAAGACAACAATCCCCTCTTTGTTTCCATCCTCTGCCTGTACGCAAAAGCCTTGCATCAGAAAAATACTGACGCCTATTCCTAATACAATCCGCCGGAAAACTACTCCGCTGCCCATATCACTCTTTCCCTTCTCATTCTCGTTTCACATCCTTTTCCAGACAGGAAAAGGAAACGAAATTTTAAAAGAAGGTTATGCTTTTTCATACAAAAATGAAACGCATAACCTTTTAACTTTTTGTCTCTTACAGACTATAATGCTGCATAAATCTGGTCAAAATTGCCGCACAGTGTACACGGCTCGCAGATCCCTGAGGATTGAGTCTTCCCTGGTCTCCCTGAATCAGACCAACGGCAACTGCCCACTGCATAGACTCTGTTGCAAATTCCTGCACATTTCCCGCATCTGGAAAGCTTCCCAGATCCTCTCTCTCAGATACATTCCATCCATTACTCTGTGCATATCTATACAGAATCGCCGCCATCTGCTCACGCGTGATATCATCAGTTCCGCCAAATCTTCCATCAGCGTCATATCCTGTCATAATTCCATTTTTGTGTGCCCAGATAGCCGGAGTTGTATAGAACAGCCCCTCAGACACATCTGAGAATAAACTTTCGTATCCAACCTCTGGTGAGCCGGCAAGGCGGTGTACCGTTGTTGCAAACTGTGCACGTGCCAGATTCTCTTCCACGCCAAAAAGATGTGAATTTAAGCCAGTCATAATTCCCCGGTCATACATATATTCCACATAAGGATAATACCAGCCCTCCTTATGTACATCCCAGAACGCATCCACGCCTGTCAGCATACTGCCCTGATTAATGATACTTAAGTAATCAGTGCTGATAAACGCATGCATTTTGCTGAAGTTATACTCACCGGTTCCTTTATCCAGCCCTGTTCCCGAACTATTTAACAATCCATCACTCTGTATTCTGTAAAATCCATTCTCTGGCTGTTCATCCAATATAATATAGGTTGTCGCAGACTGGGTTCCGCTTGTATATAATACATTAGAAGACAGGCTGCTTCCTGCGCGTATATTGACATTATTGTGCGATGTTGCAAAAATATCCTTAACGCCAAGAGTATAGTTATACTGATCCGACTGTCCCATACTCTCATCCAGATTCCATGCAATCGCCGCGGCCTTCTCTCCCCAATATGGATCAGAAGCATACTTTACATTGATTCCGCTTCCCTTATTTCCAAAAAAACCTCCGAAATATCTGCTGTCCTTTGGATACAGATATCCCTTAGACATCCATTCTCTCGCAAATTCGGTAATACAATGATTTGCATCCGCAAATGTATCGGCGCTTTCCCCCGGTGAAGAGTCCACAGCATTCAAACCAAACAGATTATTCTTATTCAGGGCAATCCAGCTTGTTCCCCATGCACTCTCATTTGCCGCAAGGCTTAAGGTCAGCAGTCCGTTAACGCCATATGTATTCTGGCTGCTGACAATGCTGTTCCCCGCATTCAGCAGTTTGGACTCCTCATAACCTTTATTTGCTATACTCTGGTCAAAATTATTTGCCTGATAACTTGATACACTGCGCAGCGGAAGATATTGAAAATAATTAAAATATGGAGAAGCCGCATTGACGGCACTTGTCCGTCTGTTGTTTTTATAATCATCCAGCATGACACTGTAATCTGCATAGAAATAGTGTCCGTCATAACTATAATAAACCATATTCTCTGTCAGGTATCCCGGATTCTTTCCGATACGCAAACTGCCGGCATATGTTGATTTCTCCATATTGTAAGTGATGTTATGTACAATCCATCCGCTTTTTACAATATAATGACTAATGCTTTTTGCAGAACTGCGGTTGATAACTTGTACTTCTTTCTCCGGCACATATCCGACCACACCGGACAGCATAAATTTGACCTTACCGTTTTCCTTACCCAGATAAGCCCCGTCGGCTGCACAAGAACCATTTGTATATCCTGCTGTCCCCGTACCTGCTTCTGTATAACTAGTTATTGCATTCCCTTTCGTATTAAAATTGACGACCATATCATTGTCATTAGCAAAGGTCATAATGGAATCCGACTCATCTACAACCCCCACTTCCGGAGTCAATTCATAAATATTACCAGTTTCATCCATCCCTGTATATGGACGGTCTTCAAACTCTTCTGCCTGAGACACAAAAGAAAAACCGAGTCCCATTGTCATACAGAGTGCTAATCCTACAATTCCTGCTTTGATTCCTTTCATCATCTTCTACTCCTCTCCTGTAAATCTCTTTAATTAATTGCTGCCCCTCCTCCAAGGCATCCCTCTGAACCTTGTTCGGGTACCTGCTCTACTATCGGCTCTGTATATCCTGAATCTGCATATCCCGGATCCGTATAAACTGGTTCTGTATACTCAGGTTCTGCATAACTTTCCACTTCCTGCGGCGGCGCTGCATCCTGTGCTGCCTGTGCCGCCGCTGCCGCTTCCGCTTCCTTCTGTGCCTTAGCACCTAACTCCTGCTCTTTGGTAGATACAGAATCCCCAGATATCTTGCTGACATACTTAATGTAACCGACAGCTTCCTCATAACACAGCTCTACTTCTTCTTTGATATCCTCAAATCAAAAAGAACTCAGTTCTATGACACTGCCGTCCGCCAGTGTTGCCTGCATATTATATGTAACATTGATCAGCTTGTCCGTATTTGACGCATCCCGCACCGAGTCTGCTGTCTTCTCCGGTGTATAGAAAAACTCTGCTGTCTTGCCGTTTTTCAATGTTTCGCCAGACTTCATCATATTGGCAGGATATTCCGTCTTATCAGAAGTCTTCACAGCAATCGCTGTAATATCCTGCCCTGTACTGTTCTTCAAAAGAACTGTAAATGCATCAGCGTTTTCATTGCCAATGACCATATACTCTTCTTTAGCTTCTTCTTTCGTCTCTTTCTTTTTTGTTTCCGCCTTCTCTTCTGTCTTCTTTACAGGTTCTTCCTTCTTACCGCATCCTGTTATAACTCCACACAGACTAAATGCCAGTATCAGGCATAAAACCGCTTTTTTCATTTGAATAAATCCTCCTTTTTCTTACCGCCGTCTTAATTCCATGGCACATCCGCAGAAGCCACGATCATATTCTGTCCGTCATTCTGTACAATTGTGCTGATATGATAGTTCCCCGGCTGCAGAGAACTGCCTTTTAAATATATCTGATATCCATTATTGAATTTTTCTTCTGTCATCACATAAAATGCCGGGTACGTCTTTGTCTCCATCGTCTGGCTGTTTCTCAATGAAATATAGATTTCTGTCTCTTCGGAAACATATCTGTCATCAATCTGCCCGTTTATCATCAAATATGATCCCTGTTTATCTGTGAAAATCTCGGAATCTGTCTCCGCCTCCGGCGCAGACATCACTTCTGTCTGTACCGGCTCCATAATCGGAGCTTCCTCAATAAAATCGATCAAATTACGCTCCACCTTTTCAATCACAACACAGTTGGGGCGATACTGCTCCGTCTGTGTCAGATTATACGGAACAAGTCTGGAAAAATATCCTCTTTCGGCCTCCTCCGCAATCAGCGGCAGAAGACTCTCTCCAAAAGAATCCCGGAACATGAGAATGGTGCCGGTCTTCCCCGGACTTACCGTCTCAATCCAGTCATCCATGTTGTCAGTCACGTCATTTACATACTGATAATTCCATTCCTTATCGTATATATAATCTGTCTCGGGTTCATATGCCAGCGGATAGAGCATCTCATCCAAGTCTCCTGTATGAACCGCTTTTTCTTCATACGGAACATTCAGATATGTCTCATGCTCCTTCCCTATGTAATCCATCAGCCCATTATACGCAAGCACAGCTCCTCTGTTATTCCAGTGAGAATCACGCTGAAAATACATTATCTCATTTTCTTCTTGAAACAAACTGTACAGGTTCAGATAAGAAATTCCTGCTTTCTCCATCTGTTCCGTCAGATTTACCAGATTACTTTCACTGCCCTTTTGATAATAATACGGCATGTTTTCATTATACAAACTATTTTTATTAGGTGCAACTGTAAAGATAAAGCCGCTGCCCCAGCTCTCTACATACTGCTGTATAAGTTTTAAATTATGTATCATCATATAAATCTGACGCTCATCCATCAGGTTTTTACCCTGATAATCTTCCAGAGTACCGTTATAGTAGAGCCAGTCATCTGTTCCGACTACCACCTTCGGCATGGAGCTTTCTTTCAGCACCTTTCCTCTCAGCACTGCATTCACCGTCACCATCTGCTGCCGGAAAGCAAAATGGTCATCAAAATACTCTCCCATCCCGGACAGATACTCCCGGTTCAGTTTCCCGTCTTCTATCAGAGACGGCCACTTTGCAAGGACTGTATTTTCTGACGTTTCATTGGTTGCCCAAAAAGTCATTCCTGCAAAAGGAACCAGCAGTATAACGCAGACAAGTACAATATAAATCAAATATCTCTTTTTCATATTCATATGCCGTTTCTCCTAAAACCGAAAATAAATAAATGGATTATAGGTTCCGCCTGACAGTGCCAACATACACAATACCAGTAAAAATACAGTCCCGATATAACCAAACAATTCTGCCGCCCGGTTTTTTACTATACTTGCTCCAACCCATACCTTCAGCTTCGGAAGAACAGGCATACTTCCGATTGCCGCACACACAAGAGTGATAAGAAACACTGGCGTCAATACAGAAAGCATTTCTGTTATCTGCTGGTTTTCAAATTCCCAGCCAGTAAACATATTTCCAATCATCATCATACCTTGGGAAAATGTATCTGCACGGAACATCACAAACCCGATACAGACAACTAAAAATACATACATATGCTGCAAAACTTTTGGAAGCTTTTTCACCGGAAACACTTCCTCCAGAAGTATAAACATGCCATGCCACAGTCCCCAGATAACAAAGGTCCAATTTGCCCCGTGCCACAGTCCTGTGGCAAAAAATACAATCAGTTTATTGATACAAGTTCTCACCCTTCCCCTGCGGTTTCCTCCCAGCGGAATATACAGATATTCCTTAAACCATGTAGACAGGGAAATATGCCAGCGTCTCCAAAATTCCTTAATACTTCCAGAAATATACGGGTAATTAAAATTCTCCCGGAATCCAAAACCGAACATATGCCCCAGTCCGATCGCCATATCACTGTAACCGCTGAAATCAAAATAAATCTGAAACAAATAGGCAATCGCCGCCGTCCATGCAGACAATACATTCATCTCTGATGCCTGTAAGGAAAACAATATGTCTGCCGCATATGCCATCGTGTTGGAAATCAGCACCTTTTTGGACAAACCGACAATAAAACGTCTCATTCCCTCTGCAATTTCCTGCGAGTCTGCCTTTCTTTTCCGTATCTGTTCCTGTATATCATGATACTTCACAATCGGTCCCGCAATCAACTGGGAAAAAAGGAAATATACAGCATCACATGAAGCACATTCTTTTCCGCATGCGCTTCCCCCCGGTACACGTCAATTACATAAGAAAGCGCCTGAAACGTAAAAAAAGAAATTCCGATCGGTAACGCCAGATTAGCCATAGGCAGCTCACTATGGCTAATCTGATTCACTGTTTTTAGAACCATGTCCGTATATTTAAATATAAAAAGCAGACCAAGATTAGTCACAACTGCGGCGGCAACAACCAGCTTTCTCCCCGTTTCACTCCGTATTCCAAGCATTCTTCCGAAGAAATAGTTCATAAAAATGCTAAGCAGCATCAGCAGAACATATACCGGTTCGCCGTATGCATAAAACAGCAGACTTGCGATGATTAACAGCCCATTTCTGATGCGCAAGTCCGGCAGTATATAATACAGCAGAAATACCACAGGAAGAAATACACACAAAAAGGTCATTGAACTAAAAACCATTGTCTACTCCTTTACTACCATGTATATTGGAGAACCGGACTGTATACCGGCTGCATATAAAAGTTATGTCCGCCAATTTCGTACTGAGCTTCCGGGTCACATATGTAAGAACTGCCGTCCTGGTTGATGATTACCCAGCCGTGAGGTCCATATCCGCCTGCCGCCAGACCCACCTGCCCTTCAATATACTCTGCGTCATATCCCAGTCCCAGCGCACAATAATAAAATACTGCCGCAAATACATAGCAGTTGCCGCTTCCATTCAAAAATGCCTGCATTGCATACCACTCAGAACCTGTATACCCTTCCTCTGGATCAAGCGGAATCGGAAGTGTCCTGTACGTAATGTTATTGACACACCACCAGTAACATGCATTCAAATCATATCCAACCTGGTCATAGATATCCTGCACATGACTCATCACTTGATAGTATCCCGGTGTTCCTTCCACCTCCATCGTCTGTACATCGCCTACTGGGATTCTGACTCCGATATCCAACAGTACATACGTCTGCATTTGATAAGTCCCCACGTGATTTGCATGATTTCTGACCTTTCCTAATGTTCCCCATGAACCATCCGGCTGTTTCTCCAGATCATAGAAATCTGCATCACTCCAGTAATCATTGCACCACACCCGGGCCTGTACTTTTTGCACACCAGGAGTCCCCTGTATGCCTTCTGCCTTAATCCAAAATTCTCCGTTCTGCTGGCTGGTCACAGAAAGCCCCGACCAGCTGCTGCTTGCAGAAATCTCAATATCCTGCAGCGTTCCCGGCATAAATGTCTCACAGAACCGCTGTAACATGGTGGCACATTCCGCACGGTTTGTATTCCCCTGTGGATTTAAGTTCCCCTTATCACCTTTTATAATACCGCTTCCAACCGCCCACTGCATTGCTTCAAGGGCAAATTCTGTCACATTGCCTGCATCAGGAAACTCTTTCAGATCATTTATATGCGTTGTGTCCAGACTTTTGTATTTTGCATACCGAAACAGCATGGTAGCCATCTGTTCTCTGGTAATATTGTCATTTGGTCCGAAATTTCCTTCATCATATCCGCCGATTACGCCTACTTCTTCACCGCTTGCCCACTCAACGGCGGATGTGTAGAACTGATGGTCCGGCACATCCGGGTATGTTCCTTTGTAGCCCGTTTCTGGTGCCCCGGAAATTCTCCAGAGAACAACAGCAAACTGCGCTCTTGCCAGCGCCTCTCCCGGCGCAAATTTGTTGTTCCCTTTCCCTGTCATCACACCTTTGTTCAACGTATATGTGACATAAGGAAGATACCACGAATCATCACTGACATCGTCAAACAGGCTGCCGCTGACCGGATAAGAACTGACATCCGGTACCGGCGCAATAACAAGATCATTTTCTTCTGACTTTTTTTTCTCTTCTATTCCTTCCTCTGTAAATACCTGTACATCTGTCTCTGGAACATCCTCCGAGTCACTCTTGTCCTCTGCCAAAGCTGCGTCTGGAGCAGTATCATTCTCTGCTTCTTCTTCCAAAAACTCGTTCACAGCTGTGTTTTCCTCAGTCAGGTCTTCTGTCTGAACATCATCTATAATATCTGCCTGTATTTCAACAGACTCTTCTGCAAGAACCTGTATTTCAGGTGACGTACTGATCATTCCTGCTGTCAAAAATAGAGCCAGCACTCTTCCTATTCTTTTTTGCATTTCTCTGCCTCGCTTTTCTTTTGTAAAAATTCTATCCTTCTACCTTCACACCAGTTTCTTCAGGCGTTTTCCCCCGAAACTTCTGCCATTTCTTCTTAAGTTTTTTATAGGTATCTTCTGATACATGTCTCCTCAATACCATCTTTACCCGGTACTTCAAAAACGTACTAAAAAATCCTTTCATTTCCAAAGCCTGCCGCAATATATCTGTTAACTGGTCCGGACAGGCAATCATCTCATTTTCAACAAACACCTTGTTGTACTCTCTGACATAATAGTGCAGATTCGTATATTCAATGGATGCAAATTTATCATTCATACCAATTGCCGGATAATATCCGGACTCCTGTACTACATAAGGATAAATCCTCTCTACCGCATGAAGAAATGTACCGTCAATCCCATTAGGTTCTTCCGGAAAATCTTCATACTTCCAATCCATCTCAAACAACGGCTTCATAGCCCTTGGACGGAACCAGAACATGGTACCGTAAGGCGCCACCGGCGGAACGTCTCTGCTGATTGGAACTGTCAGCCCCAGCCTGTCTGCCAGTTCCTTTGTCACATCATAATTAGGTCCCCACTCGTTCCCCAATGTCGTAAAGAACACACTGTGATTCGGTTCCGGCGGAGAAAGAATTCCCAGTCTCGGATTCTTAACAAAGGTATCAATTACATTCGCCGTAAATGCCCTCCCTGCCAGTGTATTTTCAAAACACTTATATGCAAAAGACGCTCCTACTGTTCCCGGTGTAATCTGCGCGGTTTTTTTATCGTGTGCAAAGCAGACAATATCATACTGCATAATCACATCCTGTACACCTACAAGAAGACTGCTCACGTCACGTCCTCTGTTCTGGATCAGGCGAACCTCCAGCTTATGGCACGGCAGCTTGGCAAAAGCCCGCTCAATTGCCGCTTTTTTCTCTTCTGTATCGGTCGTCAGATAAATGTCCGCCTCCTTTGGCATAGCAGAAACATAGCGGTATGACTCTTCCAGTAAATCCGGGAAATATAAATGCATGACAAGAGCAACCCTGTTCTCTTTGGTCTGTTTCTCCAACAACTCCTTGTCATACTGTTCCTTTGAAAGGATATACGTCAAGTTCATATTTTTTACAATATCATACTGTGGATAACTTCTCAAAATTGTTTCCCAGATAAAATCCACATCATAGTCCGTCTCATACTGCAGAAAGTTATACAGTTCCGTTGTCTGCTCTCCCATAGTGTTCCGCAGATAATCCGATTCCATATGAAAGAAACTCCGCTTCTTAAAAATAGGACAACGATACTCCTTCAAAAGCCGTTTGGGACACATCATCAACGGATATCCGCTGTACTCCCTCAAATTCTCACACTCAACAGAAACCGCCCACTTATATCCCAGGTCGGCAAACCGTTTTGTAAAAAGAGATTCGTGCTTTCCAACTGCCTGCGCATAGTCTTCAATCATCGGCATCTGTTCCCAGTATTCCTGAAATGCTTTGCTTGACACAAGACTTTTTCTGCATGCAATCCAGTGAGACTGAATATGATCCGGCAGATATCCATAAGGCGAATATCCGAACGGATCACCTGCGAACTGAAAATATTCTGTTAATCCCCAGAAATCTACATCCATATGGTCCATTTTCTCAAATGTTTCCTGAAACGGATAAACCGGCCCCATAATCGTATTATTCAGCAGAATTACTTCGTCATATATCTGCAGCCTGTCCCAGCCGTAATGAGCCATAGCTTCCTTATACGCCCAGACATCAAACCCCTTGTTCTCCCGAATGAAAACCTCTCCGTACTGCTCCAGTACTTCCTTGCTCTTTTCAGGAATCCCGCCGTTGCAGACCGTACAGATCTCTGTTACGTTTTTCTTTAAATCGTCCAGTAAATATGGAACATAGCGGTCGACAATCCCACTTTTGTCATAAAAGAAAAAAATTGCCAGCCGCTTTGCATTTTCACTGTTTATTAACATGTTTTGCTCCTCGGTTCTTTCGGTTTTAGAAACCTTGCTCTCCTAAAATTTTATAACTGATTATAACGCTCCCATACCTTATCCACAGAATCATCCAGCATCATCTCACCGTGATTAATGAGAATTGCCCGGTTACAGATACTTTTTACCTGTTCCATACTGTGAGAAACAAACAGAAGAGTAGTTCCCTGTTCCAGCATCTCATGAATCCTTCTTTGGCATTTCTCCTGGAACTGCCAGTCACCGACAGAAAGAATTTCATCTACGATCAGAATGTCCGGTGTATAAATCGTTGCAACCGCAAATCCAAGCCTTGCAAACATACCGGATGAGAAATTTTTAATCGGAACATCCATAAAATCTCTCAGTTCCGAAAACTCAATAATTTTCTCCATGTTCTCTTCCAGCATCTCTCTCGGATACCCAAGAATTGCTCCGTTTAAGAATACATTTTCCGCCGCAGTCAGTTCCATATCAAATCCGGCTCCCAGCTCAATCATAGGAGCCACGGTTCCTCTGATTTTCACATTTCCTCTGGTTGGCTTTAATACCCCTGCAATTGTCTTCAGCAGCGTACTCTTTCCGGATCCGTTTCTCCCCACCAGTCCAATAGCTTCGCCTCTTCCTACATAAAAATGGATATCTTTCAATGCCCAGAATTCATCATAGGCGATCTGATTCTTTATCTTCTTAATGACAAATTCCTTGATACCATCTACCCGTTCTCTGTATAACCGGAACATAACTGAGACGTCATTCACCTCAATAATCGGTTCATTCATCTTTCTTTCCTCCTACACCTTTAAAATAAAGGTATCCTGCTGTTTATGGAACACAACAATTCCCAGTACAAGCGCGGTCAGGCAAGAAATAATACACTTCACATGAAGCATCATTCCCGGCAAAGCACCGTACATAATCAATTCCCGCAGCATTGTAATAATATTTGTCAGCGGGTTTAGTCCCACGATCGTCTTTACCCATCCCGGAAGGATTTCTACCGGATAAAAAATCGGCGTCAGATACAGCCATGCTGTAAGCAGTACCCCGTAAAGATGCATCAAATCGCGGAATGCTACAACAAGAGCAGACAATAAAAGCCCCATTCCCAGAGAAAACAAAAACACATATAATATCGGAATAAAAATTAATAACACCGTCCATGACAGTTTTGTTCCAGTAAACACAATTACAATCAACAATGCGATGAATGATGTAAGCAGGTTTACAAAGCAAGAACAAACTTTTGACATAGGAAACAGATACTTTGGCACATACACTTTTCTAATCAGCGCTGCATTGCCCAGAATCGACCCCATAGCAACAGAACTGGCCTCATTGTAAAAGTTAAAAATAATCTGTCCGCACATCAGGTATACCGGGAAATTTTCGATATTTCCACGGAATACATGCGAAAATACGACAGACATGATCACCATCATACCAAGTGGATTCAAAACCGACCACAAAATCCCCAGAACAGAACGTCTGTACTTAATCTTAATATCCCTTCTCACCAGTTCCTTAAGCAGTTCTTTGTATGCAAAAAAGTTATGTATATAAGTTGACACAAATCTACCTCCAATGACTGTTTATAAGGATTTGATTCCCTTCCACTTCTTATCTTTCTCCGAAATCGTCAGCTCCATTCCCTCCGGAATCGGCCACTCTACTCCAATATCCGGGTCATTCCATGCAAGACCGCCTTCATCATTCGGATGATAAAAATCGGTACACTTGTACGCAAACTCAGCAGAATCAGATACTACAAGGAAACCATGCGCAAAATTCTTCGGAATAAAAAACTGCTTCTTATTCTCTGCCGACAAAAGCACACCACACCACTGTCCGTATGTCTTAGAATCTTTCCGCAGATCAACCGCTACATCAAACACCTCACCGCTGACAACACGTACCAGCTTATCCTGCGGATAATTGATCTGAAAATGAAGTCCGCGTAAGACCCCTTTCTTAGAACTGGACTGATTGTCCTGTACAAACTCCATGTCAATTCCTGCGTCTTTATAATCATTATAATTATAGGTTTCCATAAAATATCCGCGCTCATCGCCGAATACTGCCGGCGTAATTACTTTCAGCCCTTCGATTTCACATGTTTCTACCTGAATCTTACCCATAAAACATCTGTCCTTTCTAAACTACTCTATCCTGTCTTAATCTATCTTCTTGCAATACCACACTGAGCATTCTCATAACTAAGCCGCGTCTCATTATAAGCCCTCTGCGACCTCTACCAGATACTTACCGTACTCGGTCTTCATTAAAGGTTCCGCCAACTTCAAAAGCTGTTCTTTTGTAATAAATCCTCGTTTGTATGCGATTTCTTCGATACAGGATACATAAAGCCCCTGTCGCTTCTGGAATGCAGCTACAAAATCCGCAGCATCAAGAAGTGCGTCATGTGTACCGGTATCCAGCCATGCAAATCCTCGACCCATCGTCTCCACACGCAAATCTCCTCTTTCCAGATATGCATTGTTAACACTTGTAATCTCAATCTCGCCTCTTTTAGACGGCTTCACATTCTTAGCGATTTCCACAACATCATTGTCATAGAAGTACAGGCCCGGAACGGCATAATTTGACTTCGGATGCTCCGGTTTCTCCTCAATAGAGATTGCCTTGCCGTTTTCATCAAATTCTACTACACCATAAGCCCTCGGATCGCGTACATAGTATCCGAAAATCGTCGCTCCCTTTTCTCTGGATGCAACTTCCTTTAACAGCTTAGAAAAGCTCTGTCCGTAGAAAATGTTATCTCCCAGAATCAACGCTACATTGTCATCTCCGATAAATTTCTCTCCAATAATAAACGCATCTGCCAGTCCGCGCGGCTCTTCCTGCACAGCGTAGGACATACGAAGTCCAAGTTCCTCTCCTGTACCAAACAACTCCTCAAACATCGGCAGATCTCTTGGTGTAGAAATGATCAAAATATCCTGAATCCCCGCCAGCATCAAAATGGACAGCGGATAATAGATCATCGGTTTGTCGTACACCGGCATAATCTGCTTGGAAACAGCTTTTGTCAACGGATATAACCTTGTTCCTGAGCCACCTGCTAAAATAATACCTTTCATAAGAAACCTCCTAATATTCTTTTACTAACATTTGTATATTTTAAAAATCTTGTTACTGTTCACAGCCTGCTGCTGTGCACAGTAACCGCATTTGTGCATTTAAAATCGCCTGCGGCGAGGCACAAAT
>NZ_CALPDG010000025.1 GCF_943193195.1 Mediterraneibacter agrestimuris | reverse complement strand
ACAATTGCTGCTTTTTTGGGTAATTTTCCATTCATCTCCAATCCGCCTCCTTCTGAAAAAACTCTTTCTATTTTATACATTCGCTTTATCTATATTACCTTAAAATATATTTTATAGCACTCTTTGGCACCCCCATAGCTAAAGCAAGGGGACTCTTGTTTCTGCCACCATTGCATTTGCTTTCGGCATTACAATGTCTTACACAGTGTCCACAAGCTAGATTACTTAAAAATCACATTCATTCGAATTCAACGAAACTGGTGGCTTTAGAAAATAATAAATAAATCATCCTGTTTTTCGTTTTACATGGTTTTGTGCACTCACTCATCTACAATGACAGAGCCAATTCAAAGATGCTATCACTTTTTTTTATCCTATCTTGTCAATTCTGTTGTAAAAAATATTTCATCGTAATTTCTTTTCTTATATTAAACAAATATAATACAAAACCACCTATTACAACTAAATTTACAATCCAAAATAATGTGTTTCTATACAAAAACTCAATAGGTAAACCATTAAATTGCACCTTTGAAAATAAAAAGTGAAAACTATTTATCATTGGACGTTGTAATCTGATTAGCACTACATAATACAATGTGGGAAACATTAGGAAATACACCAGTCTTCCAAATGCAACATTTCTTGACACGTTATTTTTTTTCCATATTCCTTTGATTTGAAAAAGAATTACCATCATGGTAAAGTAAATGCTACCAACGCACCAATTCATGGCTATTTCTGTATTTTTGTAAATAAAAATGACAACAAAATTTAACATAATGCAAATACCTATTAAAAACTTGTACTTTCTTATTATTTGTGTCAGAAACCAGAATATATTAAAATTCTTTTCACTTTTATCAGTAGTAACAGAAATAATATTCGAAAAGATATAAGTCAGGATAAGTCCTACAACATACAAAATGCACATCCAATTCAATTTATTATTAAAACAATCACTCAAAATTGCTGCAATAATTAAAATTCGTAAGTAAATTTTACTGCTCAGAATTTTTTTTAGGCTCATAATTTTCTCACCTCTCTATTTACTGCTAGTTCTTGCTACTGCCTTAACACGATCAAGACTATTTAATGTAATAGGGTTACATTCATACATATAATGTTCATCCGATTTATATATGCTAAAGTATGGACATCCACCAAAACATAACGGTAGTTTCTTAATTATATTCTTTCTCAAAACAATATGCGCAACGACAATTACATGCATTTGTCGGAAGAAGAGTTAAAGTAAAACAATTATTATTTTACAGGTGCATAATTTCGGAAAAATCAACTCAATACCATCATCCCCTTTTTAGTAATTGTTTTATCATTTTCAATCATATCATCACTTTAATTATTTATCAATATATCATTGAGTAAGTAGGCGACAGTTGCAGGTTATGGAAATATTGTGGAATTCCCCCGAATCTATGACAGCTTCTGCTATTGTACAGAAATCCGAAGATTTACAGATTAATACAGTGCAGGCATCACTTAGAAGCCTGATAAAAAAAGAGTATATCAAAGTAGAGCAGATTGTATATAGCGGCACTGTATTAACTAGAAGTTATACGCCAATTATAAGCTACAACGAGTATCTTGCTATGAGTTGCGAGAAATTGGCTCATTTTTCTTCTCCATTTGCTATCATGGCAAACCTTGTAGATGAAGAAACAGATGAACAAGTATTAAATGAATTAGAAGAACTAATCTTAAAAAGAAAGAAGCAACTGAGGATGGAATAAAGTGTCTGTATCATTGGGCCCTTTTTTAACATCTTTTTTTACAATTATCTTTTTAACAGGATACCTGTGCTATATACTACATTATAACAAAAATATTAAATTACTTCCAATTCACGCTTTCTTTAATTTAAAAATTGGAAATACTAATTTTTCTATTGCCAGTGCCTTCCTTATCATTTGGTTTGTTGGTTTTTATTATAAATTGTTCAAACTAATTTGGCATTATATACAATACCCACGATATTTAAAACATTTGATACATACACCAATAAATTAGAATGGCGGTACAAAATGATAAACGGAAAACTTTACAAACGACTATTTAATCATTCAACTATAAAATGGGAAACTGATTGAATAAAAAAATACGAATCTCTCACAGCAGATCAGGTACTAAAAGCGCTGATTTCTATTAGAGATTCGTATTTTAAGATTTAGAGTCTAAAAATTGGTAGTAACCGGCAGCCCTGTTTTATGATGTCTTATATCAAATACTTAAAACTGCCGATGCTCTTCGCCATTCTTATGCTTCTTTACGGCGTTTCTTCAGTTCTAATACATTTGCATCTACTTTCTTTTTGTTTAACGGATAAATGAATATCAAAGCCAATGCAACCGCTACTAATCCAACGATCGGTACGATACAGGAAATATTAAAGATTCCGTCTACTACATCCGGGTCAAATGCTGTTGCCGTTGTATATCCAACCAGTGAAAGCAGTGCGCCTACCATACCGGAAGACAACGCCTGTCCAATCTTACGTGCAAAGGAATATACGGAATAAATGGTTCCATCTTCACGAATCCCGTTCTTTACTTCCGCATCATCAATGACATCTGTGATCATCGCCCAGATAATCATGTTGAAGAATCCGATTCCAATCATTGCCAGTGTATAGAATACAACATATACATATGGATTTTCCGGTTTCATAACCAGACAGACCATATAGAAAGCTGCGCCTGCCAGGCAGGAAGTGATCGACAGTTCTTTCTTTCCAAATTTCGCAGATAACTTCGTTGCAAGCGGTGCACAGATAACCAGAGTCGCCAGGCTTCCTGCCATCGCTGCCATCGATTGCGCTGCCGGACTTCCATAATAGTTCGGGAATACATAAGCAGACATTCCCTGCATACCGAGCATGGCAAGAAGCAGCAAGATTGCCGCAGCAATAATACCGAGCAGCGCACGGTTTGTCACAAGACTGCGAAGTAACTTTACAACATCCAGTTTTGTATTGTTTGCCGGAACCGGAACACGTTCTCTTACAAGCGTAAAGCAGAGCATATAACAAATAATTGCAAGAACACTGAATACTCCCGCAATGATTGTCATACGGCTTCCGGACAAGACTGTATTACCATTTACTGTTACATATGCAACCATTGGTGTTCCCACACCGATTACAAGTCCTGCCAGTGTTGCTCCAATAGAACGCCACGTAGAAAGAGACGCACGGTCCGTTGCTTCTGCAGAAACTGCAGATGCCATAGATCCATACGGAATATTAATGGATGTGTAGAAGATGCTTCCCCATAACAAATAAGTCACGATCATCCATCCCAGCCTGAATCCATAAGACATATCTGCAAATCCTGACTGATAAATCAAGAAAGAAGCAATTGCGACCGGTCCGCACATTCTCCGGATCCAAGGTTTGAATTTCCCATCTTTCGTCGGCTTGGAACGGTCAACGATCTGTCCCATTGTCACATCCGTAACCGCATCCACAAAACGCGCAGCCATCATCAGCATACCCACAACGGCAGCCGACAGTCCCATCACGTCTGTATAGAACTTTAACATAAAACTGGAAGACAAAATAAATGTAAAATCGTTACCGAAATCTCCGAACATATAGCCGATTTTGTCCCGCATTCCAAATGCTGGGATCTTTTTCTGATTATCCATATCCTCATTCCTTTCTTCTTACTGATTCTTCTGTTTTAAGCTTTCAATTTTTCTTGATCTTGATCAGCTTCGCATTCAGGCTTTCAATAAATCCTTCCGGCATCAAGCTTCCTGCCATGTCTTTCATCTTCTCCATGCTCATGCCCTTCATCATATCCCACATGCCTTCGCCCGGAACCACATTCATGTTCATTGCCAGTTTCACGGCCTCCTGAATAATCTGTAATGCCTCTTCATTGGCTGCAATCTCTTCGATGGTATCCTTAATGCTGTACATTCCCTCTGGGAATTCCATCGGCGCCTTCAGATCCATATCTCCCACTGTCTTGAACCAGTTTGCCACGCCTTCTGCACGTTCATTCACTTCTGGAAGTACATAAATCTCAGGCTCTTTCTCCACTTTCTCAAGTGTAATACTGTCTTTTACATCTCCTGCTGCTGCCAGCACAGTGTTCTGTCCGTCTTTCAGCTCTACATTGAAGACAAATACCTTATCTGCACTTAACTCACCTGCTTTCTCTCCATTCAGATACAAAGTAACTGTCGGCTGATTGGAATAAACACGGATTTCTGTTGTCTCACCTGCACGCTGCGCATAACGCCTGCCGCATACATGTACCATTGGCTCTTTGTTCCAATATGCCTTGTAAATATAATAGCTGTCTTTCTTCGTCTTGCGATCCATTGTTACAAGACCCTTATTATTTCGGCCGGACACACCGCCCTCGTCACGGGCTGCACAGCCAAAGTCAAACATATTCCATACATGTGTAGACCAGATCCACGGACGCTCGTCAAACACCTTTGCCAAATGCTCATGATACAAAGCCTGATACTCCTCACTGTAATCCTTGCATGCCGGATTCGGTCCGTGATAGGTCACGATACCTTCACATCCGTACTCAGACATTCCCACACAAAGATCAGGATGCTTGTTATGGAACATATCCAGCCACGGTCCATTGTCTTCCATCTTGCCTCCATACCATCCAAAGTAATGGTTGTAACTGATCACATCCGTAATATGATGCATCGGACTCTCTACCGGCGTCATGCTTACATGAGCGATTGTGGTCAGTCTGGTCGGATCCAGTTCTTTTGCAAGAGCATTTAACTCTTTATGATTTTCCACCAGCTGTTCGGAAATTCCGCCGATCAGGATTTCGTTGGAAATTCCCCAGAAGCAGATAGAAGGATGATTGTAATTCTGAATGATCAGTTCTTTCAACTGGCTGATGCAGTTCTGATGGGCTGCCGGATCATTGTTCATCACACTGATAAACGGAATCTCTGCCCACACTACAAATCCCAGCTCATCGCATGCATCATAAAAGTCCTGACTGTGCTGATAATGCGCCAAACGGATGGTATTTGCGCCAAGCTCTTTGATGATTCTCGCATCTTCAAAGTGGTCCTTTCTTGTCAATGCATTTCCTTTGTATAGCTGATCCTGATGACGGCTCACACCACGCAGCGGTGTTTCCACACCATTGATGATGAATCCCTTATTTGGATCGCAGGAGAAACTTCTCACACCTGCCTGAACAGATATCTCGTCAAATACTTCATTGCGTCTCTGGAGTTCTGCCGTTACTGTATACAGATATGGAGAATCAATTTCCCATTTCTTCGCATCCGGCACATGGATCCTCACCCTTGTATCGTCTGCCGGACGGCAGGCAGATGCCACTTCATTTCCGTCTGCATCTTTGACAGAGTACAATACAGTAAAGTTCTCATCTGCATTTTTTACATAGGATACGATATCAAATTCTGCTCCGCCGCAGTCAAAAGGTACCGGTGTTACCTGCATCCCCGGACCGCCGTAATATTCCAGATCAAAATGTGTTTCCGGTACACTAATGATATTCACACCGCGGTACAGTCCTCCATAAAACGTAAAATCTGCCGCCTGCGGATAAACGCCGTCTTTATGCTCGTTGCTGCAAGCTACCACAAGAAGATTTTCCTCCCCATCCTTACACAGATCTGTAATATCTGCACGGAAGATGGAATACCCTCCCTCATGATATGTCACCTCTGTTCCATTTACATATACGGTTGCCTGCTGTCCTGCTGCCAAAACCTCCACGAACACTCTGCTGCCCCCGAATGCCTGCTTCGGCGTTGCAAATGTCTTTGCATACCAGTAGTTTCCTCTGTCATAACCTCCATTACCGTCATGTCCGTCAACAGCATTCCATGTGTGAGGCAGGTTTATACGCTCCCAATCTGTCGGAAGCGACGCAGGAAGTCCTGCATCCTTTTGAATAAACCGCCAGTTTTCATTCAAGTTCATTACTTTACGCATACTGTTTGTTCCTCCTTTTTGAGTTCATTCTATGTATCTGCCTGTAACTTATTGCTGTCATTATATTAATCACTTTTTTATATTTCAGTTAGGAGATTTTCTATCTATTTTCGTATTATTTTTATACCCTCTTGTTTTTTACCAAAAATTGTACGATAATAGAATATAATTTTACGATTCAAAAATAGATACATAAAATGATTTCTATTCTCACAAACTATATTTTATTCATAGAAAGGATTCTTATGCATTACGAAGCAGAATTGACATTTTTATGCCGGTTGTTCAAAAACCTTCACACTAAGACAATCTTACTTGACGCGAACAGCAATGACTTCCCAGTATTGGATCTGGGGCTGCGTGAAATGATTTATGGCAAAACAGACTACAAGAAATTATTTTTTTCGATTCCGAATATTCACAAGCCAAACACAATTTTTCTGATGCAGGACGCATTTTTATGCCGCTATGCCTGTTTTCCGCTGCCAGATACGGAAAACTCCCCGTCCTATTTACTAATCGGACCTTATACTAACCATTATATAACCAAATCGATTCTGCTGAACATTGCAGAGCGCCATGCGCTCTCTCCCCAGCAGTATAACCAGTTGAACAAATATTATTCTAATCTTCCCGTCATCCCAGAAGAAGACAGCCTGCGTATCCTGTTCTCGACATTGGGTGAAACACTATGGGATAGTATGGAAAACTTTTCCATTGAATATATGGATAATCTGATGCCCGAAAACATTGAGCCTGTAGCATCCAGACCGGATTTCCGGGAACCGGAAGAAGCATTCCTAACCATGCAGGTTCTGGAAAAACGATATGCCTCGGAAAATCTTTTGATACATGCCGTTTCTCAGGGTCTGACACACAAAGCAGAAGCCGCTATCGCACGAAACAGCTTTCGTCTGATGGAACAACGGCTTGCTGATCCGGTACGGGATATTAAGAATTATTGCATCATCCTGAATACCATCTTACGGAAAGGCGCAGAATATGGAGACGTCCATCCCCTGCATATCGACAGCCTTTCTTCCCGTTTTGCCCGCAAGATCGAACAGATTGTGTCTCCGGAATCGGGACTGACGCTGCAAAAAGAGATGGTACACAAATACTGTCTGCTTGTCAAAAACCACTCCACAAAAGGCTACTCGCTTCCTATACAAAAAGTACTTGCAAGAATTGATTCTGACTTAACGGCAGACTTAAGTCTCAAAACACAGGCGCAGCTCTTAAATGTAAACGCCAGTTATCTTTCTACCTTATTTAAAAAGGAGACCGGTGTAACACTGACAGATTATGTCAACAAGAAACGGGTAGAAAACGCAGTTTTTTTGCTTAATTCCACCAATATGCAGATTCAGGGCATCGCACAGTTCTGTGGCATACAAGATGTCAATTATTTTACGAAAATATTTAAAAAGTATATTGGGAAAACCCCCAAGGAATATCGGGGAGAGATATCATAAAGAGAGGGGGCAAATTACCTTTTGCCCCCAGCATCATGGCATTATGCAAAGAAGGATATTATAAGCGCTACAGCAAATCCTGTTACACCAACCAGTGTCTCCATAACTGTCCATGTCTTCAATGTTGTCTTTTCATCCATTCCAACCAATGATTTGACTAACCAGAAACCAGAATCATTAAAGTGGGAACATACTGTCGATCCGCCTGCAATTGCTGCTGTTACACAGGCAAGATACAATGGTGAAAGCTCTGCGATTCCCGGCATTGCCGCGATAATACCGGCAGCCATTGTCATGGCTACAGTTGCAGAACCTACGGAAATACGAACCAGCGCCGCTACGATAAAGGCTACGATCACCATCGGAAGTGCCGCCGAAGAAACTGCATTTCCGATCACTTCACCAAGTCCCGAATACTGCAGCATATAGCGGAGAACACCGCCGCTTGCCGTTACCAGCAGAATCATACCTGTCGGTTCTAAGGATTTTGTCATGATCTGTTCTAGCTCTTTCTTATTATAACCATAACGATATCCGAGAATGCACATTGCTACAATCGTTGCTATCAAAAGCGCTACAAATGGTTCTCCTAAGAAACCGAGTATCGGACGTGCCGATTCAAGCGCAGGCACCACGCCTGCCACAGAATCCATAATGATCAGTACAAGCGGAATCATTATAATTCCTACAATCACACTAAATTTCGGCAGTTTAGATTCATCGAAGTCTTCCTGATTTGCTACATGCTCTGGAATCGCCACATTATATTTCTTTCCGCAAATAGCTCCCCATATCGGCCCCGCTACGATCATCGCGGCAGTTCCACAGAAAATGCCTACCAGAATTACCCATCCGAGTTCAACCTCCAGCATAGTTGCCACAAGTACCGGCCCCGGTGTGGGCGGGATAAATGCATGCCCGACCGCCAGACCTGCCAGCAGCGGAATCACATAAAATAGCGAAGACTTCTTTGTTCTTTTTGCAAGTGAAAACGCCAGAGGAATCAAGATAATCAGTCCTGCGTCAAAAAATACCGGCATTGCAATAACTAGCCCTGTAATTCCAAGCGCCCATGCCGCTTTTTGGTCACCGAATTTCTTGACCATGGTAACAGCAATCGTCTGCGCACCACCCGACGCTTCAAGTATGGCGCCGAACATAGACCCCAGGCCCACCAGCAGGGCAATTCCTTTTAATGTGTTTCCAATACCGTCATTGACTGCAAGTACTATATCTTCTACCGGCATGCCCGCCATCAGGCCAATTGCCAGTGCTCCGATTAAAATGGCGATCATTGCCTGAATGTTAAATTTAATGATCAATACTAATAATATAACTAATCCTACCAATGCCGCTATTACAAGCCGGGTTGGATTCAAAGATGTTACAGCATCCATTTCCTATACCTCCTGAAAATAATCTCAATCCTTTTACGTTTTCTACTTACTCCATATATCCGCCCTTCATCGGGGAAACAGCATGTTCAGAATAGATTTTCAAAACACCCTTTGTATACTTCTGCGGCTTCGGCTTCCATGCCTTTTTACGTTCTTCCAAAATCTTGTCTACTTCTTTTTTCGGCAGCTCCTGTCCTTTGATCCCAATAATTTCCAGAATCCGGTTCGGAATATCAATATGAATCAGATCATCATCTTCTACCAGCGCGATCGGACCGCCGTCTGCCGCCTCTGGTGATACATGACCGATTGCGGGTCCTTTAGATGCCCCTGAGAATCTTCCGTCTGTAATCAAAGCAATAGATTTTCCCAGTTCAGGGTCAGAGGAAATTGCTTCTGTTGTGTAGAACATCTCCGGCATACCAGAGCCCTTCGGTCCCTCGTAGCGGATAAACACCGCATCTCCCGGCTGGATTTTATGCGTAAGCACTGCCTCAATGGCATCTTCCTCACAGTCAAACGGTTTTGCTTTCAGCACCGCCTTGAACATTTCCTTTGGAACTGCGGAATGTTTAACAACAGAACCTTCCGGTGCAAGATTGCCTCTCAGGATACCGACTGTCCCGTCATTTCCAATGGGATTCCCAAAGGGACGGATAACATCTGTTCTCTTAATCCCCCACGGTTCCAGATATTTCTCACATTTTTGGTAGAAACCATTCTGCTTCAATTCTTCCAGATTCTCTCCCAACGTCTTACCTGTCACAGTCATCACATCCAGATGAAGCCGGGATTTAATTTCTTCCATAACTGCCGGAACGCCTCCTGCATAATAAAAGAACTGTGCCGGCCACTTACCTGCCGGACGGATATCCAGAAGATAATGTGCGCCTCTGTGCATTTTGTCAAATGTATCCGCATCCAGCTCCAATCCCAGTTCGTGAGCCATTGCCGGAATGTGAAGCAGTGAGTTTGTAGAACCGGAAATTGCAGCGTGTACCATGATCGCATTTTCAAATGCCTTCATTGTTACAATATCGCTGGCTTTGATTCCTTTCTTCGCCAGTTCTGTAACCTGTTTTCCCGCCTGATAAGCTATTTCTTTCAAATCTTCACAGGTTGCCGGCATCAATGCAGACCCCGGAAGCATCAACCCCAGCGCTTCTGCCATAATCTGCATGGTAGATGCAGTACCCATAAAGGAACATGCGCCACAGGACGGGCAGGCATGCTGCTTGTAATAGTTCAGCTTCTCGTCTGTGATTTCTCCTCTTTTACACATTGCAGAGTACATTCCAATCTGTTCAAGTGTAAGCAGATCCGGTCCTGCGTCCATCACGCCTCCGGTGATCACGATGGACGGCATATCCAGCCTTGCCAGTCCCATCAGACATGCCGGAACGGATTTATCACAGCTTGCAATGAAAACACCTCCGTCAAATCCTGTGGAATTTCCATGAATCTCAATCATGTTGGCAATCATATCACGATGTACAAGAGAATAGTTAATCCCGTCATGTCCCTGTGCGATTCCATCACAAATATCTGTTGTAAAATAACGTGCTCCCTTGGCTCCTGCATCGGTAATACCTCTGATTGCTTCATCCACAAACTGATTCAAATGCGCGCTTCCCGGATGGCTGTCACCAAATGTACTCTCCACAAGGATCTGTGGTTTGTCCAAATCTTCCACACTCCAGCCCATACCAATCTTCAGCGGATCATTTTCCGGCGCCAGTCCTCTTACTCTTTGACTGTTCAGTTCCATAGATTATTCCTCCTTTTCTTTCCTTTATTATCCAACTTTCCGATTCGTCATATGAATTTATCCCGGTTAAATTAGAATGTTCTTTTTTCTTTATATACATATGACGTCTTACATGTTTTATATTACCATTCTCTATATATCGATTCAAGTCATCTCACTATCTTTCTACTTTTTGCCAAATAATTTGTACTGGTTTTGTATATTTTACACAAAGAAAGTGTGTTTTTTAGGATTTAGTTTTTTAATATTAAGCTTTTACCTAATTTTATGCAAAAATACATCTGATGTCTTAGCCATTCCCAACCCAAGATCATCTGACGTTTCAAGAAAATAGTAAGAAAACTCCTAACAGCCGCACGGTTTATTGTATCGCATACATTGTAACAAAAAAGACAGTTTTCACTGCCGCTCTCCTTCAATCTCTCAATCTTCAGGCAAAGCAGTTATGCAAACTGTCATTCTTACGGAGTTTGCAGCAAGTGCAAAACTCCTATGCTGAACTGTTACTCTTATTTCTTCTGCTGCGACTCTTTTTGCAGCTTTCGTATCATATTACGATTATAAGTCATATGCATCATCATCGCAGTCTTAGCTCCAATTGGGTCATGCTCTGCAATTGCGTCCGTCACCGCCCGATGAGTATCAATACTCTCTTCCCGCAGCATCTTATGCGTTACATTTACAAACATCAGAACTGCCGTATCAATTACAGGTATCAATTGCTCTACAACCTTATTCTTTGAGCATTCTGCAACACATGTATGAAATGCGATATCATCTCTGATATAATCCTCGCCTTCCCTGATTTTACGTTCCACTGTATCACACAACCCCGTCAGTTTCTCAATATCTTCTTCTGTTGCATTGAGAGCTGCCATCTCTGCCATTCCCGGCTCAAGCAGAAGACGCACTTCCACCAGGTCAAGCGCCAGTGTCATCTTATCTGCCAGTCCCTGAAGTCCCAGCGGATCCAGATCCGCCGGCATGGTATTGACAACGTATGTTCCAGAACCACGGCGCACCTCCAGAACCCCTTTGGAAATCAGCTGTTTCACCGCCTCGCGTATGGTACTCCGTCCAACGCCAAAACGTTCTCCCAGTTCAAATTCGTTGGGCAGTTTATCTCCAACTCCAAACGGCGTATCTATAATATACTGAAAAATTTCTTCTTCAATCTGCTCCGCAAGTAATTTGCTTTTAATATTTGACAAAGACTTCATATATTATTCTCCATCACGCATTCTTACAGACTTTGCAGCAAGTGCAAAGTCCTATGCTAAAATCCAAAATAGCGCACGGCATTATTATAAGATATTCCCTTTATTATTTTCTCTAGCGTATTATAATCTGCCGGATACTCTCCGTTTTCCACCCAGCCGCCGATCAGTTCACAGAGAATTCTTCTGAAATACTCATGTCTGGTATATGACAGAAAACTTCTGGAATCGGTCAGCATTCCGATAAAATTGCCCAACAGCCCCAGATTTGCCAATGAAATCATTTGTTCTGTCATTCCCGTCTTATGGTCATTGAACCACCATGCACTTCCCTGCTGGATCTTGCCCGCCGTTTCTGGTCCCTGAAAGCAGCCGATAATCGTCCCGATTGCTGCATTGTCTATTGGATTTAAAGAATAAATGATAGTCTTCGGCAATTCATCTGTAACAGCTAATGTATTCAAATAATCTGCCATCTCAGAAGATGGTGTAAAATTGTTGATACAATCAACCCCTGTGTCCGGTCCCAGATTTCGGAAAATCATTTGATTGTTGTCACGTTTACATCCATAATGAAGCTGCATCACCCAGTTTTTCTTATGATACTCTTTTCCAAGAGCTGTCATATATGCAGTCTTAAACTGTAATTCTTCCTGACGGCTCACAGTTTCTCCCTGTAATCTCTTTGCAAAGATTGCCTCAATTTCTTTTTCGTCAGCTGGTTTATACATTACATACTCCAGACCATGATCAGAGATACTACAACCATTCTCTGCAAAGAAATCCATGCGGACCTTCAAAGCCTCGATCAAAGTGTGGAAACTGTCTATCTTTACTCCGCTCACTTCGCTCAGCTTTGCAAGATAATCCAGATAATCTGGTTTCTCCAGATTCATCGCCTTGTCCGGTCTCCATGCCGGAAGTACCTGCACATCAAAACTGTCATCCTCTTTCAGCTTTTTGTGCCATTCCAGAGAATCTGCCGGATCATCTGTTGTACAGACCAGTGTGACGCCTGACTTTCTGATCAGATTTCGCGCGCTCATATCGGCTTCTGCCAGCCTGGCATTGCACAAATTCCACACTTCTTCCGCTGTTTCACCGTTTAAATATCCCTCGTATCCGAAATATCTTTTCAGTTCCAGATGGCTCCAGTGATACAACGGATTACCGATTGCCATCTCCAATGTTTCCGCCCATTTCTGGAACTTTTCCCGGTCGGAAGCATCACCTGTAATATACTTCTCTTCTACTCCGTTAGAACGCATCTGGCGCCATTTATAATGGTCGCCTCCTAACCACACCTGCGTAATGTTATCAAACCTTCTGTCTTCATAAATCTCTTGCGGATTCAAATGACAGTGGTAGTCCAGTATCGGCATTACCTCTGCATACTCATGATATAACTTCTGTGCGGTTTCTGTTGACAGAAGAAAATTCTCATCCATAAATTGTTTCATTACCTGACATCCTCCTAACTTTTTATGCGCATTTACGTCCCAATACAGTAACCATTTATAGAAATATAGCTGCCACTCTCGTGACAGCTGTATTTCAGCATAGCAAATAGGGATTATTTATTATCTCTGGACACGTCCGGAAGCATCGCCGCCGGCAAGTTTTGCAACCTCGTCCATAGAGACCATATTGAAGTCACCCTCGATGGAGTGTTTCAGACAAGATGCTGCAACTGCAAATTCAATTGTTGCCTGTGCATCAAATCCGTTCAATGTTGCCGCAATCAGTCCGCCTCCGAAGCTGTCTCCGCCTCCGACACGGTCTACGATATGCATCTTATATTTCTTACTAAAGTAATAGTCTGTTCCATCATACAACATTGCAGACCAGAGATTGTCATTTGCAGAAAGAGACTCGCGCAGTGTAATCGCTACTTTCTCAAATCCGAAACGGTCAGCAAGCTGTTTTGCCACGTCTTTATATCCTTCATGGTTTACTTCACCTGCATACACATCTGTATTGGCAGCCTTGATTCCAAATACATCGGAAGCATCCTCTTCATTTGCGATACATACATCGACATATTTGCAAAGCTCACCCATAACCTGCCCTGCTTTTTCCTTGCTCCACAGTTTGTTTCTGTAGTTCAAATCACAGGAAACCTTAACGCCTGCTTCTTTTGCAGCCTTACATGCCTCAAGGCAGATTGCAGCTACACCATCATTCAGCGCCGGCGTAATTCCTGTAAAATGGAACCACTCTGCACCGTCAAAGATTGCTTTCCAGTCAAAATCTTCCGGCACTGCTGTATAAATAGATGAACCTGCCCTGTCATAGATTACTTTAGACGGTCTCTGAGACGCGCCCTTTTCCAAAAAGTAAATACCAACTCTGTCGCCGCCGCGTGCGATAAAGGATGTGTCTACACCGTATTTTCTAAGGGAATTCACTGCTGCCTGTCCAATCTCATGCTTCGGAAGCTTGGTAACAAACTTTGCATCGAATCCGTAGTTTGCAAGTGAAACCGCCACATTAGCTTCTCCGCCTCCGTATGTTGCGCCAAGTGTCTCAGCCTGTACAAAACGGTAATATCCCTCCGGCGCCAGTCTTAACATAATCTCTCCAAATGTAATTACTTTCTTGCTCATAATCTTCCTCTTTCTTTTTCATACGCTTTTTATATTTTACATATCAGTCTTCAAGATTGCTATGTCAGATGTTCTTATTTATTTCTAATCTCGGCTACAAGCTCTACAGCCTCTTTTACTAGATCTTTAATTTCGTCAAATTTACCTTCTGCCACAAGGCTTCCTTTTACCATCCAGCTTCCGCCGCATGCCACGATCTTGTCACATGACAGATAGCTTTCCAGATTCTTTGCGCTTACCCCGCCTGTCGGCATAAACTTCACACCTACATATGGAGCTGCAAGAGCCTTGATCGTTGCAACACCGCCAAACTGCTCTGCCGGGAAGAACTTCACTACCTTAAGTCCTCTCTTGACAGCCTGTGCAACCTCTGATGGTGTAATACATCCCGGATATACCGGAATTTCTTTACTCAGACAGTAGTCAACGATCTCCGGATCAAATCCCGGACTTACAATGAACTTCGCGCCTGCTGCAACTGCACGGTCAACCTGATCAATTGTCAGAACAGTACCTGCTCCTACGAACATCTCTGGGTATTCTGTTGTCATAATACGGATAGATTCTTCTGCCGCTTCTGTACGGAATGTTACCTCTGCACACGGAAGACCTCCTTCACATAATGCTTTCGCCAATGGAGCCGCATCCTTTGCGTCATTCAAAACAACAACCGGTACTACACCCATTTTCTGAATTGTCTCTGATACATTACACATTTTTCATTCTCCTTATCTGCTTACGCATGATCACACATCAATATGAACCTATTCATATATTTCTTGTATTCTTCACATTTTCTAGTTTCATATTGTGAAATCATATTTCATATAGTGAACTTCTTGATTTTATTATACTCCATATTATAACCTTGTCAACACATTTCAAACCTTTTTCTTGTTTTTATCAATAATATACAAAGTACATGATTCTTCCCATAAATGTATCTACTTTCTTCTGGGGATTTTGCACAAAAACAGAGGTTATTGTTCATTCCGCTCACAGTAACAAGCAATATCCTGAGTCAAACTATAAAGCGCATTCTGACTTTATTTCTGCACAAGATGCACGGCGAAACCGCCCAGCTCTTCTTTCATATAAATAGCAATCATTTTTTCATTTTTGTACTTTGCAGTTTCCAGATCAAACTCTGCGCCAATAGACTCCAGATACTTCACAGCGCCCTCAATATCCGTTGTTCCGATCGCAATATGTCCATTTTTTCCAAGATATGGCGTTTTCATCACTTCTACACCTGTTCCGGCAAATACAGAACTGTTGCCTGCCTTCTTCGGAAATCCGAAAAGAGTCTCAAATCTCTCAGCCACCTTAACTGCCTCTTCCTCATTCTCGCAATTGATTCCAACATGGCGCAGTTCAAAACCAAATTTTGTTTTCATTTCTTCACTCATGTCCATTCTCCTTCTATTTTTATTCGTAGTTTTATAATATGAAATTCCATTTCATATTATGGATTATATTTTTATTATACACTGTTCTGTTTATATGTCAATTGTTTGTAACAGTTCACACGGCACCTTGTAACAGTTCAGCCTTCGGCTTCCTGTTACAGGCATCAAGCCATGCAAAACCACTTCGTGGTGGCTTGATGCATCTCTACCTGTACGTTATTTCACAGACTTTGCAGCCAGTGCAAAGTCCTGGGCTGAACTGTTACGGCACCTTGCACTACGCTGCAAGGTGTCCGACTAATAAAGTGATGACAGTAACATAGTTACAATTGTTTACTGCGCTTATCAAAACATACAATTGCGATTTTTCTTAAAGCATGCTACAATGCTTTTAGTATTTCATATCATGAAACTTGGTTTTATAATTCGATACATCCTAAAAGATGATGCTCTTACAGGCAGGACTTGATGAATGGAGGATTTCCACATGGAAAATGAACAGAATGAAGTACAGAAAAACCCGATACAAGTATCGGAACGCATTTTCAGCACAATTGAATGTCTGGCGCAGAACGGCGCCATGGGTCTTCAAGAATTAAGTACAACGTTAGGACTAAATAAAAGCACAGTTCATAGAATTTTAAACTCTCTGATCTGTATGGATTATGTACGTCAGGACACAGAATCTTCCAAATATAGTCTCAGCTTTAAGATCTGTAGTCTTTCCAATCAGATTTTGGAGAAAAACAGCATGATCGACATTGCCCGTCCCTATATCAAGGCTCTTTCCGCTCATTCCGGTGAGACAGTTCATCTGGTACAGATAGACGGCACCAACGCTACTTATATTGATAAGGTAGAGGCATCCCTGAATTCCGTCCGTATGATCTCCATGGTCGGAAAAAGTATTCCGCTGTATTGCTCCGGCGTGGGCAAAGCAATGCTTGCAGATATGCCGGATGAGAAAATTGAATCTATCTGGAAACGAAGTTCCATTCGCCAACTTACGGAATACACGGTCACCAGATATGTAGATTTTATGATTCTCATTAACGAAGTACGCCAAAATGGTTATGCTATGGACAATGAGGAAAATGAACTGGGAGTCCGATGTATTGCAGTTTCTTTGAAAGGTTACAACGGCAAGTCCACTTATGCCATCAGCATCTCTGCTCCCAAGGACCGCATGAGTGATGAACGGATTTTAGTGTTAAAAGAGATGATCTTAAAAACCAAACAACAGATTGAACGTGAAATTGGCATTTAATTAATATTTATAAGAAGGTTTCACCACTGAATAGATTGACACCTCTTTCATACTGTGCTAAGATAAAGCAGGATTCGTTGAAACCTCTTGAATCTTATATATGAGAGACTGGAGGCGGAGAATACTCTGGAAAAACTCATGTATGAGTACCGAAGGTGTAAGGTCTGTCAGGACTGAATCTCTCAGGTAAAGGAGACAGAGTGACAATTTCCCCGCTTTGGGGGTTGTTTTATCGTCTTTTCTCATGATTTATATGCGTTTTTTCAGAGCAGCTGCTTCAATGGCTGCTCTTTTTGATATTACAGAATGATAAAAATACAAAGTATATAACAAACTGCAGTAATATCAAGATTACATATTGTTTTTAAAGGAGAGAGAAAAATGTCTGAAACTTTATTACCGATTGTTCAAACAATCAACAGTTACCTGTCTGACTACATTCTGTTTATCATGCTGATCGCTGTCGGACTATTTTATTCCATTAAAACCCGTTTTGTACAGATTCGTTGTTTCAAAGAAGGTATGTCCCGTGTCTTCGGATCACTGACATTAAATGGTAAAAAGCACGATGCCGGCATGAGTTCCTTTCAGGCTCTGGCAACCGCAATTGCCGCACAGGTCGGAACCGGAAACATTGTCGGCGCATCCGGAGCAATCCTGACAGGAGGGCCGGGAGCTATTTTCTGGATGTGGATCATTGCTTTCTTCGGAATGGCCACCATCTATGCAGAAGCAACACTTGCACAGGAAACACGCATCGTGCAGAAAGACGGCATCATCAAAGGCGGTCCGGTATATTACATCACCACTGCCTTCAAGGGTTCTTTTGGTAAATTCCTTGCCGGATTCTTTGCAATTGCCATCACACTGGCTCTGGGATTCTTCGGATGTATGGTGCAGTCCAATTCCATCGGCTCTACCTGTGAAACTGCTTTTGGAATCCCCTCATGGGTAATTGGAATTATTCTGGTTATCATCTGTGGCTTTATTTTCCTGGGCGGTATTAAGAGACTTGCTTCCGTAACTGAAAAAATCGTCCCAATCATGGCTGCTGTTTTCCTGCTCGGCGGACTGGTTGTACTGATCGCACGTATTCAATATCTTCCAGCAACCATAGGCATGATATTCACATACGCATTTCAGCCTCAGGCGATCATAGGTGGTTCTTTGGGTGCGGCGATCAAAACAGCTATGACACAGGGCGCAAAACGTGGACTTTTCTCTAATGAGGCAGGTATGGGTTCCACTCCGCACGCCCACGCACTGGCACAAGTAAAAAACCCGCATGAACAAGGCTGTGTTGCCATGGTAGGTGTATTTATTGATACATTTGTCGTTCTGACACTGAACGCACTGGTTGTCATTTCTACTTTATATACAAAGGACGGAATCCTTGCTAACGGATATACCGGCGAAGCCCTGGAAATGGTTGGAAAGGCAAATCTTGCACAGACTGCTTTTGGTACTGTTTTTGGTGAACAGTTCGGCGCACAGTTTGTTGCAATTGCACTGTTCTTCTTTGCATTTTCTACGATTTTGGGATGGAATCTGTTCGGAAAGATCAATGTTGCATACTTATTCGGTGAGAAATCAACCAAGATTTATACAGTGATCGCACTTGTATTTATCTTCCTTGGAACGCTGGCTTCTAATGATTTAGTATGGGAATTATCTGATATGTTTAACAATCTGATGGTTATCCCGAATGCGCTGGCATTGTTTGCATTAGGAGGTATGGTCGTATCTGCAATGAAGCGGGCAAATAAACTGTAAGAAATACACAATCTTTTTTCTAAAGCATTAAAACGGCAGGAGTATTGTACCCACACTCCTGCCGCTTTTTTCTTTCTATTAAAATTATTGTGGCTGCTTACCGATGTAAGCCAGAATTCCGCCGTCTACATACAGAACATGTCCGTTAACAAAATCAGATGCCTCAGAAGCCAGGAATACTGCCGGACCCGCAAGATCAGAAGCCTCTCCCCATCTTGCTGCCGGTGTCTTAGCGATAATAAACTGGTCAAACGGATGTCTGCTTCCGTCTTCCTGTCTCTCACGTAGCGGAGCTGTCTGTGGTGTTGCAATATATCCAGGTCCGATACCGTTACACTGAATATTAAATTCACCGTACTCTGACGCAATGTTCTTTGTCAGCATCTTAAGTCCACCCTTAGCTGCTGCATAAGCAGAAACAGTTTCACGTCCAAGTTCACTCATCATAGAACAGATGTTGATAATCTTTCCGTGACCCTTTTTAATCATGGCCGGAATAACTGCCTTAGATACGATGAACGGAGCGTTCAGATCTACATCGATCACCTGTCTGAATTCTGCTGCACTCATCTCGCACATTGGGATTCTCTTGATAATACCCGCATTGTTTACAAGAATGTCGATCACTCCGACTTCCTTTTCAATCTGTGCAACCATAGTATTTACCTGCTCTTCATTTGTTACGTCACATACATATCCATGAGCATCGATGCCTAATTCTTTGTATGAAGCGATTCCCTTCTCTACTAATTCTTCTTTGATATCATTAAATACAATTGTTGCGCCTGCTTCTGCATATGCAGTTGCAATTGCAAATCCAATTCCGTAAGAAGCACCTGTTACCAGAGCCACTTTACCTTCCAATGAAAATTTCTTTGTAAAATCCATTGCATTTTCTCCTCTCTTATCTTGAAATGGTTATTTATTTGCATTAACGGGTTCCCCCGTAAATACCACAATTCAAATGTGAAGCAAAGCTTCAGCAAGCGCCAGGATAGTCAATGACTGTCCATACGCCATCGGCGCAATAAGAATGTTCTTATAATGCTCTGCATTCATTCCCATTCCTGTACCGCCTGATACATTTAATACAGTACCATTTTTATCAATATTTTTCAGGATACCATCGAGTCCTTTTTTTGCACATGGCAGATATGAATCATCCAGAATTCCCAATCGGATCCCTTTCAAAATACCACAAGTAATAGCTGCTGATCCAGATACTTCCTCATAACTGTCTGTATCGGTCAATACAGTATGCCAGAGGCCGCTCGGCGCCTGTAATTCTTTCAATGCCTTCACCTGCGCCTTATATATATCGATAATAAATGTCTTTACAGCCTGATTCAAAGTCCCCTTAAACATCTCAATATAATCCAGGATCCCCAATGTAAACCAACTGTTTCCGCGGCACCAGAAGATCCCGCCAAAATTATTGTTCGCATTGAACGACCAGCCATGATAAAACAATCCCGTCTGTTTGTCATACAAATATTTGATATGCATCAGCACCTGATGAATCCCTTCATTGATCCATTCTTCGTTCTGATATTTCTGTCCCATCTTATTTAAAAATAAAACAGTCATAAACAATGTGTCGATCCACATTTCACTTTCGTTTAAACGCACACCCTGACGGTCTCCGTTGGCGCTTGTTACATGCTGGAATCCTCCCTCTTTTGTTCTTGGGATACAGTTCATCAGCCATTTCGCCCAATCTACACACAATTCTTCAAACTGAGGATCATGATAATACTCATTCAACTCAGCCAAAGTCAGAAGGGGGGTGGTTGTATTGATATTTCTGGATGGAAGCCCCTGTGCAATGTTCTCTTTAAACCAGTCGTAAAGAAATTTTTTATATTCCTCATTCGCATCATACTGCATCATCTTCAGCAATCCATATAGTCCGACCCCCTGCGGCCAGTCCCACTCACGGATCCCAAAATCTCTTGCAAAAAAACCGATTGCTTCTCCGCCGGATTCCTCTAATTCCTTCACATTGTCCGGTCCGCCTAAGCTAAGCAGTTTATCGATCACTAAATTCAGTTTTTTTCTCAATTCTGTCTCATACACTTTCGTATTGTCCTCCTATCGATATTTTCCGTTACTGCTCACAGCTTGCTGCTGTGCACATTAACGGAATGAATCCATACAAAATATTTCACAAAATATTTCCACTCTATCCCCTATAGCATTTTTCTGTTTTTTATTATATACTCCTAATAAAGAAATAACTGAAAGCAGGTGAACAGTTGGAAAAGGTAACTTATTATGCATCAATTGACGGCATCTCCCTTGAACATATGGTACGGTACGGAAAGTTTGATATGCGTGTCAAACATTTTCACAATGAATATGAAATTTTCTATATCTTGGAAGGGGAACGCCTGTTTTTCTTTAATAACCGTAATTTCATCGCCCAAAAGGGGGATTTGATCCTTGTGGATACCAACCTGATCCACATGACCAAATCTGTGTCTGAAAACGATACCGGACACAATCGGATCATTTTGTATGTGACTGGTCAAAAAATGCAGGATATAGATGCAAAATATCCGACTTTACAACTGGTCCGCTTTTTTCACGAACACTACGGTATCTACCATCTGACACCTGACCAGCAGGAACAGTTTATGAATTTATATTATCTGTTCAAGCAGGAACACAAAGAGAAAAAGAGAAATTACAAACAGGCAATCGAGCTTGCCGTCACCTCTTATTTTCTCCATCTCGGCCGGGAGCTTGATTTTCAATCCCAACAGATCGCCTTCCTGAACAATGACGGTAAATACAGCCATGTTTATGAAATTGCCGATTATCTTTCCCAAAACAACTCTCAGAATGTTACGCTGGATACCTTGTCTTCTCAATTTTTTCTGAGCAAATATTATATCTGCCGGGTGTTTAAAGAAGTCACAGGATATACCGTCAGTGAGTATATCAACATCCACCGCATTCAGCGGGCAAAGCGTTATCTGGAAGAAACCGACTATTCTGTCAGCGCTATTGCAGAGCTGGTGGGATACGGAAGTCTTACACATTTTGAAAAAACATTTAAAACATATATGACTATTTCTCCGTTAAAATACCGTAAAACACTTAATATCGTCACACACACCAATATTCCCACCAATCCTTGATACCGCCTTATCCTATAACAGTTCAGCAATATTGCTGAACTGTTATTTGTGATACAGAGAACTCCGCTCCCTGTATCATATCTTACATCAATCCCAGTGCAGTTGGAAGCCATGTACTGAATGCTGGAACAAATGTAACAAACAGAAGTCCGATCACAATTGCCGCAAAGTATGGAATTAACCGCTTAACTACATCTTCTACTCTCAGTTTCGCAACACTACATCCGACAAACAGAACACTTCCTACCGGCGGAGTTACAGTACCTATGGAAAGGTTCATAACCATCATAACACCAAACTGAATCGGATCCATTCCAATATTTCTGATAACAGGAAGGAAAATCGGCGTAAAAATCAGCAGTGCAGGAGCCATGTCCATAAAAGTTCCGACAATCAGCAGGATCACATTGATCAACAGAAGAATAACAACCTTATTACTGGAGATTCCGAGCATCAGATTACTGATTGCCTGCGGCAGTCCTGTAAAGGACAATACAAAGGACAATACGGAAGATGCTCCGATGATCAGCATTACAATCGTAGTCATCACACCTGCTTCTACTAATATCTGCTTCATCTCAGATAATTTAATACTCTTGTAAACAAACAACGACAAAATAAATGCATAAATAACTGCCACGCCTGACGCCTCTGTCGGTGTAAATTTACCGGACAGGATTCCGCCGATAATGATCACGATCAATAGAAGGCTCGGGATCGCATCCCAGATAGTTTTCATTACAATTTTAAATGTCATTTTGTCACTTTTAACAACATATCCTTGTTTTCTGGCATAAATAAATGCCACGATCATACAAAGCCCTGCCCAAAGCAACCCCGGAATCCAGCCTGCCATAAACAACGTTGCTACTGAAGCGCCGCCGCTTGCCGCAGAATATACGATAAACGCATTCGTTGGTGGAATCAACTGACCCACCGGCGCTGTCGCAATATTTGTTGCCGCAGAGAAGCCTTCGTCATAACCCATTTCTTTTTCAAGAGGATTCATAACTCCCCCAATTGCGGTTGCCGCAGCAATACCAGAACCGGACACAGAGAACCAAACATTGCATTTCCCGCAATATTAGTCAGTGCGAGAGAACCCGGTACTTTCCCCAAGAACAGCATTGCCAGATTAATCAGACGTTTCGCTATACCGCCGCTGCTCATCAACTGTCCGGCAAGAATGAAGAACGGAACAGCAAGCAGTGTAAAACTATCAATACCGCTTACAAGCTTTTGTGCAGAGATAAACATTCCAAACTGCGGAGTCAGGAACATAATAATCGTAATCATTGCAGATGCAATGATACTAAATGATACAGGAACGCTCATTGCAAGCAGGAAAAAGAATAAAATAACGAGAACAATAGCCGCTTGTAATTCCATTTATTTCTCCTCCTTTTTCAGTTCTTTGTATTCTTTGATAAATCCGACCAGCCGCGGAATGCAATATACTACCATCAAAATACCGCAGATCGGAACTCCTATATAATAAAACTGCATCGGAATATGAAGTGCCGGCGAGGTCTGGCCCGCTGCATTCACAGACACCATGATACCGCCCGCGATCATAACGAATGTGCTCAGGAACAACACAAGAATTTCAATAAAAATCTTATCCTTTACAGTTCCTCTTTTTGTAAATGTGTTGGTTATAAAACCAATGGAAATATGCTGTTCTTTTCCATACGCATACGGAACTCCGAGCATTGTCAGCCAGATCAGCGCATAACGAAGAAATTCTTCTGTCCACTGACTTGGATTATTTAACACAAATCTGGTAAAAATCTGCCAGAAACACCCTGCCACCATGACAGCCATAAGCAGGGCAAGTATATATTCCAAAATCTGATTCAATCGTTTCATATCATTCCCCCCTATTTTGCGTACTTCTGAATATCTTCGTAAAGAGCCTTGTAATCCTCTCCCTTTGCACAGAAGTCGTCATGAATCGGAGATACCGCTTCGATAAATACCGACTTATCAATATCTCTATATACAGTAACGCCTTTGGATTCCGCCTCTTTAATTGCATCCTCCATCATGCCATTATACAGACTCTTAAAGTTCTCATTTGTCTTTTCCAGACATTCTGTCAGATATACCTTCTGCTCGTCTGTAAGGCTGTTCCACTTCTTTGTACTGATAATGTAGATATCCGGTGAATACTGATGCTCTGTATATGTATAAGACTTCACCAGATCCTGATGTCCGTCAACAGTTAATGCAAGCTCTGTATTCTCTGCACCGTCTACAATTCCCTGCTGAAGAGATGTATACGTTTCACTTGCTGCCATCGGTACCGGAGAACCTCCCATACGGGAAATCATATCCATAGAAGTAGAACTCGGCATGGAACGAATCTTCTTTCCTTTCAGTACAGATGGATCTGAACACTCTACATCTTCCTTCAGATAGAAGTTTCTGGAACCATTGGCATAATATCCGACTGCTATATAGCCGTCATCGGCGGTCGATTGGAATAATTTCTGAACTTCCTCACTTTGTTCCATTGCTTCATAATAATGTTCCTGACCTACAAACAGATATGGAACTGCAAAAATAGCATATTTATCCTCAAACTGTCCGAGTGTGTTTGAGCTTACTTTTGCCATATCCAGAATCCCTGCCTGAATCATCTCAATCTCTTCTTTTTCACTTCCAAGTACTCCGCTGGCATAAATATCAACCTGTAGGTTCTTGGATTCATCTTCTGCTGCAAATTCGGAAAACTTTGCAATAGAATCTGCAATCTCCGATCCTGCCGACTGGTTGTGTGCCAGTCTGATCTCCACCTTGTCTGTACTGTTCGCATTTACTACGGAAACAAATGTAACTACAACAGTCGCCAGTCCTACAACAGAAGCCGCAACACCGATTTTCTTTTTTAAACTGCTCATTTCTCTCCTTCTTTCGACTTTATTTACATCTGCGCTGATGTTCTTTACATTGATTATCATAGCATATGAAACATGTAATTTTTTTTGCAATATTGCTATAATTCCTGTTTTTTCAAACTATATTGCACTCTTTTGATATAAAAAAGACAAAAATATCTCCTGTATACGAATATTTCTACCCATATACAGGAGATATTTTGTTACAGTTCACGGCCTAACCGGCCGCGAACTGTAACGATATTTTCTTCTGATTATAAATTCCGCAAAAAAGTAATGTCCGCCTGTGCAGTTTCCGGATTCATCTCCTCGCGCAGAAGATACATATCCGGTCTGTTTACATGAAGCCATTCAGAAATCGCACGATAATCAATTGCACCCTTTCCAAGAGGTGTCGGACAATACTTCCGATCTTGATCAAAATAAAAATCTTTGATATGCATTGCTTCGATATATTTACCGGCTGCCGAAAGCCACTCCGTCCAATATTCCCTCTGATCTGTTGTATCTGGATATTCTAACAGATTAGAAGCATCAAAAATCATCCGAAGATGTGCTTCATCCTTCACCTGTCCCATCACATCCAGCACCGCCTCCACACTCTCGAGCGGGTGCCAGAATACCGGTTCGACCGCCAGCTTTACATCTAAGCGGACAGCTTCGTCTACCACACGCTTAATGCTGTCCACCATATATGGATACCACTGTTTCTTTTCTTCCTTCGTCAGGTGTGGGTATGCAGTTTCTGTTCCCAGAACCTTTGCCCCCACCTCTTTGCTGTATGCCAGACACCTTTTCATGGTATCAACTGCATACCTTCTCACATCCTCATCCGGATTGCCAAGATCCATATAGCAGCCAAACACCGGAATTTCAATGCTATGTTTTTCAAATGCTGCCCGGATCCTCTCCAGATGCCCCGGCGTGATATCCGCATAGCTTTCAATTCCCGTAAATGCTTTTGGAAGCGCCAGTTGTGCAGCTTCGTATCCGACATCATGCAGCGTCTCAGCTAACTGCTCAATTTCCATCTTCCCGTAATCATGGGCACGCACACCTATTTTCATATTATTCTCCTACTATGCCAGAATCTCTTTTACAACTGCCGCAATTTCTTCGTCCTGACAGTTTGCAAAGAAATACTCTTGGAAATGCTCTCCACTCAGCGCGCCCTTTACAAGTTCACGATCCAGCCCCTTCAGGATATCTGTCAGCTTGCGGTATGTCACTGTCTTCACATCATCCAGAATACGCTTGTTTCTCTGCTCCGGAACTGCACGTTCTCTCGGATATCCCTGTCCGCTCTCTTCCACATACAATTTTTCAAAGATATACTCCAGATTTAAGTCTCCGCCCCATCCGAAGCCTTTTGCAAACGGAATCGCAATTGCATTTCCATCGTTGATCTGTGCAAATGTATACGCATCCAGAGCATCTTCAACATGTCCGCAGATAACTCCCGGGAAAGAGTTACACGCCAGCATTGCTCCCTCTCCTGTGCCACAGCCTGTGATCACATAATCTACTGCCTTGGAATTCAAAAGAACTGCTGCAAGAATACCAACCTGTACATATGTAAGCTGACACTCATCCTCCGCAGTATACATACCATAATTAAACACCTCGTGTCCCATTGGCTCTACTACCTTTTTCAGGGAATTACAGATTATTGCGTTCTTTGCTCCCTGGCTGTTTTCATTGATTAATGCGATTTTCATAATATCTCCTCCATACTCTACCAATCTATCGTTGTCTTACGCTTTCTAATTACATCAGATCCTGCATTGCGATCCCGTCCATATCGTCAAAATCCTGATTCTCTCCAACCATTCCCCAGATAAAGGTATAATTTCTGGATCCGCTTCCTGAGTGTATAGACCAGCTCGGTGAAATAACTGCCTGTTCATTTCTCATTACGATATGTCTTGTCTCTGTCGGCTCACCCATATAATGCATTACAAATGCATCTTCCGGCAGCTCAAAGTACATATATACTTCCATTCTTCTGTCATGGGTGTGACTCGGCATTGTATTCCATACACTTCCCGGTTCAAGACTTGTCATACCCATCTCCAACTGGCAGCTCTCTACCTGTCCCGGCAAAATGTATTTGCAGATTGTACGGTGGTTAGAATCCTCCAGACATCCAAGCTCAACCTTGTTCTCATCCTTGATGATAACAACACCGTCCTTTGGTGTTCCATCTCTTTTGATCAGAACGGTCGGATATGTCATATGTGCCGGCGCACTGTTCAGATAAAACTTCGCCGGAGCCGCTGCGTCTGCACTTGCAAAGGAAATATCCTTAGAGCCCATTCCAATATACATTCCCTGTTTATGCTCCACAGTATATTCCTTGCCGTCCACTGTGATCACTCCTGTTCCCCCGATATTGATCACGCCAAGCTCTCTTCTCTCAAGGAAATACTCTGCACGAAGTTCGTCACCCGCTGTCAGTACCAGCGTCTCCTTCACCGGCATAGCGCCTCCGGTGATAATTCTATCAATATGACTGTATACCAGCTTAATATCATCCTCAAAAAAAAGCTTCGGAATCAAAAATTCCTCTCTCAGCCTTTCTGTTGTATAGTGTTTCACATCTCTTGGTGATGCTGCCGTTCTCAGTTCCATCATTTCTTCCGCCTTTCTTTTTACATTCTCCGTTCCATACGGACAATATTTATAAACAAAGTACATACTGTCTTCATTCAAACCTATTATACCAAATTATTAATTTATTTCAATTGAAATTATCAGCGTACAAACCCCATTTTTTTTGATTAATTGTAAAAATTCAATATTTCTGTTCCGATAAAATGCACAGACGGCAGAAGTAGAAACATTTCTGCTGCTCCTTCTGCCGCCTGATATTGCAAAAATAATCTTGTCACTTATTTACCTTTATACATACTTCTTCAATGTCTCACGTACTGCACCGACCCCTGCCGTCAGTTCTTTGAAGTACTCACAGACTTTCTCTGCCATACCGATTTCGTACAGATTGACACCAAAAATCTTTGTATTTTCAAGAACCGGTTTCAATACTGTCTCAATCTCGGCAACATCTCCCACTTCACCCAGCTTGAAGCCTGCAACATACGGACAGACTGTATCCAGCAGCGGATCCGGACTCAGTTCAAATGCGCTGCCCGCATCATCTACTGCCATCAGATAACGCAGCCATCCTGCAAACACAAGCGGGATCAGCTTTAAAGAAGCCACATCCAGTTCATCAGACTCCGCATAAGCCTTAATCGTCTCGCCAAAACGAATTGCCAGCTTCTGAGAAGTGTCCGTTGCGATTCTCTGCGGGGTATCCGGCATAAACGGATTCGGTACACGCACATTCAGCACTGTATCGATAAACTCCTTCGGATCCAGAATGCCTGGATTCACAACTACCGGAAGACCTTCTACATAGCCCACTGTCTCAACCAGTTTTTTCAGCTCTGTATCCTTCATTTCATCAGAAATCTTCTGATATCCGAGAATGCATCCATAGATTGCCAGACAGGTATGAAGCGGATTCAGACAAGTACATACTTTCATCTTCTCTACCTTGTCTACTGTCTCTCTGTCTGTGAACATCAGCCCTCCCTTTGTCAGATCCGGGCGTCCGTTCGGAAAATCATCCTCAATGACCAGGTACTCGGTCTCCTCTGCATTGACAAATGGAGCCACATAAGTATTTTTAGAAGTAATCACAGGCTCCAGCTCTTCCACACCATCTTCCAGAAGGATCGCTTCTACGGAAGCGTCCGGTCTTGGCGTAATCTTATCGATCATGCTCCATGTAAAAGATACTTTATCAGAATCAATATATTCCACAAATCCTTGCTCTGCCTTGTCATTCTCTGCCCAAGCTTTTGCAAACGCTGCCACTGCCGCATACAACTTATCTCCATTGTGAGAACAGTTATCTGTACTTACCATAGCGATCGGGAACTCTCCAGCTTTATATCTTGCATACAATAAAGATGTCACTTTTCCCATGTAGCTTGCCGGTTTCTCCGGGCCTGCCGCAAAATCTGCCGTTACATCCGGAAGCTGTTCTCCGCGTCCGTTCACCAGACTGTATCCCTTCTCTGTAATGGTAAATGTTGCTATCTGCAAAGACTCTTTTGCAAAAATTTCTTTCAGTCTTCCGTAAGCTGCTTCATTTTCCGAATCCAGCGGGAGTGATTCTGCAACGCTTCCTACTACCGTTTTCTCGATCGTGCCGTCAGCTTTTAACGTTGCGGCAATTCCCAGATTATCGTGAGGCGCGTACATTTTTTCTACGATTTCGTAATCAAAGCCTTCTGCAACGATCAGACCTCTGTCCAGATCGCCGTTGTTCAGCATATTCTGCACCACATTGGCATGAAATGCACGGAACAAGTTGCCCGCCCCAAAGTGAATCCAAAACGGATTTTCCTTTGTTGCCGCAATCATCTTGTCCATATCAAACCGGGGCAGCTTGTAGCCTTTTGCTTCCCACTGTGCTTTGTCCGCAATTCCCTGTAAATTCAATTTCATGTTATTGACATTCCTTTCTAATCTTTCTGGTTTGCTTAGATTCCACGTGTTGTTGCTTTGTCGATTGCTTCCCAGAGTCCGTTTAGATACGTTGCTCCCAGCGCTCTGTCATACAGACCATATCCCGGCATTGCTACTTCATCCCAGATCATTCGTCCGTGGTCCGGGCGGATCGGTCCGTCAAATCCGATATCATACAGTGCCTTCATAATCTCATACATATCGAATGTTCCATCGCTTGACAGATGTGCGGCTTCCTCGAAATTGGTCGGTGTGATGAATTTCAGGTTACGCACATGTGCAAAATGTATTCTGCCCTTCAGGGAACGGATCATATCCGGCAGATCATTTGCAAGGTTGGTTCCATAAGAACCAGAGCAGAAGGTCACGCCATTATGCGGGTTGTCCACCATTTCCATCATACGGTGAATGTTTTCTTTGTTGATGATGATTCTCGGAAGTCCGAAAACGCTCCATGCCGGATCGTCCGGATGGATTGCCATATTGATGTCATATTTATCGCAAACCGGCATAATTTTCTCAAGGAAATATTTCAGATTTTCAAATAATTTATCATCATCGATGTCCTTATACATCTCAAAAAGTTCTTTTACCTTTGCCATACGCTCCGGCTCCCAGCCCGGCATGATCGTACCGTTCATGTCTCCTGCGATAGACTCAAACATTCTCTCTGGATCAATTGCATCTACGGCTTCCTGTGTATAAGCAAGAACGGTAGAACCATCTGGTCTTACCCGCGCAAGCTCTGTACGAGTCCAGTCAAATACCGGCATGAAGTTGTAGCATACAAGATGAATATCTTCTTTTCCGAGATTTTCAAGTGTCTCAATGTAATTTTCAATATACTGCTCTCTCTCCGGCGCTCCTGTTTTTATTGCGTCGTGAATATTCACACTCTCGATACCGGAAAGGTTCAATCCTGCCGCCTCTACCTCTTCTTTCATAGCACGGATACGCTCACGGCTCCATACCTCCCCCGGCTCTGTATCATACAGTGTTGTGATAACGCCTGTCACTCCCGGAATCTGGCGGATTTGTTTCAGTGTTACCGTATCAAACTTAGCTCCATACCATCTCAATGTCATTTCCATAATGATTTGTCCTCTCTTTCTCAAGACTTAATTGATTTGTTATGCTCATTATAATTTATGAGAAAAATTTTTCCAATTGATGAAGTTGTTGTATATATTGTAAAATTTGCGGTTTCTGTGTATCATAGTACATATAATGTGATAAAAGGAGCTACAGCGCTATGAAGAAAAGTCTTCAATCCACTTTCAGTACACGGCAGAATATGCTGTCCAAAGATTTTGAAATCTACTATTACAATGACACTTATCAGAACAGTCATTATTATAATGTGGACAGTCACACCCATAATTATTACGAATTTTACTTTTTTCTTGAGGGAAATGTTTTAATGAATATTGAAGGAGATGTTCATCTGCTGAAACCGGGCGATGTCATTGTTATTCCGCCGAATGTATACCACTATGCCATACTGCAGGGCACTGCTGCCCCGTACAGACGATTTGTTTTCTGGATCAGCCGGGATTACTGCAATGATCTACTGCAGATTTCACCGGACTATGTCTATCTGATGCAGCATGCCCTGATCCAGAAGCGTTATCTGTTCCATTATGATATGATTGCCTTTAATTCACTTCAATCCAAAGTATTCCGGCTGATTGAAGAAATGCACTCCAACCGTTTCGGCCGGGATGCCAAAGTTTCTCTTTGTGTCAATGATCTGATCCTGCATCTGAACCGCTCGGTATATGAAGCCGAGCATCCGGCATCTCCCCGGGAAGAAGCACATTTATATCAAAATCTGATGCACTATATCGAGGATCATCTGGATGAGGAGCTTTCTCTGGAACATCTGGCACAACAGTTTTTTGTAAGTAAATATCATATTGCTCATGTATTCAAAGACAATATGGGATTGTCTGTCCATCAGTTCATTACAAAAAAACGCCTTTCTCTGTGCCGTGACGCAATTCTTACACAAGGAAATATCAGCGATGTATATTTGATGTACGGATTCAAAGATTACTCCAGCTTCTTCCGCGCGTTTAAAAAAGAATTTGGGATGTCCCCGAAAGAGTACCGGGAATTATTTTCACAGCAGGCGGCGGGCAAGTATACTGTTTACCAGCCTTGAAAAAAGAATATCAATGCCCCCACGCCACGCCCCACTGCCATACTAATGACAAATGCGGAAATATATCGTACAATCTTCACTCTTCGGATAAAAATCGGGAACACATTCAAAATCTCTGCCAGAGCCATCGACCAGCAGCCCACGAAAATTCCCGCCAGAAGTCCGAAAATCGGCACGATCCAATTTCCAAATGGAAGCTGGATGTGAAACAGCATCATGAGCGTTCCCGCAATTCCGCCAAGCGCCGCACTATCCTCATAAAGCAAAATATGGTCTGCCGTATGGGTCCGGTCCGCAAAATCCGCGATCACTCCGAGCTCCACAATAAATGCAAACAGTCCTCCTGCAACTGCCACGCCTGCACTAAGACCGATAAGTGCCAATAGTATTTGATTTACCCACATCCAATTCCTCCTTTCTTCTGGAGGCGTCCTCTACCAGAGTGGTCTGAATATCATTTTCATAAAGACGCATCTGTACTTCCAACGGTGTTGGATCCACAGTAAACCGTTTCTTTCCGAAATGATTAAAAAACATAAGAATTCCAACTGCGATGCCGACAGAATAGCTGATCTCCAAAATTGTGAATCCACTGCTCTTTGCTCCGGTCATAGCCTCATATATCTGTGAAAACAACTTTGTCACAGATATATCGTTGTTAAATGCCATAATCGAAAATGCAGCCCCGCAAAAAGTCAAAACTACCACAAAAGCAGTCTTTAAGATGTGGAACAGCTTTCCCGGCGTTTTCTGATTCTCATATGTGATAATGATATCTGTCTCCCCAAGATTCTGAATATCCAGATTTGGATACTGTTCATGGATACAGGCAATGATTTTCAAAATAGAAATCACAAACCGCTGCTCCTTTTTTCCATTGTCTGGTATTTTCAGGATTTTCATTGTCTTGACCTTTGGAATCACTGTTTTGTTACTGCATTCAAAAGTCAAAATATCTCCAAGAGTCACATCCGTTTTCGTTATCTCAACATCTCGTTCACCTTTGATGTAGAGCGTATCCTGACTAGACGGCATAATGCATTTCCTCCTGCCGGATTAATGTGCCCTCACTGTCTGGAAAGTGCTCGTCACTGCTATACCAATAATACGCACTTCCGATAACTACCGCCGCCAGTACAAGTGTCACCAGACAAATGCGGACTTTTCTTCTTCCTTCATCCATATCCTCACCTAACCCTTTCAAAAATGTGTAACAGTTCAACCTACCGGCTGCACTGTTACAAAAATGTAATCACCTAGGAATTATCCTTTGACGGAACAAATCCTATTTGTGTTAGTATCTGGATTTCCAGACAGATTATACTTATATTTTCTTTATTTACATCCCCAGTTTCCTTAGATTTTCTATGATCCGTTTCTCCAGTCTGGATACCTGCACCTGTGAAATCCCAAGTATTTTTCCAACTGCCGACTGGGTCTGATTCTGAAAGTATCTCAGATATATCAATTGGCGTTCATCTTTATCCAACGTTTCCAGGAGCTGTTTTAACATCATATGGTTCAGGATTTTCTCCTCTTGATGTTCTTCTTCCTCCAGCTTGTCCATCAGACGGATTTCCTGCCCCTCGCTCTGATGAATGGGCTTGTAAATGGATTCTACCTCACTGCCTGCTTCCATCGCCTGCACGATTTCTTCCTTTTCCACCTGTAATTTTTCAGAAAGCTCTTCTAACGTAGGTTCTCTGCCATGTTGATTGATCAACTCTTCTCTCGCAAGAAATGCTTTATAAGACAGTTCTTTTAGAGAGCGGCTTACTTTGATCATACCGTCATCTCTCAGAAAGCGTTTAATCTCTCCACTAATCATAGGGACTGCATAAGTGGAAAATTTCACATCATATGTCAGGTCGAACTTATCAATTGCTTTCAGTAGTCCGATACTTCCTATCTGGAATAAATCTTCCGTATCCGTTCCCCGCCCGGCAAATCTTTTCACTACACACCAGATCAGTCCTACATTTTCCTCTACTAACCGTTCTCTCGCCTCTTTATCTCCATCGTGTGCCTGTCTGATCAAAGCGATTGTGTGGTCCATAAATTCCTTCCTTTTCCAATTGTTTTCTGCATTTTTACTGTTGTTCCTATCCCCGGCGAAGATTCTACCTCTACCTTATCCATGAAAGCTTCCATAAATGCAAATCCCATTCCTGAGCGGTCCATTTCCGGTTTTGTTGTGTACATGGGCTGCATTGCCTGCTCTACATCTTCAATGCCCCGCCCGGTATCCTTGATATGTACTGTAAGCAGATTATCCTCAATCCTGCAAAATACAGCCACTTTATGCAGCTCATTTTCATACCCATGGATGATCGCATTGGTCACAGCTTCCGAAACCGCTGTTTTTACATCCGCCACCTCTTCAATTGTCGGATTTAGCTGTGTCATAAAAGCTGCCACTGCCACTCGTGCAAACCGCTCATTTTCCGAACGGCTGTCAAAAATCACTTCCATTTCATTGGCGTTTTTCATTCCTGTTCCTCCTCATATATCTGCATTATTTTTGTCACACCCGACAGTGTCAGGACTTTCTTGATCCGGGGGTTTGTATGAACTGCCCAGACTTCTCCTCCAATGAGCCGTATAATCCGGTAGCGCCCCATGATCGCCCCGATTCCTGAGCTGTCCATAAACTCTGTCTTATCAAAATCAAAAATCACATACTTAATATGATTTCGTTCTATCACCATATCTGCATTCTTTCGGATTTCCTCTGCATGGTGATGGTCCACCTCTTTGGGCAGAAAAATTGTGAGACAATTCTCCTGTACCTGATATTTCATGATACTCCTCCTCGTTATTTATATTTTCAAATTTCGGCACACAGGCACGACAGTTATATACATGGTTTATCACATGCATCGCAACAAAAAAAGAGAAAGACTAGCCCTTTATCGGATCCATCTTTCTCTTTCGTAACCATAGCCGTTAACTTTTGACTGTCATTGCAGCAACGTGCAATATGTATAAAATATTCTTTTATATTTCACTGCGCCGCATTTTCACCTTCTGCTACATTTGCCTGTGCAATCTCATCCAAACTGGCTTTCGCCTGATTTGCAAAATCTGTATTCGGAAACAGCTCATTACATCTTGTCAAATACGTTGTTGCTGACTGATCATCTCCGCTTCTCAAATAAGAAAGCCCCAGATTCAAAAGCGCTTCTCCCGAATTATAAGATTCTTCCATACGGACTAACTGTAGTAGATTGTTGATCGCATATTCGTAATTTGCCACATTAAATGATTCCATTCCTGCGTCATACCGAATCTGGCATGCCGTTGGATATACTGCTGCAGTCATTTCATCAAAGCGTGCCTGCCCGGTATCCCCCAGAGAATTACGGTTGATATTCAGCAGGATGTCCGCCAGCAGTTCTTCTGAATAGTCTCCCAGCCTATATTGATCATACGCAGAAATCAGATTCTCATAGCTGTCTGCTGTACTCGCTGCATTTTGTACTGCCGTCTCCGTATCTGAATTAGCAGCCCGATACTGATCCAGTGTTCTTGTCTGCGCGCTGATCTGCGCCTCCAAAGCATTGATTCGTTCACTGGATTCTATAATCTGTTTGTTTATCTTACCATTCCGTGTTTCTTCCACTGCGGGAGCTATTAAAAACCAAACTACAGATGCTCCGATCAGCACACCAATTACAATATTTAATATGGTGATTTTACCGGTCAAAAATTTCAGTGCATTCTGTGCCGGCTGAATAATCGTCTCGTTTCCACGCTTATACTCGACTGCGTTTTTCCCCCGCTTCCTGCTTCTTTGTGTCCTGCTCCCCCGGCGGACCTTTTTCCCCCGCCCCGTTATCAGCTCATGTACATATCGAAGTGTTATTTCATTGGTCGTATCCAGATTCCGCGCAATCTTTAATATCTGCCGTGCTTTTGCGTACTGTTCCGTCTGCAAATATAATAATGCCAGAAGCTGATATGCCTTTAGAAATGACGGGTGCATCTCAATTACCTTTTTCAACTGGATGATTGCCATATCTTCCCCATTATGTCCGCAATATGAAAGGCACTGATTATACCGTTTCACTGCCTGATTGAGCACTTCCAGTTCTCCAGACGAATCCTGTACTTTCTTAATATACTCACTTGCTGCATTCTTATGAGGCTGCAGATTTTTACTAATGATCCATTCCACCAGAGCCTCTGCAATTTCTCCCTGCCCATAATATACAAGTCCGAGAAGATTCCTTGCCGCAATATTGCCTCTATTATATTGCAAACTCCGGCGAAGTGAAGCAATAGCCCCTGACATATCCCGGATTTTTGCTTTCCGCAAGCCATCATTATACCAGAAATTAGACTGGCTGATGATTTTTTTCATATAATCCATCTATTTTCACCGCATGCCTTTGCTACTTATTGCTTTGCTCCATCACCTGTTTCAGCAAATCTGTCATATCAGACAAATCTTCCTGATAAACAGCATCTTCTATATTTTCTACTTCCAGACTCGGCTTGAACTTTTTTAATTCTTCTTCATAATCCAGCATCTCAAATCCTCCTTCTGCCGCTGTTCCACAATATTATCATCGTTTCCCTATCAGTTCCTTGATCATTCCTGCCAGATACAAAGACCCCAGACAGTACACACTTCTGCCATTCTGATTTTCAAGTAAATATTTCCATGCATCGCCAGGTACCGCCTTCTCAACGACTGGTTTATCTGTATATCTCCGGAAAATATCCGCCAGCTTTGTAATATCCTCTGCACGCTTGTCCATAATCTGCGTGACTACATATAGCTCTGCATTCACATGTTGACACAAAAATTCAATCATATGATGATAATCCTTATCCTGTACCGCCGAAAACAAAATAACTTTTCCCCGTTGATTTTTTTTATCTATGACAGACACACTCTCTGCAAAGCGCTTTACAGCACTTAAGTTATGTGCGCCGTCTATGTAAATCTCTGGAAGTACCTCTTCCATCCGCCCTTGCCATACTACCCGTTCAAGCGCTGCCTTCCAATCAGACAGATTTCCATGTTCTCCAAACAGATATCTCATCACTTCCAATGCCAGGCAGGCATTCTCCGGTTGATAAATTCCTGTGTTGTGAAGCTTCCAGATAATATCTTCATAATACGCATTTATACAGGAAAATGCAATATGTTTATTTTGAATTCCGAAAATTTTGTACGCATTTTTCCCGATTTTTTTACACGGAATTCCAAGTTTCTCCACAGTGTTTTCAATGACACGGTTGCTTTCTTCTTCACCTTCCACGTAAAAAACAGGGGTACCAGTTTTTAAGATTCCCGCCTTTTCCCCAGCTATTTTTTCAAGGGTATCCCCCAGAAGTTCCATGTGGTCAAATCCAATGGATGTAATCACAGAGCATATAGGATGCTCCACAGAATTTGTCGCATCCAGCCGCCCTCCAAGCCCCGTTTCCAGCACCGCATACTCAACGCCTGCCCGGGCAAATGCAGTAACCGCCATACAAAACAAGAACTCAAAAAAGGTAGGATGGGGAAGGTGATTCTCCTCCATCCTTTTTACTGCTCCCCTGACTATCCCAAAAACTTCCAGGAAAGTCTTATCCGAAATCATATCTCCATTGATAACAATCCGCTCATTCATTTTTACTAGGTGAGGGGATGTGAAAAGTCCCACGCTCTTCCCCTGTGCCCGAAGCATAGCGTCCATGTAAGCACAGACAGAGCCCTTCCCATTTGTTCCCGCCACATGAATCACTTTCAGCTTTTTCTCGGGATTACCAAGATATCGGAGAAATTCTTTTGTATGCCCAGGGTTATTTTTTGTTGTAAACTTTGGAATGCTTAAAATATAAGCTGCTGCCTCTTGATATGTCACTTACTATTCTTCTTCCTTTTCTGCTTTAATAACAGTTCAGCCATCCGGCTGTACCATTACACGTTTTTTTTCGGACTTTGCAGTAAATGCAAAGTCCTATGCCGCACCGTCATCTTTAATAAATGCATTTCGTCCGATTTCTGCCTCATCGGCTTCTTCCTCCAGAGGTGTAAGTTTTCCGTCTTTAAATTCATATTTCACAGAAGTACGAAAAATCGTATTGCTGGAACCTACCTGAGCCGCAATTATAATATCTCCGTCTTTTAATCCAGACTTTTTAAGATCCACCCTTGTATTATTCAAAAATGTAGTCGTCTGCTTCTCTTCATTAATATAAATCTTTGTCTGCTTCGTAAAGTTCTCACCGTAAATACTATAGGTTCCGTCTACCTGCTCAATCAGATTTGTAATGGAAGTATCTTTTACCCCCATCTGCATATGCCCTTCTGTAATCGGCGCGCCGTTATCTTCGTACACATACTGTTTTCCATAAAGAATATCATATTGCAAAAGCTCCAGATCCGCCAGATAATCCTTTGTCTGGTGACGCTGCTGATGATAATTAAACACAGTTCCTGTATGGATGTCCAGCCGTTCCAGCACCTCAGACATAATCTGATAAGCGGCATAGTTTCCGTCCTTCTTCTCCAGACCAATATTGTCCCAGATCACATAATTTGTATTATAAAGATATTTACTCTTCATATCCTTTGCCTGCAGATCCATAGTCGGCAAATGATCTCCATAGAATACAACAACTGTCGGCTCCCCGCGCTTTTCCATTGCCGCAACCAGGTCTCCTGCAAATTTATCCATCTCATACACCTGATTAACATAGTATTCCCATGCATTGCGTGTTCCTTCATCCTCCACACCACTGATGGTAATTGCCGGATTTTCTATAATCTGCTCCGTTGGATACTCTCCATGTCCCTGTACGCTTATGGTAAATACAAAGTCCTGTTCCTCCGTTGTATCCATTGATTCCAGAATATTCGGAATGAGGATATCATCAGTTGCCCAGCCGTTCGGCGTGGTCCGAAGAATATTCATAAATTCTTTGCTTGTAAAATGGTCAAATCCCATGTTGTTAAACACTTGTGCACGGCTATAGAAATTGCCGCCATTGTTATGCAGTGCCTCCGCTCCGTAGCCAAGCTGCCGCAGCGCAGATGCCGCACTTTCTATCACTTTTGTCTTTCCGTACGTTTTGTACGGATATTCCCCCGGTCCAAAAAAACGCATACTCATACCAGTCAGTACCTCGAACTCTGTATTAGCAGTTCCCGCGCCGACAGACGGAACCTTGAAATATCCGGAAGAATATTCCTGATACATTTTTCTCAAATTCGGGATCGGATCTTCGGAAAACTGCAGCCATTCCACCTCTGTAGGGTCAAAATAGGACTCTAGCTGTACAACAATAATATTCGGCAGCTCTTCCTCACTTCTTCCTGTCATGCTTACATTCAGACTTCCGTCCTTATCAATCTCCTCCATGGTTCCTTTGCTGTAGCCTGAAGGTTCGGAAATTCCGGTATTGAACAGACTGGCAGTGAAGCAATAAGGAAATCCATAATCTTCATAAGCAAAAGCAATGTTTCCAAAATAATTAGACACTACACGCTTGTCAATAGCAACATCGGTCAGCACAACATAAGCGCCTGCCCATAAGAAAACACCGATAAATGCCAGAATGCGATGGACTTTCCCTGTATACTGACCGCCTCGTCTCCACATAGAAATGATCCAAATCACTACAGCTGCAATTCCAACGATTAACAGAGCCAGCTCCAGCGGACTAAAATAATTCCCCGTCAGGGAAAGTGCATCTGACAGTACTTTCAAGTCTTGTGCATTAAAAGGCGTAACACGCTTCAATAGCAGATAACCATTACAGGTTCCCAAAAACAGCCATAATACACTCAGCAGAATTCTCGTAAATACCCGCCGCCGTACCATATACACAATTGAAAATGTAACCGTGATCAAAAACGAATTGAACAAAAATACTAATGGTGTTCCAATCATATACTCCCAGGCTTCAAACAAGGAATGACGGGACACAATTTCTATTCCAAAGTTAAGCACACAGGCAAGCAAGAAGTGAAGCAGCGGGGAAATCAGGTTCATCACCTTATACACCGGCTGCATCTTCTTCGCAAACCGGCTGTTCCTGCGCTCTTCCAGAATCCTCTCACGTCTGGCTTTCCGCATTGCCCAATAAGCTTTCACATCCTCTTTTTTCAAATGTTTGATTTTCTCAAAAAACCCTTTCATGTCCGGTTTTTTTATAGAAAAATGTTTCATGCAAAACCTCGTTTCTTTATTTTTTCAAACCACCGATCCGCTCTTTAACCTGAATAAGCATCTGTGTATACTTCTCCAGTTTATCCTTTTCTTCCTGCACCTTTGCAGCCGGAGCCTTGCTTGTAAACCGCTCATTGGAAAGCATTCCCTTTGCCCTGGCAATTTCCTTTGTCAGTTTCTCTTCTTCTTTTTTCAGACGCTCCAGTTCCTGCTCAAAATCTACAAGATCCTCCAGCGGAAGATAAACCGCTGCCTCCGGAACTACTATAGATACTGCATCCTCAGCGACATCTTTCTTCTCAGTATTCACAATAATTTCATTTGCCAGCATCAGCGGCATCGCAGAATTCTTAAGCAATTCTATACCATCCAGCAGTTCCTTGCTTTCACTGATAACAAATACCTTTGTACGGCGATTGTTAGGCACGTTCATCTCGGCACGCATATTACGGATACCTCTTGTAATCGCCTTTACATGCTCAAGCAGTGCCTCGTCTGCCGCAAAGCTCCACTCTTCTTTGTATACCGGCCAGGAAGACATCATCAGAGATTCTTCTTCCGGTACCAGTGCGCCGTAAATCTCTTCTGTGATAAACGGCATGAACGGGTGAAGCAGTTTCAATGCATTTCCGAGAACTGTTTTCAATATCCAAAGTGCACAGTCTGCCTCTTCCGGCTTCTCCTCTGCATGATAAATACGATATTTTGCCAACTCTACATACCAGTCACAGAACTCATCCCATACAAAATCGTAAACCTTCTGTACGGCGATTCCGAGTTCAAATTTATCCATATTCTCTGTTACATCTTTAGCCAGTGTATTTATCTTAGATAGAATCCACTTGTCTGCCGAGGTAAATAACTTGTGATCCGGCTCTGCGATGACATTTTCTTCCATGTTCATCATAATGAAGCGTGATGCATTCCATACTTTATTTGCAAAGTTGCGGCTTGCTTCTACACGCTCATTATAAAAACGCATATCGTTACCCGGGGCATTTCCGGTTACCAGTGTCAGACGAAGCGCGTCTGCGCCATACTGGTCGATAATTTCCAGGGGATCAATACCATTTCCAAGAGACTTACTCATCTTACGCCCCTGTGAGTCACGTACCAGACCGTGAATCAGCACAGTATGGAACGGTGATTTTCCTGTGTGCTCCAGACCTGAGAATACCATACGGATTACCCAGAAGAAGATGATATCGTATCCGGTTACAAGTACATCTGTCGGATAGAAATAATCCAGATCTTCTGTCGTATCCGGCCATCCAAGTGTAGAAAACGGCCACAAAGCGGAACTAAACCACGTATCCAGTGTATCCTCATCCTGTGTAAAACGCGTACATCCGCAATGCGGGCACTTCTTTGGCATTTCTCTCGCTACAACAAATTCACCGCACTCCTCACAGTAATAAGCCGGAATCCGGTGTCCCCACCAAATCTGCCGCGAGATACACCAGTCTTTGATGTTCTCCAGCCAGTGCAGGTAAATTTTGTCAAAACGCTCCGGCACAAATTTCAATTCTCCTGTTTTTAATGCTTCGATTGCCGGCTTTGCCAATTCCTCCATCTTAACAAACCATTGCTGCTTAATCAATGGCTCAACAGTTGTACCGCAACGGTCATGAGTCCCTACATTATGGGAGTGAGGTTCAATTTTTACGAGGAATCCCTGCTCTTCCAAATCTTTTACGATAGCCTTTCTTGCTTCGTATCGATCCATACCTGCATATTTGCCGCCCTTTTCATTGATAGCGGCATTGTCACTCATAATGTTGATTTCCGGCAAGTTATGACGTTTTCCAACTTCAAAGTCGTTCGGATCATGCGCCGGTGTAATCTTTACTGCCCCGGTTCCGAACTCCTTATCTACATAATAATCTGCGACAACTGGGATTTCTTTATTCACCAGTGGAAGCAGAACATTTTTTCCAACAATATCTTTATATCTCTCATCATCCGGGTGTACGGCAATTGCTGTATCTCCTAGCATCGTCTCCGGACGTGTAGTTGCAATTTCAAGGAAACGGTCTGTACCTATGATCGGATACTTAATGTGCCAGAAATGCCCCCCCTGTTCCTCGTGTTCAACCTCTGCGTCAGACAGAGAAGTCTTACATACCGGACACCAGTTGATGATTCTGGATCCTTTGTAAATATATCCTTTTTCATATAATTTGATAAATACTTCTTCAACAGCTTTTGAACATCCCTCGTCCATTGTAAAACGCTCTCTGTCCCAGTCACAGGAAACACCCAGCTTTTTCAGCTGTCCCTCAATAGTTCCCGCATATTCCTCTTTCCACTGCCATGTACGTTCCAGAAATCCTTCCCTTCCCAGCTCTTTTTTATCAATTCCTTCTTCTTTTAGCTGATTGGTTACTTTGACCTCTGTGGAAATTGCAGCATGATCGGTTCCCGGAATCCAGAGGGCATTGTAACCTTCCATTCTTTTATAACGAATCAAAATATCCTGTAATGTATTATCCAGTGCGTGACCCATGTGCAGCTTTCCTGTAATATTCGGAGGCGGCATTACCGTTGTAAACGGCTTTTTGCTTCTGTCCGCCTCTGCATGGAAATATTTTTTCTCACACCACTTGTCATATAATTTTTCCTCAATTTCCTTCGGATTGTAAGTCTTTGCCAATTCCTTGCCCATAGTTTCCTCCTTGTTTCCTGTTCTCTTTACTCTCTTCCTTTGCATAGTAAGTCTTACGACTGCGTTTCACGAATTATTCACATTTAAAGCATCAAAAAAGCCCTTTACAAAAATGTAAAGGGCGAAATCAATCCGCGGTACCACCTTTTTTCTGTAACCGAGCCACATACAAATCCTAACATTCTACAGTCTCTGTCAATCTTAACTGCTTTACAATGCGGCTTATAAGTCTGCTGCTCAGCCTACAGCTCTTGGTTCTGTAACGTAAACCACTACGGGATACCCTCATATACATGTCTACTGCATATAATGTATCTTCTTCGGATATCCGGTTCAGAAGCTACCTTCCATAACTCTTACTCTGAAGCAGCCTTCCAGCCAATGAACTGCTCTCTCTGACAGAAGTCATTATGTACTCCTCTTCCTCGTCACCTGTTTTTTTTAATTAAATGTTAACTATATATTAACTATTGACTATCATATCTTTCTGGCGGCGATTTGTCAAGGAGTTTAGGGAAAGTTAAGAAATATAACGTAACAGTTCAGCCTTTCGGCTGCACTGTTACTGAATCCGCCCTATTTTAAGTTCACCTGCGGTGAAAGGGCGGATTCTATTTTCCCATCACGCATTTTTACGGAGTTTGCAGCAAGTGCAAACTCCTATACTGAACTGTTACAATATAACAACTCAGTCTTCATCCGGACCATATCCCGGCTTCCGATACAGCACTTCCGGCTGCGCCATAAACTTTGCATATACCTTCTCATCCCACTCTGCTTTCGGAATGTCTTGAATACTCACAGATACGTGTTCAGGTGACACGTCCAGAGTTTGTATCACAATCTGAGCAACACGAACTGCCAATTCCTGTTTTTTGTTTTCTGTCCGTCCTTCAAACATTTGAATTGTAATATGAGGCATCGCATTCTCTCCTCGTCTGCTATAATTTTAATTCCACTCCGCATCCATTTTCCAATGCTTTTTGGTATGCCCTCCATGCACAGGCTACGTCATACGTCCCAGATCCCATATGAGTACAGATAATAATCTCATCATCTGATTCTCTTCCCGGAATCATGCCCGCCATGACCTCTGCCACCTCTCCTTTAATATCGGCAGAATCCAATTCTACATTATGAGACATCTCGTGACTCTCAACAATCTCAGCGATATCAGTAATTCTATTTCCAACATACCATTTGTCAGCCTTATGCGCCAGTGCAGGATCCACATCCACAAATCCATCAATTGCAATGATGGTTGTTCCTTTTTCTACATCATCATACCAGAGCAGAATATCCGGACTGTTGGTAGCAGCTAAAATGATATCTGCGCCTTCCCCTATCTTTCGTCCGGCCTCTACATAAACAAATTCCGCCCTGCCATCGAAACGTTTTTTAATTTCCTCAAACCGCTTCTTCTTGCGGCAGTTTATCTGTACTCTCTGAATCTCGGGAAATTCCGTCAAAAATCCTTCAATTCCACACACTGCCTGCGTTCCACTGCCGATAACCGCCAATGTACGCACTTGTTTTTTTGCAAGAACTCTGGCAGCTACTACCCCATGCCCTCCTGCCGTCCGCATGGGCGTAATATCATCTGCACTGACGATTGCTTTCAGGCTTCCTGTCTCAATATCATTGACAATTACAATATTTCCATGGCTAAAAGGAAATCCCGGTGCAGGATTCCGATATATTCCGATCCATTTAAATCCAAGAATCCCTTTTACCGGCAGACATGCCGGAATATGCAGAAAAGAATTTTCCGAATCTGCAGATATGGGAAGAAAACTATGCTCTCCCTCTCTGACGCTTCCGTCCTTCCAATGTGTCCATAATTCTTTTATTACTGCAATCACATCTTCAGGTTTTAAATACTGTTTTACAGTCTCTCTGTCCAGATAGAGAAATGTTTCTTCCATACTGCCTTCCTCCCTGTTTCTGTGTAATCTCTGTTCAAATATTCCCCATCATTTTTTTCAGAGAATTTTTGATTTTCTTTTCTTTCAATTCTTGATCATCAATAAAAGTTAAAGCTCCTGTCGGACAGTTTCTCACACATGCCGGTTCCATTCCCTGCTTCACTCTTTCCACGCAGCCATCGCATTTGATCATCTTACCATCTGTACCATAGGACGGCGCCCCGAACGGGCACGCCATTGCGCAGCTATGACAGCCGATACAATTTGTACTGTCATATACCGTAAATCCTGTTTCTTTGTCTTTGCTCAGGCAGCTGCATGGACATGCTTTGATGCATGGCGCGTCATCACAGTGAAAACAGGCAACCGAATAATATTCATATCCGCCATCTTCATCTTCTAAATCACAGACCAGCCGAAACGGTGATACACCTTCTGACACATTCAGATCATTCTGATCCATGCATGTTACTGCACAAGCTCCGCAGGCAGAGCATTTTTGAATATCAAGGTCAATTACTTTCCCCATTGTCAGTTCTCCTTTTCTTTCATCAAAAGATTAATCAATTTCTCCGGAATCCCCTCTGCTTTCAGTCTCACACGTGCAACCGGACTCAGACTATCCCGGCTTCCAGTCATTTTCTTAAGCATATAAGATTTGAGAACGCCGCTTGCTCCGTAAGAATCCAGAAAATTCATGCACACCGGAACACCATCTTTTACACGGACAGCAAAGTACTGTCCCTTTTCTTTATTTTCATATTCAAACTCTTCGCCTTCGCTTCTTACATCTCCGTATCCGATAAAATCCATCCCCATAAAATGTGTAATATTGTGAAGCATATTTCCGTGATAAACAGTTTCCGCACCCGCCATATTAGCGCCGGCTGCAGCCCCCTGACGTGCGGCGTTGTCCCAAATACCGATAATCTGTGTATGCCCGCTTTGCAGATTCATTCCTTCACTGCAGTCTCCGGCACAATAAATATCCGGCATATTGGTCCTCATAAAATTGTCTGCGACAATCCCCTTGTTTATATAAATCTTTTCGTCCGCCACCTGTGTATTTGCACGTGTTCCGATACACATCATCACCATATCGCAGGAGATCGTCTGTCCATCTGCAAACACCACTTTTTTCTTGCCATTTTCATCTTCCACTGCCTGCATCGCTTTAGAAAATGCCAGTTCTACTCCCATATTTTTCAAACGTCTTTCTATTTCACAGGCAATCTGTGGTACTGCTGCAACCGGAAAAATGTAAGGAGCCATATCAACTAATGTGCAGTGAATCCCTCTGGCATGAAAAAGTTCTACCAGTTTAATACCTACCATAGATGCTCCTACGACAACCGCACTCCTAATTTCTTCTGTCTCCAACACCTGCTTCACCATTTCCGCGTCATCCATTGTACGCATAGAAAAGACATTTTTCCCATGCGTTCCCGGAATCGGCGGTATAAATGCACTGGCTCCTGTGGAAATCAGAATCTGGTCATAGTTTTGAAGTGTACCGTCTTTCAAACGAACTCTTTTTTCTTCTGAAAGAACCTTATCCACCGCTTTAGAAATCACCCGGAAATCAAACTGTTTTTGAATCTCTTCCATTGTCCCAAAAGGACAAGTTCCCGCTTTGCTGATCTTTCCATGTATATAATATGTAGTCAGCATCGGATTCCCCGGAGACCATGCAGTATCTGTATATACATCAATCTCACCTTGATAACCGTGTTCCCGCATCGCCTTTACCGCATGATATCCAGCGCATCCAAAGCCCACGACTGCTGTTTTACATTTCATATTCCGCCCCCTGCTTCTTTACCGGTGTCAGTCTGCACCTGCTGGACTTGAAACCTGGATACCCACTATAAGGATCTGTGTGCGTACTTCCAATCAAATCGTTTGCATTTGCTTCTCCGTAACCATGGTACATCTGCACATCACCTTTTCTGATTTTTACAGATGGATTTACCTTCACCCGAATCTCACCTGTAATCGTTGCAATTTCCACCCAGTCTCCCTTTTCAACCCCTAGTTCCTTTGCGTCCTCTATATTAATGTCAACCATTGGCTCCGGTCTTAAGCTTCTCGTCCATGGCACATTATGCAGTCTGGAATGAATGGCATTAGGTATACGAGATCCAGTGACTAAAATATAGGGATATTCCCGTTCATCCATGCCCTCATCATCCAGCGTCGGACAATAGGTCGGAATCGGATTTAAACCACGGTCTTTAAACTCTGCAATATAATTAGAATAAAATTCAAATTTTCCGCTTGCAGTATTCATTCCGTTCTTTGTGAACTCTCCTGGCACGACATCTCTTGCCTCCGGCACTTTAATCGGCAGATCGCTTGCCTTCATATCTTCTATCGTAATGCTTAAGTCACGAATCATATAATTAATTTCAGCTTCGTAGCCTTCTCGCAGCAGCTTATCATCCAGATCCATCACATCAGCCAGCTCTTTCAGAATCTGTACATCACTCTTAGACTCATAGAGAGGTTCAATGACCGGCTTTGTAAATGTTGCATACCCGCCAATATATGCTTTGAATTCCCCTCGTTCGTAGGAGGTACATGCCGGAAGTACGATATTCGCATATTTGGCAGTGTCCGTCATAAACAAATCTACATCTACGAAGAAATCCAAACTCTTCAATGCTTCATACATTTTCTGCGTATCCGGGAACATCTTTGCATTCATACCTGCACCATATAAAGCTTTAATTGGATATGGAGTTCCCTCCAGAATCTGGCGTGACATATCCATTGCCTGGAATTCATCCATAAACTTGCTCCACAATGGATACTTGGTACATCCGATTGCTTTTGACTTTCTATCCGGCTGAACGTCCAGATAGTACTCATGCTCATACATATTGTATCCTGCCGGCATGTCATAGAACGTTGACTTTTCTGGAATCTGACCGCCGGGTCTGTCAAAGTTTCCAGTCAGACCATTCAGACAGATCATTGCACGATAATTCTGAAAACCATTAATATGGTGTGTCAGAGAACAGGAAGTCTCTGTAATAGACGCCGGTCCGTTTGTCGCATACATTTTGGCTGCTTCATAGATATCCTCTTTTCTTAAGCCCGTGATTTCCGCAGTACGCTCTAATGTAAATTGCCTGACATATTCTGCATATTCTTCAAACCCATATGTATACTTCTCAATATATTCTTTGTCATGCCAGTCATTCTCTATGATAAGATTCGCCATCCCCAGTGCAAGAGCTCCGTCTGTTCCCGGCTTGATCTGCAGGTGAATATCCGCAAGTTTTTGTGTTGCCGGAGTTTTCCTTGGGTCTATAATAATAAATTTCTTCCCCTGCTCTTTTAGACGAAGTAATCTGGGCGCTACAAGATACCTTGAATGAAATCCATTCAATGCAAACCCCAGAATTACATTTGAATTTTCCATATCCGGATCCGAATTCAACCCAACTGTTGCTTCCCATGCCATCTCACTGGCTTTAAAGCAAGTGCTGCATTCGGTTCCGTAATTGATGCTTCCAAAAGAATATGCAAACCTGTGCAGATACTGACGATACCATTTTGTATATCCTGAGAAAAAAGCCACACTGTCTGCTCCGTACTCTTTCTTTACCTTCAAAAGCTCATCGGCTACGATCCGGTATGCTTCATCCCATGTAATCGGTTCAAACTTTCCTTCCCCCCGCTCACCGACACGGCGAAGCGGGGTTTTAATTCTGTCTTCTCTGTATACATACTGGCGGCCGGCTGCTCCTTTTGTACAGAGCAGACCATGACTTCTCGGATGTTCCTTCGTACCTTCCAGTTTAATAATCTTGCCGTCCTTTACATATGCGTCAACTCCACAATGCATTCCCGGGCAGCAGATATCACATAATGTTCGTTTTATCTCTATCCCATTTCCCTCACACGGGATTTTTGCCTTTGTCAACTTATTTATATCTGGCATATCTATCCTCCAACACTAAATTGTAAACAATTTGCCAAGATACGGAATCTTATCTCCTACTCTTGCTTTTCTCAAGGCGCCCCACAACGTTACCTGATTGCTTGTAAGTACCGGAAGTCCGAAATCTGTTTCGATCGTAGAAATAATATCCAGTGCATTCATTCCCGTGCAACTAATAAAAATACTCTCCGCTCCTGTCAAATCCAATGTTTTTACATGCTGATAAATATCATAAGGTCTGTCACTTAATTCATCCAGTGTGCAGCGTTCTGAAGTCATTCCCCGAATTACCGTTACATGAATTCCATTATCCTCCAGAAACTTTTTCTCCAGCACATTTGTTTCATCTGGATATGGTGTCACAACAGCAGTACTGGATACCCCCAGAGCCCGGAATGCATCTAAAAGAGAAGTACTTGTTGTCAATCCCGGATAACCGCATGTCTGCTCAATTCTTTCAATACATTTCTGGTCAAATCCTGTTCCGCCGACAAGACTTCCCGAAGTACATCCGAAAGTGATAACATCAAACGGAAGATTATCAGCAAAAATACGTGCCGAATCTTCCAGACAATCTACCATATCCATTAGTTCCTCTGGTGTGGGATTGCCGGAAAATGGGATTCTGTTTGTTACTACAGCCACTCCTTCCGGTACAAATCTGTGAAAATCCGTCTCTATTGCCACACCTGTTGTCGGCGCGATCACACCGATCATTGCTCTCCAATTATATAACATTCCAATCCCTCCTAACTAATCTTAGAAACAATCTCTTCCATAGAAAGTTCTGATGCAAATCCAGAGTTCTTTAAAGTACGTCCTTCTGCATAATAATCTCTTTTATTTACTGCTGACGCCAGTGTAATTACAGATCTTAATACCGGCATCTCAATTCCCAAACGCTCTGCGCAGGACAGTGCCATAGAAGCACATGCCACTGCATCCTCCTCTATATAACGGTGCTGAAGACTGTCCGGTCCCTTCAATGTTCTGAATACGGAATATTCCGGATGATTTTTCCAATCTCTAAGTTCTTCAAAAAACTCTGTTGCAGAATCCCTCTCTTCCAGACCAAATGCTGTCAACAAACGAATTCTCTCCTGTCTGATCGCTTCAGTACAATGTACTGCATAATCTGTCAAACCATGCTGAAACAAAATAAAGTCCTCACCCATAGAATCTACCGTGCTGGATGCAAGAAGTGTGGTTCCAATGTGCAGCACATAGTTATCAGACAAAAGTGCACCCTCTAATACATGTTTATTTGCAACAAAATCCAGAACACCTTTATTTCTCTCCATGAATTCTGTTGTTTTACTTCCCGGAAGTGCAGCAATTTTCTTTGCGCGGATAGGAAGTCCTATTGTCACTTCTGCCGGCGCTGTCAGTCTGCACGGACACAAATTCCCTTCCATTTCCGCTATGATCACACTTTCTGGTACATGATTTTTCTGAAATACATCTCTGAAAATAAAGGAAGCAAGATTCCCCGGCAGGATCAGAACACTCTGCTCTTCTCTCATATAAGGCGCAATTCGTTCTGCAATTTCCTGATGTCTGGCTGCCGGTACACAAATGAATAATAATTCAGCGCTCTCTACCGCTTCCTTAAAATCATGTGTCACACAAGCAACAGGAAAAATTCCTCTTCCTGCGCGGCCCCGTAACATTACTCCGCCTTCCTCCTTCACTGCATCCAGTTCTTCTTTAAAATTTTCATTATCGCACAATGTAACAGAAAAACCTTTGCCTGTCAGATGTGCGGCAGCGGCATGCCCTGTAGAGCCGCCGCCAATTACTGTAATATTCTTAACCATAGTTCCCACCTCTGAATTATAATGTGATATATTTGCTTATTTCTGTCATATCCTTTACATCTTCCAGTTTATTCAAAATGAAATCACACAGAGCGTCCTGTTTTTCTTCGCTCATTAATCCCTTTGTTGCAAGTTTAAAACAATCAATGCATTCTTCTCTTGTGTATGGATTCTGCGGATGTCCTTTCGGGAATTGAACAGCCTCATCATATACAGTTCCATCTTCCATTGTCACCTTCATGGTATAAGACGGATAGGAACCCTGCTGGAATATATCAAAGTTATGGCTGATAAGGGATGTCTCACCCACACCTTTTACCTTTGCAGCCATTTTCAGAATTTCTGGATCTCTTAAATATTTCTCATCCAGCCATTCTGTTCCTACTTCCGGTCCCTTTAAGTACATTGCCATGCAAAATGGAATACTGAACTGTGCCGCAACCAATGAGTCATATCCATCTGCCGGGCTGTCCTCACTTCGTTCTGGAATATACGGAGATACCTCAATCAGCTGAATCTTATCTACATCAATATTGTTCTTTGTCATAATGGAATGAATCATATCCATCGGTGTCTGAATCCACATATTTACCGGCCAGTTCTTAAGCATAAGTTCCATGATCATGTATCTCTTGCCAAGATCCTTATCATACCAGTCCCAATCGCATTGATCAGATACTCCGAAATAGTAGCCTGTATCTTCTTCCAACACTCCCATCAGAGTAGAAATACCCTTTTCAGTAATCATTGCACACTCTACTGCGGATTGTGCAGTCAGACCATGTGTATAGTGATAAAAATCACTGAAACTGGAATGGATCAGATTGATCGCAACTGGTGTCATATGCCCTGCGGCGCCAAGAAGCTGGTTCATTTTATCACCCTTGATGCCTAACAGCTTGCCTGTTACAGAAGCCGGAGCAAAAATCTGCCAGCAGTGAAGTCCCCATCCCTCTTCAAAACGCTGTGGAGACGGCTGCACCGCCATTGCGATTCTCTGATATACATCGTATCCTCCAACCAATGCTGTCAAATAATCTTTACCGCTTTTATGATAAGCCTCTGCCACTGCCAGACCTGTCGGAACTGCACCCGCCGACGGATGTCCTGTCCAACTGCAGTCCTCCCAGTCAAGAAGGTCTGCCAGTGTTCCGCTTGCCAGAACTGCATTTCCAACGCTTACCTTGCTTCCATCCCCGATAATAGTCGCTTCCTTGCCGCCTTCTCCAAGTGTTTTGGCAACGTCAATGATATTTTTTCCCGCTTCCGTCTTAACCGCAGATATAGCCGCCCCGACAGTATGTAAAGTCACCAGTTTTGCTCGTTCAATGACTTCCGCCGGAATATCTTCATACTTGAGGTTTGATAAATAGTCTGCTATAATTTTTGTATATTGTTTCATTTTTCTTCTCCTTTTCATTACTTATTATTTTACTTTTTAATAACCCAACTAATTATGAGGTACTGCTATGCGTATAGAACATTTAAATTATCTGGTTGAAGTTGCAAAACATAAATCTATTTCCACTGCTGCCAAAAAGCTGTATATCAGTCAGACCGGACTTAGCGCAATCATTAATTCCATTGAAGCAGAACTTAATATCAAGCTATTTTACCGTACCAACAAAGGGGTTTCTCTGACTGTCGAAGGTGAGCAGGCAATCCTGATCATGAAAGATATCCTCACCAAAAATGATGAACTTCATTTCCTCAGTTCTGATGAAGGACAGCAGCGCCGGATAATCAACCTTGGTGTCTTTCCTGCCGCTACAAATGCACTTTCCCGCTATCTCACCGGCATCTGGTCCAAACAACACAGTCAGACACATCTCCATGTCTATGAAGTGGGCTATGAAGATTTACAGAACTGTATTGCCTCCCACCTTGCCAGCATCATTATCGCCGCAGAATCTTCCAGCAATCTCAGCGCTGCTGCTCTGCAGAATGGTAAGGTATATGCAGAACCTCTTTGCAACGATCACTTTTGTGTTCTTGTCTCTTCACAGTCAGAACTTGCCGCAAAAAATGCCGTGGATATCAGCGAAATCATGAATATGCATCTTCTTCTGACCCATAACTACCCCAGTCCGCAGGATAAACCCATCGGACATATTCTTCACAGTTTTAGTACTTTTACAGTGCTCAACAATCTGGAAGTAACCAAACAAATTCTTGCCGACAGCCCCGACAAGGTAATCATCACCCCCACCCTTACTTTAGAACAGGACCCTCTGATACGAAACGGAAAACTGAAAATGCTCGACGTTACCGGATTTGATAATACGCTGACAATCTTTATGATGTGTGACGTCACTTCCAGACTGAGTATTCAGGAAACCTTGCTTATGCAGGAAATCCGCAACTTCTTTTCTTCTCTTAAACAATAAAGCTGGCAATCAGATACACAGGAAACGCACTGAGGAAGAACAGCAGGCAGTAGACCAGACCGTATTTATAAATCTCCTTTACTTCTATCCACTTGTTGCTGTACAAATACGGAGCCATTCCTGATGAACCCGGAAGAATAAATCCCATTGTTGCAACAAAGATAATAATCATTCCAACCAGGGAAGGCGAGAAATAATAATTTCCCACAAAAGGAATGATAACTGTCATCAGTACAATTCCTGTTGCCATGTTACTTCCCACATTAGTCAAGAACATTTGTAAAATTAAAATTGCAGCAAGAAATACAACGGGGTGCATTCCCGAAAACAGCGGCGACAAAATATTACTCAACAGCTCTGTTACCCCTGTGCCTTCCGATGTAAGAGCACGGGCAGCCGGAATGATTGCCGCACACATCATCAAAATGCTCCAGCTCAATCCAGTTGAAGCAGCTTTTGTAAAGTCCAGCACTGGTTTATCCTCATGTCTTACAACCATTGCCAGTACAAGTACAAGCGCAAACCATCCTGCCTGCGTGATTCTATTCAGCAACGCAACTAACGGCCACTCCGGTGGAAGTACGATTGTCACAAGTACATATGCCACGATCAGTCCAAAACACAAGAATAACATTTTGTGCCGGAAATTTAATCTCAGATCGCCTTCACCTTCCAGCTTTTCAACATCGATTCCATTCAATTTATCAAAATCGCATTTGAATACAAATTTCATTGCCAGAAGCCACAGAAGATTCACGAGACTCTCAATAATAAATCCAAGAATAAAATATGTCACATAATTGATGCCATATCCAGTCATATCTTCAAAAGTCTGTGCAAGCACCAGCCACCAGCTCTGGAATGCAAATAATCCTTCATAAATAATACAAGACAGGAAACATCCTATGATCATCATGGTGCTATAGCGTTCTCCCTTCTTATAACCTGCCATGTCAGCAATGTTATAAAAGATAGCCCATGCAAGAATGACTGAAGCATTGGAGGAAATCAGCAGGGAGCATACTCCGAATACCACCATATATACGAAAGTGAATAACATCGGGCGATTCCGCAATACCTTTCTCGTTATAAACCACCGTGCCAGAATCTCACCTAGTCCGCTCTGACTGATTCCTTCTGCAAGTATCAGTATAATCAGCATCATCCAGACTAACTCACTTCCAAATCCCGCCGCGATTGCTTCTGTTACAGTACAATAATCCGACATTCCCAATGCAATCAGACCAACCATACTGGGCCAGATAATATCAACCACACAGCATAGATAAATCAATCCTATAAAAATTCCGGTCACCTGCATTCCAAGGGGCGTCAGAGGTCCGATTGGCGGCAGATACCGAAACCCGAACATAATTACCAGACCAATCAGTGATTTTACATAATAGCTTATACTTTTACTCTTCATGAAATGTTTTCCTTTCACACCTTTCTGGATTTACACGAGCGCTCTTTGTATGCCTTAAATTATATATCTTCCCCATTCCTTTGTATAATATTGATACCTGATATCCCGTCAGCATTTTTTTTGCTAGCAGATTGCACAAATGTAACAGTTCAGCCTTCGGCTTCCTGTTACAGGCATCAAGCCATGCAAAACCACTTCGTGGTGGCTTGATGCATCC
>NZ_CALPDG010000024.1 GCF_943193195.1 Mediterraneibacter agrestimuris | reverse complement strand
CGAAGAAAAGCCAATGCTGAGGGCTCTGCCTCTGATCCCCTTTGAGATATGTGAGTGGTCCTATAACCATAAGGTTGTCCTTCTTTTGTACCGTTATATCGGATTAACACCGAGTGTGTATGTGGCAGTTCCGGTGGTGGTACCGATTGCACTTGGCGGGTTTTATTCTTATAACGGTATGGGGTTTTATGAAGTTATGGGAAGAAAGATCCGTATGATGTTTGCAAACCATCCTCTGACTTATGTTTCCACAGAAGGGGAAGCTATTGTGATGACGGACAAGGTGGATGGTCCATATGGTGATAGTTTTATCACAAGGGATATGGAAGGTGTAACGGTATCCTATAAAAAGTCGGATGGAACAAGGGGAGAGAAAAAAGTCGATTACAAATATTGTGCTGCTTTAATCCTCCACATGATTGAGGAGAATGATTATCTGTCAGAGGAGATTTTTGAACAGTTCAGAATCAGTCCGCAGTCCTTTCAGGCAAGTCCGGCATTTATGGAGATTTACCATGAATACAAAGAGCGTATGCGTATGGAACCGGGCTTTACGGCGATAGAGCTTGAGGATGCAGAGCAGACCGAAGCGGAGGAAGCACAGACAGAGCAGACGGAAATCATAGAAAAAGTGGAGGGAGAAATTGTTGACCAGAAAGGGAATGTGATTAAACCCGTTTCCACAGCAACCTTTCCAACTGCTTTAGAGCAGGTGGAGACAATGGAGGAGGACTTGCGTGAGGCATTGGAGCTTTATATGCAGGGATGTTCCGTTATCAGACCGTTTCAGCCATTTTTACAGATGGTAGCGAAAAGTGAATTACCAAACACAGATAAGCTTCATTTTTTAAACCGTATTACCAATCACTACGGAAACGGAGATACCCATAGTGCTTACCACAACAATGCTTATGGTCTGATTGAGTATATCGGTAACTCGGATACTTTTATGGTAGATTATAAGAACCGTAAAGGAGAGCGTAAGCGGGCATCTGTCACTTTTGAGCAGATTTACAGCGTTATGGAGTATCTTATCCGGGCGGGGCAGTTTACGGACAAGGCAGCTTATTTTTATTCAGACAGAAGGTTGCAGTGATGAGGAACTGAGGTTCCAGCAGAAGCTCTTAAACGAGAAGTATGATGCCTATGTAAGAAAGTTCGGTCCGATTACCGGCAGGGGAAGTAAGCAGGCATTTCAGGACGATGCGGATTATCCTCTTTTATGTTCTTTAGAGGTTGTGGATGAGGACGGAAATGTAAAAAAGGCGGATATGTTCTATAAGCAGACAATCCGTGCAAAGAATCAGGTAGACCGTGTGGAAACTGCAACGGAAGCATTAAATGTGTCGGTAAGTGAATTTGGTGCAGTAAACATTCCGTTTATGCTAAGTATCTATGAGCCTGACATTTCTAAGGCAATGGCACAACTGCCGGAGGGCAGTACACTTTCTGAACAGGCAGAAGCTGAGGTAAAAAGGGCAGTATTGCTTGAGGAACTTTCGGGATTGATTTATCTTGATCCTACGGAATATAACGAGAATAACCTAAATGCAGGCTGGAAAACAGCAGATGAATATTTATCCGGTAATGTTCGTGATAAGCTCCGTATTGCCAAAGCTTACGCAGAGGAAAACGGGGAGAAGTTTGCAGTTAATGTGCAGGCATTAGAGCAGGTACAGCCGAAGGATTTGGACGCATCGGAGATTGAGGTAAGAATCGGAACGACTTGGATTGAGCCGGAGGACTATGAGAAGTTTATTTATGAGCTTCTTGGAACTCCAAACCGTGCAAAGGCAGTCAGAAGTTCTTATTACAGTTCCGGTATTCAGATTAAGTACAATTCCTATGGGCAGAACTGGTATATTGAGAATAAAAATCTTGATAAAAGGTTCATTGCGGCAACAAAAACTTATGGTACAAGCAGGATTGATGCTTACTCCATTATGGAGGAAACCTTAAACCTTCGTACTGTGACAATCCGTGACCGAATTGAGGATGGGGACGGGAAATTCCATTATGAAGTGAATAAAAAGGAAATCATGCTTGCAAGGGAAAAGCAGAACCAGATGAAGGAAGCGTTTAAGGCTTGGATATTTAAGGATCAGGAACGCAGACAGAAGTATGTGGACTATTATAACAATACTTTCAACTGTATCCGACTTAGAAGTTATGACGGTTCCTTTTTACAGTTCCCCGGCATGAACCCTGAGATTAAGCTCCGTGACCACCAGAAAAATGCGGTTGCACGTATCCTTCTTGGAGGAAATACCTTGCTTGCCCATGTGGTAGGTGCAGGAAAGACCTATACCATGATGGCAGCCTGCATGGAACAGAAGCGTTTAGGACTAGCCAATAAAAATGTGATTGTTGTACCAAAGTCCCTTATCGGGCAGACCGCAGGAGAATTTATGCGTCTGTATCCGTCCGCCAATATCCTTGTGGCAAGGGACTCATAGCGGAGCCGGAATTTGCCATTACAATCAAGGGTGTGAAGTTTAAGGAGCGAGTGGATGGCGGTACATCTATGCTGGAAGCAGTCAGCAAATGTAAGAATGGCGAGACGACACATCTTGGAGAGTTCAAAGGCTTTGAGCTTTTAGTAGAAAAGAACTTCATCGGTGTTAATTATCTGGTGCTTCGTGGTAAGACAGACCATAAGGCAGAGCTTTCCTCAAGTCCTGTAGGTAATATGGTGAAGCTTGAAAATCTGCTTGGCGGTATGGCTGAGGAGCTTGATTTTCTGACTAAGAAAATCGAGCAATATGAGCGAGACTTGGAGCAGTCAAAGTTAGAATATGAGAAGCCTTTTGCACAGGAAGCGGAACTTTCCGAGAAGATTGCAAGGCTGAATGAACTGAATGTCCAGCTTGACCTTGAAAATGGCAGGGCAGAGGATGTGGACCTGGCCAGACAGGAAAAAGAAGAACAAAACAGGGTGGCTTGTTGTGATAAAGTAAAGTAGTAACAGGAGTGGCTAATAAGATATAATCAATCCAGAAAGAAAAGAGGTACTTGCAGCATAAAGAGCGGCGGGAGCAGGATTTCTGATTGAATTGCTTGACCACCCAAAATCGGAGGTGGGAAGTTTTGTCAATGGCATAGCCGCGCAGCGTTGCAAAGCACTATTGATAAAAGCTGACAGTTCCGCTAGCATCCAAGCAACAATCCAATAAATTTTAAGCCACAAATGTTACAAAAAAGCTTGACCACTACAGCTGAGGATAGTCCTTATCATACCAGACCACTCGGAAAAGAGGGAAGATGAAACGAATAGTGATTGCAGGAATATTGATTGTTGTGGGGCTGGCAGTAATGTCAGTCCCGCTTTATTACAGATACACGGGCAATCAGAAAAGTGACGAAATGGTAGAGCGTTTTGAACACATGATAGAACAGGAGACGGTAACAGAGCATGAAGAAGAAAAAGAAACTTGTGGGCAGGAGGAAACCGAAACCACCGTTAGTGAAGAAGATGCTGCCACACTTGCCAAAGAAGAAGTAATCGGATTGATTGAGATTGAGGCTTTGGATATAAAGTATGCAGTATTGGAGGGAACGGAGAGCCATGAGCTATCCTGTGGTATCGGTCACATCACGGATACAGCAGGAATCGGAGAAAAAGGCAACTGTGTCCTTGCAGGTCATAATGGCAGCAGACACGGTACATTTTTTACGAACCTAAAGACCATTCAGACGGGCGAGGTGGTGAAGCTGACGGATAAGGAAGGCAAAGAACATGGAATTGTCGAAAGACCAGATCATTCAGGAGCTGATAGTACTTCTTAACCAAAACCAGCAGAAGGAAGCTGCCAATAATGTATTTGAAATGACAGCATTGATTGACGGTATGGGAAAAAGGCTTGAACAGGTAACGGAGGAACTTGTGAGTGTCCGTAAACAGCTTGAAAAGATGGAGCAGGAGAAGGCAAATAAAACCTTGAAGGCTACTGTCTGTAAGGCTGTGGATTCCTTAGAACAGCAATGCCAGAAGATGAAGAAGCAGTTGTTTGAAATCAAAATAGAGGTAAAAGCAAAGGCTTCGGAGGTTGTGGCAGAGACAAAAGCCAAAGGAAAAGCGGCACTTCATAAGGTGTCGGAGTTCTTAGGTGTTAAGGATAAGCTGGAGTCTGTCCGTGACAATATCCGTAAGAGTATCGGAGAAACAGAGCAGACAATGATAAAACTTGATGCTTTTGGTAGTGGCATGAGGGAGGCAGGTCAGAAGATTGCTAATACTTTCCGTACTTTTGCAGACAAGGAGACTGTGGATTATTCAGTAAAAGAGAAGCATTTTTCAAAGACAGAGCTTGCAAAGAAGCCTTTTGCCATGCAGAAAAAATTGTATGAAAGCATGGAGCGATATTTGGATGCTGCTATTGATAAGGTAAAGAGCCTTGCAAAGCAACCGGAGCTTGTGCAGGAGGTTGATATGGCAGAGCCTACCGTACTTGGAATGGTGGCAGAGCAGGAATTTCAGTATGGGGCAGAAGTTTTTGAAGCACGGGAGCAGGAAATATCTGCAAGAATGACAGAGGTTATTGAGAATAAAGATATAGCTGTTATAAGTGATAAAAGCCGATAAGGGATAGTCCTCTTGAAATGAACATAGTTTAATTCAAGGGGACTATTTCAATGTATATATTTTCATTCTTTCCTTCTAAGCAATTCAATTTCAATATTGTTCAGACAGATATCTACAAATGCATAATTAAGATAAGTGGGCAGATACTAAAATCAAAAGAAATTGAGGTGAATGTATGGCAGTTGCACATAAAGGAAGTATCTCCATGGGTTTGGTATTGATCCCTATCGGTATGTATAAAGCTACGGTTGACAATGATATCCATTTTAATCAATTGGAGAAAGAGAGTAAGGCGAGGATTAAATACAAAAAGTATTGCAGCCACTGCGGAAAAGAGGTAAGCAGTTCAGATATTATTAAGGGATATGAGTATGAAAAAGATAAATATGTGGTAATGACAGATGATGAATTAGAACGGATCAAGACAAAGAAAGATAAAACAATCCATATTCTGCAGTTTGCAAAGATGGCAGAAGTCAATATGATTTATTATGAAAAGGATTACTATGCAGTTCCGGATACAGGGGCGGAGAAAGCGTATGAATTGTTAAGGCAGGCACTTTTAGCACAAAAAGGTAGCAATCGCAAAAACAGTGATGGGAACAAATGAAAAACTTCTTGTGCTGTACCCTACAAAGGAAGGGATTATTGTAAAAACCTTGTTTTATTATGATGAGATTGCTGCCATTCCTAAGAGCGTTCCAAGGATGAAGCTGGATGAGAATGAGCTGAATATGGCGAAAATGCTGATTGAAAATATGACAAAACCATTTGTGGCGGAGGAATATCAGGATGAATACCAGGCAAGACTGAGGGAAGCTATTATGAAGAAGATACAGGGACAGGAAATCGTGGCAGTTGATACCGGTACTACAGCAAACGTCATTGATTTGATGGAAGCATTACAGAAGAGTCTGGAACTATCCAATAAAAAAGACGAAGAGAGCAAAAAGAAATTAACGGGAACGGCATGATGGATCTGTTTGATAAAAGAGAGGCTTCGCCAATGCTGATAGCACAGCAAATGGATGCTTTCGATAATCCCAGCTGGCTATATGAATTGAAGCTGGATGGGTTCCGATGTCTGGCTTATATAGATTACGGTATGGTGGATCTTCGTAATAAACGCAATATACGAATGCTCCCACGGTTCCCAGAACTGAAAGAAATCAGTAAAAATGTAGGAGGACGATGCATATTAGATGGCGAAATCGTTGTTTTGACAAATGGCGTTCCAGATTTTTATCGCCTGCAAAAGAGGACGCTGCTCACAGACAAATTCAAGATAGAGATGGAAGCATTGCGCTATCCGGCATCCTTCGTTGCCTTTGACTGCATTTATATAGAAGGAAAAGAACTGATATGGACACCCCTGATGGACAGAAAAGAACAATTATCCCGGCTTGTGAATGAGGATTCGAGAATAGCGGTGTCCAGATATGTGGAAGGTTCGGGGACTGCGCTTTATATGGCGGCAGAGGCGAGCAAACTGGAAGGCGTTGTTGCAAAAAGAAAAGACAGCTTTTATCTGATGGGGAAACGAACGAAGGACTGGATCAAATTCAAACGGATGGCAGACGAGGACTTTGTAGTAGCGGGATATATCAAAAAAGGCGGACATATGTATAGCCTTGTTCTGGCAAAATACAAAGGTAATACACTGATTTTCAGAGGGTATGTAACATCTGGCGTGACAAAAGAAGCAATAGATACTTTGGAAGTGACTGGCAAGAATCCATTCCTTTTGATGCCTATTGGGGAACATGATGTAATCTGGGTGAAGACGAACCATGTATGTGTTGTGGAATATATGCCCAATCTCATTAATTCGCTAAGACAGCCAGTATTTAAGGGTTTTCGTGATGATGTCTTACCGAAAGAAGTACAGGCATCAGAAGCATAAAATAAGAGAAACAAATTGGTAAGAGTCGATAAATGAAAAAGGATGCACACCATTATGTACGGAGTGTATCCTTCAAGTGGAACGCAATGGAGATAGAAAGGGAGAAGTTTTACCATTGCAAGGTTAAAAGGGGATTAAGTATAAGTTTTGATGATTTCTTCGGCAATGGTTCGCTTTGCAATACAGCGATCCATTGCCTGTTTTTCTATGTAACGGTGAGCATCAGGTTCGCTCATGGAGAGTTCACTGATCAAAATCCATTTTGCCTTGTTGACCAGACGGATTTCAGCCATTTTTTCTTCGATGGACAGAGACTTCCTTTCAAATTGTCTCAGTCGTTCTCTGGCGCTTTCCATCCAGTTAAGGGCATGCAGCATAGTTGGTTTTGAGGTTGGCTTTGGCAAAGTGAAGACGCCGTACTCAGCAACCTTATCGTGGATACCGGCATGAACATCACTTTTTACCAAAAGCAACACAGCGGACGGTTTGGTAGTACAGGTGTCAATTGCAAAACGAGTACCCACATCATCAGGCAAAGGGGCGTTGATGATAACAAAATCAAATGTTTTTTCGGCAAGTGCCCGTTTGGCAGCACTGACACTTGTAACATTATGGATAGGGTAGTATCTTGTTTCGGGGAGCAGGTCAGCAAAGGCAGAGGTGAAACTATCTGTTGCAGACACGATGAGTATGCTGTAAAAACGTTCTCTTAAACTCATTTTACACCTCCTCCTTTTTTCGTTGGTTTGAATTATTTATTGCAATAAATATCTAAGATAGCATCTGGTATATGTTCTTTTATAAAATTACTGTTTACGGCTGCAGCACATGCGGATTTAAAATCGCCGGGCAGCTGCTCAAATTTTGCCAGCGTATCTGCATCTGCTTTATACAGGTTCATATCAGCGGGACCTGGTAGTTCCAGTTTATTCTGAATGCCATCCATAATTGCATAAATCAGCAGGGCAAATGCAAGATAAGTATTTGCGGATGGATCTGGAGAGCGAAGCTCCGCACGTTGGTATTTGCCTACAGCAGCAGGAACCCTGACAAGCTGGGAACGGTTCTCGCTGGACCAGGAGATATATCTTGGAGCTTTATTGCTGCCAAAACGCTGATAAGAATTTTCTGTCGGGTTTAAAAATACGGTCATATCTGCAACCTTATCCAGAATAGCAGCAATCATATAATTCATATAGTCTGTATTATCAGAGGATTTTACAGATATATTGATATGGAATCCGTTTCCCGGTTTATCTTCCAGCGGCTTCGGGCTGAAATCAGCAAAAAGCCCATTACGTCTGGCGATTGTTTTCACAACAGTCTGGAAGGTCATGGCATTGTCAGCAGCAGTCAGTGGATCGGAATAGCGAAAATCAATTTCGTTTTGTCCCGGACCTTCTTCGTGGTGAGAACTTTCAGGCTGTATTCCCATCTGTTCAAGTGTCAGACATACTTCTCGGCGGATATTTTCGCCTCTGTCTTCCGGGGCAATATCCATATATCCTGCGTTATCATAAGGCTCTTTGGTCGGGTTCCCATTATCATCCAGAGTAAACAGGTAAAATTCCTGTTCAGCACCAAAGAAGAACTGGAATCCTGCATTTTGGGAATCCTGAATTGCTTTTTTTAAAATAGAACGGGTGTCACATTCAAATGTTTTTCCGTCTGGGTGGGTAATGTAACAGAACATTCGTACCACACGGCCATGCTCTGGTCTCCATGGCAGGGGCATAAGTGTGTCTGCATCCGGATGGAGAAACAGATCGGAATGGTTTTCATCGCCAAAGCCTGCGATGGCAGATGCATCAATGGCAATTCCACATTCAAAAGCGCGAGGAAGTTCCTCTGGCATGATGGATATGTTTTTCTGTTTGCCAAATACATCACAAAAGGCGAGGCGGATGAATTTTACATCTTCTTCCCGCACATATTGCATTACCTCTTCTTTTGAATACTTCATAAGCCTACCTACTTTCTTTTAATTTGCTACATACATTTGTTTATATGGGTTTTTACTGTCTGGTGTGATGACTGTAAAAGGAGCGGATAAAAGTTCGTCCACAGAATATCCGAAGTCTGCACAGTATTCGGACAGATATTCCTGGATTTCCTCTAAATCCTCTGGGGCTGCACATCTTGCAGTTACCTGTTCCGGAAAGCGGATATCCTCACAGTTGCCGCGCAAGAACATTTTACCGCCGTGCATTCCGGTACATGGGAAATTGCCTACGATACGTTTGTCATCTGTGTGAAGTCCAAGGACGATAATTACGCCGCCAGCCTGATATTCCCCAAGGAAGCTTCCGGCACACCCACCGATGATCATGACTGGAATCTTTTCCTTGTATGCTTTCATATGAATTCCGGCACGGTATCCTGCATTGCCTTGTACATAGATTTTGCCGCCACGCATGGCATATCCGGCGGCATCACCAATATTGCCATGGATCAGGATCTTCCCTTCATTCATGGTGTCGCCTACTGCATCCTGAGCATTGGCATTTACGGTAATATTGGCATTGTTTAAATATGCGCCCAGTGCATTTCCCGGAATTCCATTGATTGTAAGATTCCGATCAGACATACCGGCAGCAATGAATCTCTGACCGCAACAGCCTTCAATCGTACAGTCGCTGTCTGTCCCACGCAATGCTTCATTTACAGCTCTGTAATCTAAATTTGCAGCATCAATGATTTTCATATTATACCACACCTCCAAAAAATTGTTTACGCTTTTCTACGGAAAATGCTGTAGAAGTAGCAGTTTTTTTCAACATTTCAAAATCAATGGAACTTAAAGGAATACGTTCTCTGATTAAAGAAGTATAAATTCCAGCCCGTTCAGTTGCCCCGATAAGGATAAATCCGGTTAAATAGTCACCTCTGGTAAACAGACGTTTTAAAGTTCCTTCTGACTTTTCCTCATACAGTTCGCCGCCCTGCTCAGCGGTATAGTAGCTTCCGGCGGTCATGGCATGTAATCCAAAGAAACCGATGGAGTTCATAGGGATTCCTTTATCGAAAACAGAAGAACCGCCTGCCATATTGATGCCAGCACAATTTCCTTGCATATAAGCATTTGGCAAAATGGCAAGGACACGTTTATCGTGGAACGAAATGTCTTCGCCTTCCGTACAGTCGCCAGCGGCATAAATATCAGGAATGGAAGTTTCCATTTTGTTGCTGATTAAAATGCCACGGTTCACTTCACCACCAATTCCTTTTATCAAAGAAGTGTTTGCACGAACACCGACAGCAAGGACTAAAACATCGAAACGAACGGTTTTTCCGCTTTTCATAAAAGCAGTATTTTTATCGAAAGATATTGCACTGTCATTTAACATAAAGTTGATTCCATTTTGTTCCAGATGTTTTTGCATCATAGCTGCGCAGTCAGCATCAAGGATACTGGAAAGCACACGGTCTGCAAGGTCGCATATCGTAATACTGGAAACACGGTCTTTTAAACCTTCGGCACATTTTAAACCGATGAGACCGGCACCTACGATCAACACATCCGAATTTTCATTGATGGAAGCTTCCAGTTCCAGCATATCATCTATCGTCATAAAGGAATGCTTCTGTTCCACTGATTCCAGACCCGTAAAAGGAGGTACAAAAGGAGAGGAACCAGTGGCAATGCAGAGTTTATCATAAGGAATCACGGTATCATCGTTTAGGGCTATCTGTTTTGTGGAAGGATCAATTTGCGCAGCTTTCTTTCCATAGAGAACTTCACATCCCATTCTTTCATAAAAATTCTTATCACGATATGCCATTTTCTCCAGATTCGTTTTGCCTTCCAAATAATAGGAGATTAGTGGGCGGCAGTATACAGGATGCGGTTCTTCTGAAATTACGATGATCTTGCCCGCTGCATCCTCTTTTCGGATACCTTCAATGCAGCCCACAGCAGCAACACCATTTCCAATCACAACATATTGAGCCATTCTACTCACCCCTTTCTTCATAGACGATTGCCCGGTTCGGACAGCCTTTTACACAGGCTGGTTCACCGCAGGTATTAGCAATGCAAAGTTCACATTTTTGCATAATTCCTTTTTCATTCGGTGCCAGTGCCCCATATGGACAGACCAGAACACAGGTAAGGCATCCCACGCATTTGTTCTGGTCTATATGGACAACTCCGTCAATCTTTGAGATTGCACCTGCAATACAGCTTTTTATGCATAATGGATCGGTACAGTGTCTGCAGGAAACGGCGTAACAGATTTTTTCGCCTTCTTCAATATGGATACGAGGAAAGATTGGCTTTCCTTTTAATGCTTCTGTCATATCTGGTTTGCCGGAATTGGCAAAAGCACAATTATATTCGCATAAATGGCATCCGAGACACCATTCTTCTTTTACATAGATTCGTTTCATTTTTATCACTCTCCTGCATGAGAGATACCAAGTATCTCAAGCTCTTTTTCTGTCAGACCAATGCCACGCAGCATCAGACGGTTTCCTCGTAAAGCCTCGATGGAATTGATGCCCATGCCACCCATCAGTTCTTTGATTTCGTGTTTCCATGCGGTCATAAGATTCATCAGGCGTTCGCTTCCCATTTCAGGATTCAGTCTCTTTACAAGCTCTGGACGCTGGGTTGCGATTCCCCAGTTACATTTACCGCTTTGGCAGGTTCGGCAAAGGTGGCAGCCAAGAGCCAGAAGGGCAGCGGTAGCCACATAACAGGCATCTGCACCAAGTGCAATGGCTTTTACCACATCAGCAGCACTCCGGATACTTCCGCCGACTACCAGTGATACATTGTTTCGGATACCTTCGTCACGAAGTCTTTGGTCAACGGAGGCAAGTGCTAACTCGATGGGAATACCAACATTATCCCGGATTCTGGTAGGAGCGGCTCCTGTACCGCCACGGAAGCCATCAATGGCGATGATATCAGCTCCGCTGCGGGCAATACCACTTGCAATGGCAGCAATATTGTGAACGGCTGCGACTTTAACGATGACAGGTTTCTTATATTCTGTAGCTTCTTTCAAAGAGAACACAAGCTGACGCAAGTCCTCGATGGAATAAATATCATGATGCGGAGCCGGTGAAATTGCATCAGAGCCTTCCGGAATCATGCGGGTACGTGATACATCCCCGACAATTTTTGCACCGGGGAGATGTCCGCCAATGCCCGGTTTTGCTCCTTGTCCCATCTTAATCTCTATGGCAGCACCTGCTTTCAGATAATCCTCATGAACGCCGAAACGTCCGGAAGCCACCTGTACGATGGTATTCTCGCCGTAGCAGTAAAAATCTTCATGAAGGCCGCCTTCCCCCGTGTTATATAAGATGCCAAGCTCAGTAGCTGCCAGTGCAAGGGATTTATGAGCGTTGTAGCTGATAGAACCATAACTCATGGCAGAGAACATGACAGGCATGGAAAGCTCCAGCTGCGGCGGCAGTCTGCAGTCTAATTTTCCGTCCTCTGTACGACTCACTTTTTGGGGCTTCTTTCCGAGGTAAACTCTGGTTTCCATCGGTTCCCGCAAGGGATCAATGGAAGGGTTTGTTACCTGTGATGCATTGATCAGGATTTTATCCCAGTATACAGGCAGTGGTTTGGGATTACCCATGGAAGATAAAAGGACGCCGCCACTGTTCGCCTGCTTATAAATCTCCTTAATCGTATCGTTTGACCAGTTTGCGTTTTCGCGCAGGGTACAGTCACTCTTTACAATTTTTAGTGCTCTGGTCGGACAAAGAGAAACACATCGCTGGCAGTTGACACATTTCGATTCATCGCACTTCATAATTTTATGTTCTTCGTCATAACTATGTACTTCATTGGCACATTGTCGTTCGCATACCCGACAGGCAATGCATCTGTTTTCATTTCTGATTACTTCAAATTCCGGATAGATAAATTCTACGCTCATTAAAATGCACCTTCCTTTACTTTTACAATGACTGGTTCACCACCGGTAGGAGACCATATGTTTTCGGCATTCGGTTCCATGGTTCGGATGGCAGCCTCTTCACTGGCAATGAATACCTTGTCGTCTTTTTCCCCGACTACCATAGAACGCAGTTTCAACCGGTCATTCAGTGCCATCAGTCCGCCATCAAATCCTAAAACGATAGAGAAAGGACCGGTCACAAGCAGACTTGGGAACATGGTTCTAAGATAGGTGTGTTTTTTCTGGTCTTCCAAATCTGTTTTTGCTGCAATGGTACTCCAGAATGGAGCAGCAATGACACTTGCAGCTTCACCAAGGGTAAGTCCCTGTACACGGAGCAGATAATCCATAATATAGGTAATGACTTCGGTATCGGTCTGGAGCGTACATTTGTAGCCAAACATTTCGATAAATCGGCGGTTCGCATCATAAGAGGAAATTTCTCCATTATGTACGATAGAATAGTCAAGCAGCGTAAACGGATGTGCGCCGCCCCACCATCCGGGAGTGTTCGTTGGATAGCGTCCGTGGGCAGTCCAAGAGTATCCTTCATATTCTTCCAGTTTATAAAAAACACCCACATCTTCCGGGAAACCTACCGCTTTGAAGGTTCCCATGTTCTTGCCACTGGAGAAAACATAAGCACCGGACATTTCGGCGTTGATCTTCATAACAGTTCTGGCAACAAATTCCTTTTCGTCCAGCTGTAAAGAAACCAGCACGGATTTTAGTGGAGCAACAAAGTATCTCCATATAATCGGTTCATCTGTAATAGCCGGAATCTTGCGGGTCGGAATAATTTCGGATTGGATGATTTCAAACCGTTCTTTTAAGAAAGCTTCACATTCTTTTCTTGTGTCACGGGTATCAAAGAACATATGTAATGCATAAAACTCTTTATATTCAGGGTAAATGCCATAACCGGCAAAGCCTCCGCCTAATCCGTTGGAACGGTCATGCATGGGTTTCATGGAATTTGTGATCATTTCACCGGACATCTTGTTTCCTTCTTTGGAAATGACTGCTGAGATTGCACATCCGGAAGGAATTCTCACTTGACCTTCAGTTTTCATATATCATATACCTTCCTTTCAGAATAAATAGAAAAACAAAGGCGTCCATTTTAAGGGCAGAAAAAATTCTACTCTAAAAATGAACGCCTTTGCTCATATTCAATATATATACAGCAGATGGTAAGTTTTGTCAAGAAACAATGTATTTCACCTCGCAGTTGTTATTTTTTCATACTTGCTATATAATAATTCAAAAAATGAGGATACGAGGTGAAAATATGAAATCGCGCAGTGCAATAACGCTTATTGGAAGTGGCATGCCAGAAGTAAAGGTATGCGATATTGTTAATGGTAAACCTAAAGTTAAGCGAATTGAAAGAGAAGATTGTATAGAGTTTGTTCTAAAATATTCCTTGTTTCATAAAGAAATAAAGCGATACGATAAAAGAACTTTTGAACAATTGCAATAAGATTAAACTTATATGAATTAAAATTGGAGGAGTAATTATGAAAACAATTGGATTAATTGGTGGAATGAGCTGGGAAAGTACAGTTACATATTATCAAATTGTAAACGAAACAGTGAAACGTGAATTGGGAGGCTTACATTCCGCAAAGGTACTTCTTTACAGCGTCGATTTTGCTGAGATTGAAGAATATCAGACAAAGGGTGAATGGGATAAGAGTGCGGCAGTGTTAGCTGAGGCGGCACAAAATCTGGAAAAAGCTGGTGCAGGTTTTATTATTATTTGTACAAATACAATGCACAAAGTTGCACCTGTAATTCAGAAAAAGATTTCGATTCCAATTATTCACATTGCAGAAGCAACTGCCGATGCCCTGAAAGAAAATGGTATTGAAAAAGTCGGTCTTCTTGGTACGAAATACACGATGACACAAGAATTTTATAAAAGCAAATTAATTGAGGCTGGTATTGAAGTTGTGATTCCAGATGAGGCAGGCGTTACGGTTGTAAATAATATTATTTACAATGAACTTTGCCTTGGAATTATTTCAGAAGAGTCAAGGAAGAAATTTGTGAACATTATTAAGCAGCTTGAAAAAGCAGGCGCGCAGGGTGTGATCTTAGGATGTACGGAGATTGGGCTTTTGATTCATCAAAAGGATGTAGAGATACCAGTATTTGATACAACGCAGATTCACGCAACAAAAGCTGCTTTATTGGCGATTGAATAGTAGAGAGTTAAACTCTTTTGTAGCTCCTAAAATATACTGGTATGCAAATTCGAAATTCATTAAATATTAAGGAAAGCATAATTTTCACAATTCTATTTGAGGGAAATCCAACAAATCAGGAAACATTGACTTACGGCGGCTCGGAGGGGCCGCCGTTTTCCATGAGGAAGGGATTTCCATATATTTTTAATAAGCTAATAAATGAAGATATTTTACAAGCCTTTTTGAAATGTCAGTGATAGAATATCGTTAGCAAGGAGGGAAAGCACATGAAGAAAGAAACAAGAACCGTTGTTTATGATGACGAACTACGGCTCGAAGCCTATCGCTTTGAGGGAACCCAGCAGCCTTTTCCGAACCATTTTCATGAATACTATGTAATTGGATTTGTAGAGAGTGGAGAACGCTGCCTTTCCTGCAAAAATAATGAATATGCGATACAAAAGGGGAATGTCCTTCTTTTTAATCCCGGTGATAATCACGCCTGCGTCCAAAATGATGGCGGAACTTTAGATTATCGGGGATTTAACATTTCTAAAGAGGTTATGTTGGATTTAACCGAAGAAGTAACCGGAAAACGGGAGCTTCCAGGCTTTTCCGAGAATGTAATTTTTGATGAAGAAGTCATCTGCTATCTACACCCATTGCATGAGATGGTAATGAAAGGATTATGCGATTTTGGTAAAGAAGAAAATTTGCTCCTGCTTATTTCCATGCTGATACAACGGTATGGACAGCCATTTGAAAACTGTATTCCTGAGTGTCGGGAGGAGATTGAAAAGGCTTGCCGATTTATGGAACAGCATTTTGCAGAACGCATTTATTTAGACCAGATATGCCGCTATGCAGGTCTTAGTAAATCCACCTTACTGAGAGCATTCACAAAATCAAAAGGTGTTACACCGTACAGTTATCTCGAAAATATCCGTATTGGAGAAGCAAAAAAATTGTTGGAGCAAGGTTTCCCGCCAATTGAGGCAGCATTACGAACAGGTTTTTCTGACCAGAGCCATTTCACAAATTACTTTAACCGCTTTATCGGTTTGTCTCCTGGAGTTTATCGGGAAATCTTTTTAGCCAAGAGCAGTGGGGAGGATAAATCAAATGGAAAATAGGAATAAAGCAGGGCATTTATGCGCCTTGCTTACGATCATCATTTGGGGAACAACTTTTATATCTACCAAAATCTTATTGGTGGATTTCCAGCTGGTGGAAATATTGTTTTTCCGTTTCGTTATGGGTCTGCTTGCTTTGCTCATTATTTATCCGCATCGCCTAAAAGCAACTACTAAAAGGCAAGAACTTACCTTTGCCCTGGCTGGTCTCTGCGGTATTTGTCTGTATTATCTTTTGGAGAATATCGCACTTACTTATACAATGGCTTCAAATGTGGGAGTTATTATTTCAGTAGCTCCATTCTTTACCGCCATTATGAGCCATCTGTTTTTGAAAGAAGAAGGTAAACTAAGAGCAAATTTCTTTATCGGATTTGTTGTTGCAATGATTGGTATTTTTCTGATCAGCTTCAATGGCTCAAAGTTGGAACTAAATCCTGTTGGGGACTTATTAGCTCTGTTGGCTGCGTTTGTTTGGGCATGTTATTCCATTCTGACAAAGAAAATCAGCAGCTATGGATATCATACCATTCTCACAACAAGACGAGTATTCTTTTACGGTATACTTTTTATGATACCTACGCTATTTATGTTTGACTTCCATTTGGAACTGTCACGATTTACCAATCCTGTGTATTTGTTCAATATTATTTTCCTGGGGCTTGGCGCTTCGGCATTATGTTTCGTCTCTTGGAATCTTGCAGTTAAGGTTCTGGGGGCTGTGAAAACAAGTATCTATATTTACATGGTTCCCGTTATTACTGTTGTAACTTCGACATTGATTTTACATGAGCAAATTACAGCTTTATCTATTATTGGTACGCTTTTGACATTGGCAGGTTTATTTCTGTCAGAAAGAAAAACTATGAGAAAAGAGGTTAATCATGGACTTACAAAATGAAAAATGTGTTATGGTAATTGACGAAAACTTGCCCCTTGGTATTATTGCAAATACGGCGGCAATTATGGGGATAACACTTGGTAAGAAAATGCCGCAGGTAGTCGGGGCTGATGTGATGGATCAGAGCGGGAACGAACATCTTGGAATTATTGAGTTCCCCGTTCCCATCCTAAAGGGTTCCACGGAGACAATCAAAGAAATCAGAGAAAAGCTATATCAGCAGGATTTTCAGGATTTAACTGTCGTGGACTTTTCTGATTTAGCTCAAGGATGTAAAACATACGATGAATTTATTGAAAAGATGGGTCATGTACCTGAAAGCAGATTGCAATACTTCGGTCTTGCAATCTGCGGAGCAAAGAAGAAAGTGAATAAACTCACGGGCAGTATGCCGCTTCTACGATGACACGCAAAAGCAGAACCATATCAAGGGTTCTGCTTTTGGTGGTTTAAGGAACGAAGCGAAAATAATTATTCTATTATAGGAAGTTTACTACGATAAATTTCCAGTTCTTCATCAGTTGGGATGTAATCGTCCATATCACCGTCGTGGAATTTTTCATATGCAACCATATCAAAATATCCAGTGCCTGTAAGTCCAAATACAATCGTTTTTTCTTCACCGGTTTCTTTGCATTTCAGTGCTTCATCAATGGCAACACGGATTGCATGGGAACTTTCCGGCGCAGGCAGGATTCCTTCTACTCGCGCAAAGTATTCGGCTGCTTCAAAGACATCGGTCTGTTTTACGCTGGTTGCTTCCATAAGTCCCTGATGGTAAAGCTCCGACAGAGTAGAACTCATGCCATGGTAGCGAAGACCGCCTGCATGGTTGGCAGAAGGGATAAAGTCACTGCCAAGAGTATACATCTTTGCAAGCGGGCATACCATTCCCGTGTCGCAAAAGTCGTAGGCATATACACCTCTGGTAAAGCTAGGGCAGGATGCCGGTTCAACGGCTATGATACGGTAGTCTGCTTCTCCACGGAGTTTTTCTCCCATAAATGGTGCAATAAGACCACCCAGGTTAGATCCCCCACCGGCACATCCAATGATGATATCCGGCTTAATATTGAATTTATCGAGTGCAGTTTTGGTTTCCAAACCAATCACAGATTGATGAAGAAGCACCTGGTTGAGAACGCTGCCCAACACATAGCGGTAGCCATCGCTTGTTACAGCTTTTTCCACAGCTTCGGAGATTGCACAGCCGAGGCTTCCGGTAGTTCCCGGATGCTCTGCAAGAATCTTTCTTCCAACTTCTGTTTCCATGGAAGGAGATGGTGTTACCGATGCACCGTATGTGCGCATGACTTCACGTCGGAAAGGTTTTTGCTCATAAGAGCATTTTACCATATATACTTTACAGTCAAGGTCAAAGTAGGAACAAGCCATGGAAAGGGCAGTACCCCATTGACCGGCTCCGGTTTCTGTGGTCACGCCTTTAAGTCCCTGCTTTTTAGCGTAATAGGCCTGTGCAATGGCTGAGTTCAGTTTGTGGCTGCCACTGGTGTTGTTTCCTTCAAATTTGTAATAGATTTTTGCAGGGGTTCCCAGCTTTTCTTCCAGGCAGTAAGCACGTACAAGAGGAGATGGACGATACATTTTATAAAACGCTCGGATTTCTTCCGGAATTTCAAAGTAAGCAGTATCATTGTCCAGTTCCTGTGCAATCAGTTCCTCGCAGAATACACCTGCCAGTTCTTCTGCTTTCATCGGCTGGTGGGTGCCGGGATTTAATAGTGGTGCCGGTTTCTGTTTCATATCGGCACGCAGATTATACCATGCCTTTGGCATCTCGGATTCATTCAGATAGATTTTGTATGGGATATTCTCGTTTTTCATAGTCATTACCTCCAGATAAAAATAAATGTTGTTTATGTGTCTTTGATTCGCACTGTTACTTCGGCGCCACCATTCGACGCCATCGTTTGGTTAATAACATGATATTCGCCTCCTCGTAATATAGGAAAACTCCCTTGGTTTTTATTCTGAGCCAGGGACTTTGAAAATAAAAAACGCCCCTGACAGAATACAACTATCTGTCAAGGACGAATCACGTACAAATATATAGAGTACGACACTATCCGCGGTGCCACCTTGATTCATAGGATTGCTCCTATGCGCTTAGCAGGATACCAACATATCCCCGGCAACTGACGTATGCCCACACGTTGCAGAATACTGGGTGTAAATAAATGTACACTTTTGACTGCACCCTCAGCGGTCCATTTGACAACTTGTTTCTCGCCTGACTCTCAGCAACACAGGCTCTCTGTAAAGGCATCATTGCCGTTATCTCCGCTTCAACGGTTTATCATATTGAATTGACATGATATTAGCACTGATTTATATGGGTGTCAATAGGTGATTTAAAAAAGAGAATACGGAATTGTATATGATAAACGAATGAAATCTGGAAAATCCTTTTTGTTTACAAGGCTAGCCTTTCAGTGATTTGCGGTTGCCCATTTAGAAAAGGAATTAAAAATTTGATGGGCAAACAGTTAAAAATGATAGTTACCACGGATGAAATAATCTGCGTAGAAATTTAAAATGTTTTCAATAAATGCATGTAATTTGTTTTTCATAAAATATTGTCTCCTTTCTTGTTTACAAGGCTAGCCTTTCAGTGATTTGTGGTTGCCCATTTAGAAAAGGAATTAAAAATTTGATGGGCAAACAGCTAAAAATGATAGCTTCCATGGAAAAAATAATCTGTATAGAAACTTAAAAGCTTATCAATAAATGCATGAAATTTGTTTCTCATAAGATGTTATCTCCTTTCTTGTTTTCTTGAGTCGAGTATATCGTATTAAGATATAAATTACTTGCCAAAACAGATAAAAAAGTGGACAAAAGTTGCGCATTCTTTGCGTATATATAAAAATACATATTATATATTAGCCAAATTATTTAAACGTGTTAGAAAAAATCATCAAATGGATTTTTAGAAAAAATATTTAAGACATTCATAAGATTATGTTATACCACAAAAACGTATAAAAAAGCCCCTATCCCATCAATAGGGCAGGGGAGTTGAAGTGACAGAGTCTTTTAGTTGGATTTATTCCGGAACATACTGCTGCATATATACCATGTCCATCACAAGAATCTTCTGATTCTGAATATCAATTATCCCCTGTTCTTTTAACTGGTGTAGGATGCGGTTAACGCTGTTTCTGGTGGAAATACCACAAAAACCCGCAATATCTTCATTTGTAACAGGAAAATCTATAAGCCAACCATTTCTATGTTCTTTCCCAAATTGATGAACTAAAGTATAGAGGAATGCGCAGACGGCACCGGTTCTTCCGTTCATGCTCATCAGTTGTTGTCGTTGGATGGCTTCAGCCAGATTTAAGCGATAGTATTCTTTAACGTAATCTTGGAGTTGCCTATCGTTATTTATATAATTCCAGAATTCAACTCTGGGGATTAAATAAAATGTAGCTTCTTCTGTTTCGACACGAACATTGAATGGAGCTGAAGTATAAATGCTGACCTCATCTCTAAGAAGAGAAATAATATTAGGTCCTTTCAGATAAGCAATGTTAAATTCTCGCCCGTCTTTGAAAATAATACTGGTTTTAACAACGCCCTCCTTGAGAATATAGGTGTACTGCTGCTCAAGCCCGTAATAAGTCAGATAGGCATGGCGTTTACGGGTAATGGTGGGAATATTTCTTTGACTTAAAAAGGATAAAAGATAGCTGTTATTCATCAATAACCTCCTTGTTTTTAGCTCCTCTGTTTATATTTATAAATCAAAGTGCAAAAAACGTCAACAAATGTTAACAAATGTTACTATCAAATGTGGTTTTTGCATGCATTGAAATAGGGCATACTCTGTCAAAAATGAAAGGAGTTATAAATTATGTTTAAAATGGAAGTACCTTATGACAAAAGAATCATGCAAATAAGTCTGGAAGATGAAAATTTAGCTGGAGTACTTGTAGGCAGACAAAGTGATTATGTTTGTGACAAAAGCGAAAAAGAGATTGTGGAGGAATCTTTGAATCATGTCATTGGTTCACAGACATTAGAGAAACTCGCAAAAGGTAAGAAGGACATTGTAATTATCAGCTCTGATCATACTCGTCCTGTTCCATCAAAAATTATTATGCCGATTCTTCTTCGCAGAATTAGGAGTGTGTCACCAGATGCAAGAATCAGAATTCTTGTTGCCACAGGATTTCACCGTCCAAGTACCAAAGAAGAGCTAATTGATAAATACGGAAAAGAAATCGTTGAAAATGAAGAAATTGTCATGCATATTGCGAAAGATGACAACTCCATGAAAAAAATCGGAACTTTGCCAAGTGGAGGTGCATGCATTATCAATAAGATTGCGGCAGATGCTGACCTTCTTATTGCTGAAGGATTTATTGAAGCACATTTTTTTGCAGGATTTTCTGGCGGTAGAAAGTCTGTTCTTCCAGGAATTGCTTCTTATAAAACAATTATGGCGAATCACAGCGGAGAGTTCATCAATGATAAGAACTCACGTACAGGAAATCTAAAGTTTAACCTGGTTCATGAGGATATGGTTTATGCAGCACGCAAAGCTGGACTTGCCTTTATCGTTAACGTAGTTTTAAACGGGGAACATAAGATCATCGGTTCTTTTGCAGGAGATATGGAGAAAGCGCATGAGAAAGGTTGCGATTTTGTGCGTTCTCTGGCATGCGTTAAGAGAGTAGACTGTGACATTGCAATTTCCACAAATGGCGGATATCCTTTGGATCAGAATATTTATCAAGCCGTTAAGGGAATGACTGCTGCAGAAGCAACGCTTCCGGAAAACGGTGTAATCATCATGGTTGCGGGCTGCCGTGACGGTCATGGAGGACAGGATTTCTATGATAATATTGCAAATGTAAAAGAACTGGGCGAATTTCTGGAAAAAGCAATTCATACACCAAGACTAGAGACAGCTCCGGAACAGTGGACCAGCCAGATTCTTGCCAGAATTTTGGTGCATCATAAAGTGATTCTTGTTTCTGATCTTGTAGATCCTAAGCTTGTTTTGGGGTTGCATATGGAACTGGCATCAACAGTGGATGAAGCTTTGAAAAAAGCATTTGCTTTTAAGGGAAAGGATGCAAAGGTCGCTGTCATTCCAGACGGGTTGGGTGTTGTAGTAGAAGAACAATAAGAGAAAATACATGAAAGGATATTTAAGAGATGATACATAATATAATGTCAGAGTTCTTAGGAACTGCCCTGATGATTGTTTTTGGTGTTGGAGTTCATTGTGACGAAGTATTGAATAAAACAAAATATAGAGGAAGCGGACATTTATTTGCGATTACTACATGGGGATTCGGGATTACCATCGTGTTGATGGTATTTGGAGGAGTCTGCATCAATCCTGCAATGGCTTTCGCACAGGCAATTCTTGGCATGATTCCGTGGAACTGTTTTATACCTTATTGTGTGGCAGAATTTCTTGGAGGATTATGCGGAGCATGCATTGTTTATGTAATGTATGCAGATCATTTTAAAGCGAGTGAAAACGTTGTCGATTCGGTGGCAATTCGAAATATATTTTCTACGAACCCCAATATCCGAAATCTTTCGAGAAATTTCTTTGTGGAAGCATTTGATACTTTTGTCTTTTTGTCATCAGTTCTTGGTATTGCAAAATATTCTGAAAAAATGCTTCCTATCGGAGTGGGAATTTTGGTATGGGCAGTAGGTATGGGCTTGGGAGGCCCTACAGGCTTTGCCATGAATCCAGCCCGAGATTTAGGTCCGCGTCTGGCATATACATTATTGCCAATTAAAAATAAGACGGATAATGATTGGCGATACGGATTACTTGTTCCGGGGATTGCGCCTTTTGTAGGTGCTGTATGTGCGGCATTATTTGTAAGAGGGTTTCTTGGAATTTAATATATAATTTCTGATTCAAGATCCCTGTGTAAGTTTAGTTAAACAATTTAAAAAGATACCATATGGTATTGGAAAATGATAGATGAAAGGAGAAAGCCAAATGCATAAAACAACAAAAAAACTTACTTTATCAGCCATGTTTATAGCGGTTGGTATGGTTCTGCCTTTTTTGACAGGACAAATTCAGCAAATTGGAAATATGTTGCTTCTGATGCATCTTCCAGTTATTCTGTGCGGATTGATATGCGGATGGCAGTACGGAGCATTGAGCGGTTTTATTCTTCCGTTTCTGCGTTCGGTTACATTCGGGATGCCGCCTTTGTTCCCTACAGCCATTGCGATGGCATTTGAATTGGCTACTTACGGATTGGTTATAGGATTTATCTATGGACGTTCTCACTGGCAATGTTTGATTTCCCTATATAGATCGCTGATTGCAGCTATGATCGCAGGGCGAATTGTTTGGGGCATCGTCCAGATTGTATTGCTTGGACTTATTGGAAAATCTTTTACATGGCAGATGTTTATAGCAGGGGCCTTGTTAAACGCCGTTCCTGGAATTCTTGTGCAGTTGACATTAATTCCTACTATTATGGTCGCATTAAATCGTACGGGTTTGGTAATTTTTCGGAGAAAGCAGCCGTTAGAAAATTTGGCTGTTCGGTAAATAAAAATGCTGATAAAAGATATTGCAGAATTACTTCTAACCGAAATAAAACAGCGAAGCACGTTGGTGCTCGCCATTGACGGCAGATGTGCTGCGGGTAAAACCACCCTTGCAGCACACCTTGCCGAACTGTGTGATTGCAACGTCATTCATATGGATCATTTTTTCCTGCCCTGGAAACAGAATACAATGGAACGTTCACAACAGGCAGGAGAAAATATGGATTATGTGCGATTTCGTTTTTCTTACCGGCCTTTCAACTGCCATAAGCAGGAAATGGGAAAACCTATTTTAGTATTTCCAAAAAATGTTACAATCGTGGAAGGTTCTTATTCCTGTCACCCGGTTTTAAAAAATTATTACGATTTATCGGTTTTTCTGGATGCAGAAGCAAAAAAACAAATACAACGTATTCGCCTGCGAAACGGTGAGGACGGCGTTCTAATGTTTCAAGAGAGATGGATTCCGATGGAGAACACCTATTTTCATTCGTTCCGTATTCAGGAAAAATGTGATTTATATTTTAAAACTTAAAGAAGACATCAATTTACTTACTCAAGTTGCTTGACATTTAATTTCTATAGATGTATCATCTAACCTCGGAAGGCAAGGGCGTCTTTGATGTGATAGAAAAATCGCATAAAAGGTGTTTTTGCCTTTTTTGCGTTGTAATCCTCAAAAGATGACAAAGCGTCATCTGTACAGTCAGAAGAAAGGAGCGTGAGGAGAGGTTATGATGAATGATTTAACCGTAGGTAAGCCCGAAGCTGTATTATGGAAATTTTGTATGCCTTTGTTTGGAAGCATCGTATTCCAGCAGCTTTATAATATTGCAGACAGTTTTGTTGCAGGAAAGTTTATAGGTGAAAATGCACTGGCAGCAGTAGGGAATAGTTATGAGATTACGCTGATATTTATAGCATTTGCCTTCGGCTGCAACATGGGGTGTTCTGTTATTGTGTCACAGTTCTTTGGAGCGAGAAGATACGAAAATATGAAGACTGCTGTTTATACAGCGATGATTACCAGTGCAATGATATGTATTGTTCTAATGGTTTGCGGTCTGCTTTTTTGCGATTCATTGCTTGGAATGATCAATACACCGGAAGAATTGCTTGGTGATTCTAAAATATATCTGGATATTTATATTTTAGGGCTTCCGTTTGTCTTTTTTTATAATATCGCAACGGGAATTTTCTCAGCATTGGGAGACTCCAAAACACCCTTTTATTTTCTGGCAGCTTCATCCACATCGAATATTGCTGTGGATATCCTGTTCGTTACAGTTTTTCATATGGGAGTAGCAGGGGTTGCCTGGGCAACTTTTCTGTGTCAGGGAGTTAGCTGTGTACTTGCTGTTTTTGTTGTCTTTCGAAGATTGAAAGGAATAGAAACAGACAGGATTCCATTATTTTCATTTGATATTCTAAAAAGAATTATGACAGTTGCAGTTCCGAGTATTTTACAGTAGAGTTTTATCTCTGTGGGCAATATTATCATTCAGGGAACAATTAACGGATTTGGTCCGAGTGTTATGGCTGGATATTCAGCAGCGGTAAAGCTTAATAACCTTGTAATCACTTCATTTACAACCCTTGGAAATGGTATTTCAAATTATACGGCGCAGAATATCGGAGCTGGGAAGCTGCCACGTATACGGGAAGGGTTCAAGGCAGGGATTAAGATGGTCTGGATGCTTAGCGCATCGCTGTTTGTGCTTTATTTCTTTGCGGGAAAATGGGTTTTGTATGCTTTTATTGATGAACCGACTGCATTGACGCTTCAAACAGGTATCGAATTCTTGAGGATTCTGTCCCCGTTTTATTTTGTGATTTCTATGAAGTTTGTTGCTGATGGCATACTGCGTGGAGCCGGAATGATGGGAAAATTTATGGTTACAACCTTTCTGGATCTGATTTTGAGAGTTGGAATTGCTGTCCTGTTATCTCGAACAATTTTGGGAACCACAGGCATTTGGTGTGCATGGCCAATAGGCTGGATTGTTGCAGTTATACTTTCTCTGGCGTTCTATAAATCCGGCAGATGGAATGACCTGGAAAAAGTCGAGTCGGGAAAAAGGATGAGTGAAAAATTAAAAAAAGGGATTGACAAATGATTTTTCCGGGTGTATTATCCAACACGTAAAGGCAAAGGCGTCTTTGAGATGAAATTCTCAGAGGCGCTTTTTACTTTATAAAATCAAAATAGATGCAATTTGATTCAAAAGGCAAGGGCGTCTTGAGTGTTGCTAAAGCATCCGTAGGAAGCTGCCGGTGGCAGGTTCTGCAGGTGCAGGGAAAAGTACCATGAAAGACAACCTTGCCTTTTTATTTTCAAATTGGAAGGAGTGACATTATGAAGAATGTTTCAGAATTTTTTGGATGTAAAGTTTTTGACGACAGAGTGATGAAAGCAAATTTGTCAGCAAAGGTTTATCAATCTTTGAGAAAAACCATTGACGAAGGTGCAAAGCTTGATATTAGCGTGGCCAATGCAGTTGCAGCAGCTATGAAAGACTGGGCAGTTGCAAATGGAGCTACTCACTATACACACTGGTTCCAGCCTCTTACCGGCGTAACAGCAGAAAAGCATGACAGCTTCATTTCTCCATCCCCGGACGGCGGCGTGATTATGGAATTCTCCGGAAAGGAACTGATCAAAGGCGAACCGGATGCATCTTCTTTCCCATCTGGAGGACTTCGGGCTACTTTTGAGGCAAGAGGATATACAGCATGGGATCCTACCTCTTATGCGTTTATCAAAGGGAAAACATTATGTATTCCTACAGCGTTCTGTTCCTATGGCGGAGAGGCACTGGATAAAAAAACTCCGTTGCTTCGTTCTATGGAAGCTTTGAATAAGCAGGCGCTTCGTATTCTTCATCTGTTTGGAAATGATGATGTGAAATGTGTCCGTACATCGGTAGGACCGGAACAGGAATATTTCCTCATTACAAAGGAAATGTATGAACAGAGAAAAGATCTTCGATTTACAGGACGCACTCTTTTTGGTGCGAAGCCGCCAAAGGGACAGGAGATGGATGATCACTACTTTGGCGTGATTAAGCCAAGAGTTGCGGCTTATATGGAAGAACTGAATGAGGAACTCTGGAAACTGGGAATTCTGGCTAAGACAGAACATAATGAAGTGGCTCCGGCACAGCATGAGCTTGCCCCTATTTATACGACAACAAATATTGCGACAGACCATAACCAGTTAACCATGGAGATCATGCAGAAAGTGGCAGCAAAGCATGGACTTGTATGTCTGCTTCATGAAAAGCCATTTGCCGGAGTAAACGGTAGTGGAAAACATAATAACTGGTCTCTTGCGACAGATAAAGGCGTGAATCTGTTATCTCCGGGAGAGACACCGTATGAAAATGCACAGTTTTTATTATTCCTGTGTGCAGTGATCAAAGCAGTGGACGATTATCAGGATCTGCTCCGCCTTTCTGTTGCAACAGCAGGAAATGACCACAGACTTGGTGCGAATGAAGCACCTCCGGCAGTGGTATCTATTTTCCTTGGAGATGAATTAAATGCGGTGCTTGAAGCGATTGAAACGGATACTCCATACGCAGGAACGAAAAAGGCACAGATGAAGCTTGGTGTGGATGTGCTTCCAAAATTCAACCGTGATACTACAGACCGTAACCGTACATCACCTTTTGCATTTACCGGAAATAAATTTGAGTTCCGTATGTTGGGTTCTTCTAACAGCATTGCATGTGCAAACATCATGCTGAACAGCGCAGTAGCAGAAAGCCTGAAAATTTATGCGGATAGACTGGAAAAAGCGGAAAACTTTGAAGATGCATTACATGAAATGATCCGAAAGACCATCAAAGACCACAAGCATATCATTTTCAACGGAAATGGTTACGATGATACATGGATCAAGGAAGCAACGGAAGAGAGAGGGCTTCTCAACTACCGTACAACACCGGATTGTATGCCGCGCCTGCTGGATGAAAAGAATGTACAGATGCTGACAGGCCATAAGGTATTTTCTAAAGCTGAGCTGAAATCAAGATGTGAGATTATGCTGGAAAACTATTGCAAGACAGTGCTGATTGAGGCAAATACCATGATTGATATGGCAAAAACAGAGATTGCTCCGGCGGTAAGTGCATATGTACTGGAGCTTGCCAATACAGCAGCAGCGAAAAAAGCAGTTGATGCTTCTATTTCCTGTAGTTATGAAGCGGGGCTGCTGAAGAAACTGGCAAGACTGGAAGACCAGATTGCGGTTAAAGCCGATGAACTGGATGATGCAGTGATGAAGCTTAAGGATGCCGGAGACATTGAATCAGAATCTTATATGATTCGTGATGTTGTCTTAAGTAAAATGGGTGAACTCCGAGTTGCCTGTGACGAGGCAGAAACAATGACAGCAAAAAAATACTGGCCATTCCCAACCTATGGCGATTTACTGTTTGGCGTAAAATAACGTATCAGCAGGAAAGGACGCTTGCGTATTTTCACCTGATACGTTAGCGATAGAATCGAAGATTCTAGAGCATAAAAAAATACAGAAAGAAGGAATGTTTATGACTTACAGTGCAGTTAACACAATTTGGGTATTGATTGGAGCAGCATTAGTGTTCTTCATGCAGGCGGGATTCTCCATGTGTGAAGCCGGATTTACCAGAGCAAAGAATACAGGAAATATTTTGATGAAGAACCTGATGGATTTTTGTATCGGTACACCAGCCTTTTGGCTGGTAGGGTTCGGGCTGATGTTTGGCAGCGGCTCTGCGATCATAGGAACCTTTGATCCATTGATTCGTGGAGATTACAGTCACATTTTGCCGGCGGGGGTTCCGTTATGGGCATTTGCAATCTTCCAGACTGTTTTTTGTGCGACATCTGCAACAATCGTGTCCGGAGCAATGGCTGAGAGAACAAAATTCAGTGCATACTGCATTTATTCAGCAGCGATTTCTCTTTTAATCTACCCGATTTCAGGGCACTGGATTTGGGGCGGAGGATGGCTTTCACAGATGGGCTTTCATGATTTTGCAGGTTCTACAGCCGTACATATGGTAGGCGGTATCTGTGCATTGATCGGAGCCAAAATTTTAGGACCTCGTATCGGAAAATATGGTAAAGATGGAAAACCACGAGCTATCCTCGGACATAATCTTACTTTTGCAGCACTTGGTGTATTTATCCTCTGGTTCTGTTGGTTTGGCTTCAATGGTGCATCTACTGTAGGTATGGACAGCGATGCTTTGATGGAAACAGCAGGAAGAGTATTTTTCAACACAAATATGGAAGCTGCGGTAGCTTGCTGTACAACTTTAATCTTCACATGGCTTCGTTATAAAAAGCCGGATGTTTCCATGACATACAATGCAGCATTGGCAGGACTCGTTGGTATTACGGCAGGCTGTGATGCAGTAAGTCCGGTTGGTGCAGCCGTAATCGGTGTTGTATGCGGTGTTTTAGTTGTATTATCCGTTGAATTTTTTGATAAGATTGCAAAAATTGATGACCCGGTTGGTGCTGTATCTGTTCATTGTGTATGTGGTGCAACCGGAACAATCCTTACAGGATTATTTGCAACAGGTGTAACAACAGAAGCAGGGCTTTTCTATGGAGGCGGCTTACACTTCCTTGGAGTTCAGGTGGCAGGTGTTCTTTCTGTAGCAGCATATGTTGCGGTTATTATCACGATTGTATTTTTAGCGATCAAATATACGATTGGTCTTCGTGCTGACGCAGAAGATGAAATTGCAGGACTTGATGTATCTGAACATGGTTTATTAACAGCATATGCAGGTTTTGCAATGCTTCCGGATACAGTTACAGCAGAGGATGAGGTTATGCCGGTTATGGTGACGGGCGATGCACCGATGGCAGAAGCAATCCCGGTTAAAAATGTTCCGACTTTTGAAGAAGGGACTCCGAAGTTTACAAAGATTGAGATTGTGTGTAAGGAATCTAAATTTGAAGCATTGAAAAATGCCATGATGAAGCTTGGTATTACCGGTATGACAGTATCTCATGTTTTGGGATGCGGTGTGCAGAAAGGAAAGCCGGAGTATTATCGAGGCGTACAGGTCGAAGCAAATCTGCTTCCAAAAGTACAGGTGGATATCGTAGTCAGTGCAGTTCCGGTTCGTAAAGTCATTGAAACAGCGAAGAAGGTACTTTACACAGGACATATCGGCGATGGTAAAATCTTTGTTTATGATGTAGAAAATGTTGTAAAGGTAAGAACCGGAGAAGAAGGATTTGATGCCCTTCAGGACGTAGAATAAAATCAGAATGGATAGAAACTAAATATTGTAAAGGCATTTGAGAAAAGAGAAGTAGTACAGGTGATCACTTACAGCGAAGGTGGAACAGTGAGAGCCACGCAGCAGAGCCTGTATGAATAACACTTTTTAAGCTGCAATCCGAACAGGATTTCCTTAGTAGGTGCGACGTTACGTCAAGCGTTAATGGCAGAACCATGAAAAGGTTTGGAAATGAGACAAAAGATAGGTGGCACCGCGAGCACAGCACTTGCCCTATAGAATGCTGAATTACTAGATTTACGGAGGTAGATTTATATGTGTTCTATTATGGGTTATTGCAGCCGCAGTGCTGCCTTTGATGTTTTTATGAAAGGATTTGAGAAGACCATATCAAGAGGTCCGGATGATACACGTGTGGTTGAAACAGGTGATGGCCTTCTTGGATTCCACAGATTATCAATCATGGGATTAACTCCATCCGGTATGCAGCCATTTAAGTATGGGAACAGTTATGTGGTCTGTAATGGAGAAATTTATGGATTTGAGAAGCTGAAAGAAGAACTGTCAGTAAAATATACATTTGAAAGTGAATCGGACTGCGAGATACTTTTGCCGTTATATCAGGAATACGGTACAGACATGTTTGACATGATTGATGCGGAGTTTGCCTGCATCATCTACGATGGGGAAGCAAGAGAATTTATCGCGGCAAGAGATCCGATTGGAATCCGTCCATTGTATTATGGATATGATAAAGAAGGTGCTGTTATATTTGCCAGTGAAGCGAAAAATCTGGTAGGACTTGCGGAGAAGATCATGCCGTTTCCACCGGGACATTATTATAAGGGCGGTCAGTTTATCTGCTACTGTGACATTGCTAAAGTAGATACGGTTTGTCATGATGATCTGGAGACAGTCTGCAAGAGTATTCATGATAAGCTTGTGGCTGGCGTGGAAAAACGTCTTGTAGCTGATGCAAAGGTAGGCTTCCTGCTTTCCGGCGGTCTGGATTCTTCTTTGGTGTGCGCGATTGCAGCAAAGAAAAGTAAGGAACGGATTAAGACATTTGCGATTGGTATGAGTGAAGATGCCATTGACTTAAAATATGCAAAACAGGTGGCAGATTATATTGGAAGTGATCATACAGAGGTTTATATGACACCGGATGAAGTGCTTTCTTCGCTGGAAACAGTCATTCAGTTGTTGGGAACCTATGATATTACCACAATCCGTGCATCCATGGGTATGTATCTGGTGTGTAAGGCAATCCATGAACAGACCGATATCCGTGTCCTTTTGACCGGTGAGATTTCTGATGAATTGTTTGGTTATAAATATACGGACTTTGCACCGGATGCGAGAGCCTTTCAAGAGGAATCACAGAAACGAATCCATGAACTTCATATGTATGATGTTCTCCGTGCGGACCGTTGTATCTCCGTAAACTCGCTGGAAGCAAGAGTTCCGTTTGGTGATCTGGATTTTGTAAAATATGTGATGGCAGTAGACCCGGAATTAAAGCTGAATACTTATGGAAAAGGAAAATATCTGCTCCGTCATGCGTTTGAACAGGGTGGTTATCTGCCGGATGAGATTCTTTGGAGAGAAAAAGCTGCATTTTCAGATGCTGTTGGACATTCCATGGTTGATTATTTAAAGGAATATGCACAAAAGCAATATACAGATGCAGAATTTGAAAGAAGATGTAAAAGCTATACCCATGCCAGACCATTTACAAAAGAATCCTTATTATATAGAGAAATTTTTGAAAAGTATTATCCGGGTCAGGCTGAGATGGTTGCAGATTTCTGGATGCCGAACAAAGAGTGGGAAGGATGCGACGTAAATGATCCTTCTGCAAGGGTACTATCTAACTATGGTGATAGCGGAAAATAAAATGAAGTAATGGAAAGATCGAGGCACTCAATCTTGATTGAAAAGACACAAAAAATTCACATAATATGTTAGCACTCACGCTTGACGAGTGCTAACAAAGGTGCTATAACATAATTAGAAACAGGAGAAAGAAAGAACCACGAGTTCATGATTCTTCCTAAACATCCCCAGTTTCAAAATATAATTTGAAAAAGGAGCGATGATTATGTTAACACCTAGTATTTTTGGAGAAAATTTATTTGACGAGTTCTTTGATGATTTCTTTGATTTTCCGGTATTTGATGATCGGGCAATGAAGAAAGCACAGAAAAAACTGTATGGTCGTCATGCTGCAAACATGATGAAAACAGATGTGAAAGAACAGGATGATCATTATGAAGTGGATATCGATCTTCCGGGATTTAAGAAAGAGGAACTTTCACTAGAACTGAAGAATGGATATTTGATGATCAATGCAGCGAAAGGTCTCGACAAAGAGGAAAAAGAAGAAAAGACGGGAAGGTTTGTCCGTCGTGAACGTTACGTAGGCAGTATGAGCAGATCGTTCTATGTGGGCGAGGATATCAGACAGGAAGATATTCATGCGAAGTACGAAAGTGGAGTATTAAGACTGTCTATTCCAAAACAGGAAGAGAAAAAAGCACAGATAGAAGATAAAAAGTATATTGCTATTGAAGGATAAATGCCTTTCATAAAATGATAGTAATGTGAATTTGGCCCGGAGTCATTATGGCTTCGGGCTATTTATATGGAACGATTAACAGAGATATGGAACAAGAATTTTGAAATACCTATTGACATGGTAGGTAAATAATGGATATAATACAGAAAACAAAAACCTACTTGAACGGTAGGCAATAAGGAGCTTGTTATGGGATTTTATTTTGAAAAGCTTGTACGAGAAAACTTTCGTTTTGGTCGAATGTGACAATCCGCAGTAAGCTAATTGAAATCATTGAAATTTATAAACGAAAGGAACTATATTATGTCAAAATACAGATTTGAAACACTTCAGCTTCATGTAGGACAGGAGGCTCCGGATCCTGTTACGGATGCACGTGCAGTGCCTATTTATGCAACCACTTCTTATGTTTTTCACGATTGTGCCCATGCGGCAGCACGTTTTGGACTTACAGATGCCGGAAATATTTATGGACGCTTAACGAACTCTACGCAGGATGTTCTGGAAAAGCGTGTTGCTGCCTTAGAAGGTGGTGTTGCTGCTTTGGCACTTGCTTCAGGAGCAGCTGCAATTACATATACCTTGCAGGCTCTGGGACAAAATGGTGGACACTTTGTTGCACAGAAAACGATTTATGGCGGCAGTTACAACCTGTTGGCACATACACTTCCGGGGTTCGGAATCACAGCTTCCTTTGTCAATATACATGATCTTGATGAAGTGGAAGCTGCTATTGAGGAAAATACAAGAGCGATTTACATAGAAACGCTTGGCAATCCGAACAGTGATATTCCGGATATTGACGCATTGGCTGCGCTTGCCCATAGACATGGATTACCTCTTGTGGTAGATAATACCTTTGGTACACCGTATTTTATTCGTCCAATTGAACATGGGGCTGATATTGTGGTACATTCTGCTACAAAATTTCTTGGAGGTCATGGAACTACTCTTGGTGGGGTCATTATAGATTCAGGCAAATTTGATTGGACTGCTTCAGGTAAGTATCCAGCCATCGCTGAACCGAATCCAAGTTATCATGGCGTTTCTTTTGTAAAAGCTGCAGGGCCAGCAGCCTTCGTTACTTATATCCGTGCAATTCTGCTTCGTGATACAGGAGCAACCATTTCTCCTTTTGCAGCGTTTTTTTTATTGCAGGGAATCGAAACACTGTCGCTGCGTCTGGAGCGTCATGCAGAAAATACGAAGAAGGTGGTAAAATTTTTAAACGCTCATCCACAGGTTGAAAGAGTGAACCATCCATCTCTTCCTTCCCATCCTGATTATCCGCTTTATCAGAAGTATTTCCCGAATGGTGGAGCATCTATTTTTACATTTGATATTAAAGGGGGAGTGGAAGAGGCTTACAGGTTTATAGATCATCTGCAGATTTTTTCATTACTTGCAAATGTAGCTGATGTGAAAAGTCTTGTGATTCATCCTGCGACTACAACACACAGTCAGCTTTCGCCGGAGGAACTGGCTGAGCAGGAAATTAAGCCAAATACAATCCGGCTTTCTATTGGAACAGAACATATAGAAGATATTATCAATGATTTACAGCATGGGTTTGATGCGGTAGAATAAGTAAAGGAGAGTGTTTGAGATGTCAAGAGTATATACTTCGGCAGAGCAGCTGATTGGAAAGACACCACTTTTGGAACTCACTCATATTGAAAAAGAATATGAGTTGCAGGCAAAAATTTTAGCCAAGCTGGAATACTTTAATCCAGCTGGCTCGGTAAAAGATCGTGTGGCAAAAGCAATACTGGATGACGCTGAGAGTACAGGCGGATTAAAACCTGATACAGTAATTATTGAGCCAACTTCCGGCAATACAGGTATTGGTCTCGCTTCTGTTGCAGCTGCCAGAGGGTATCGCATGATTCTTGTAATGCCTGATACCATGTCCGTAGAGCGACGTCAGCTTATGAAAGCATACGGAGCGGAACTTGTGCTTAGTGAAGGGGCGAAAGGCATGAAGGGAGCCATTGCGAAAGCAGAAGAGCTGGCCAATGAAATACCGAATAGTTTTGTTCCCGGACAATTTGTGAATCCTGCAAATCCCAAAGCCCATAGGGAGAGTACAGGCCCTGAAATATATGAGGATACAGATGGTAATGTGGATATCTTTGTAGCAGGCGTAGGTACCGGAGGTACAGTGACGGGTGTTGGTGAATATCTGAAAGCACAAAATCCGGATATTAAGATTGTGGCTGTTGAGCCGGCATCTTCAGCAGTGCTTTCTACAGGCATTGCCGGTTCGCATAAAATACAGGGCATTGGAGCAGGATTTGTTCCGGATATATTAAATACTTCCATTTATGATGAGGTTATTACGGTAGAGAATGAAGATGCTTTTGCAACCGGAAAACTCATGGGGCATAGAGAAGGGGTGCTTGTAGGCATTTCTTCCGGAGCAGCCTTATGGGCGGCAATCCAGCTTGCCAAAAGAGCCGAAAATAAAGGAAAAACAATTGTTGTATTGATGCCGGATACAGGAGATAGATATTTATCAACACCTCTATTTGCAGAATAAGGAAAGAAGGAACAAAGGAATGATGATCTCAACAAGGGGAAGATATGCTTTGCGTGTATTGCTTGATCTTGCAGAAAATCAGAATGAAGGTTATATAGCAATGAAGACAGTTGCCCATCGACAGGAGCTGTCTTTAAAATATATCGAGAGAATTATGCCTGTACTTTCTAAGAACCATTATGTGGAAGGGGTACAGGGGAAAGGCGGCGGATACCGTCTGGCAAGGGAACCAAAAGATTATAGGGTTGGAGATATATTAAGACTTGCAGAAGGGGAACTGGTTCCGGTTGCATGTCTGGAATGTAATGCAAAAACCTGTAAACGTGCAGATACATGTAAAACATTGCCGATGTGGAAAGAATTTCATCATATGGTAAATCATTATTTTGATAATATTACTCTTTTGGATCTAATGAAATAGATCGATGAAAGTAGGGATTTTTAGATAAAATGGATTGACAAGATAAAATTTAAGAGGTAAAATAGCGTGCGTAAAGGCAAAGGCGTCTTTAAGTTTAAAATGAACTTAAAGGCGCTTTTGCCTTTTTTGCGTTCAAAAATGCAGGAAATGACTTTATTGGAGGAAGAATGAAATGCAAAAGTGTGAACAATTATATGAAGGAAAAGCAAAAAAGGTTTTCTTAACGGATGATCCGGATGTCCTGATTGTTTCTTATAAAGATGATGCAACTGCCTTTAATGGCTTGAAGAAGGGAACAATCGTTGGGAAAGGTGCGATCAATAACCGTATGACCAATCTGTTGTTTCAGAAAATTGAAGCAGAAGGTGTGCCGACTCATTTTATTCAGGAATTAAATGACAGAGAAACCGCAGTGCGCAGGGTGGAGATTGTTCCGTTGGAAGTAATTGTGCGAAACGTGGCTGCCGGCAGTTTTTCTAAAAGATTGGGTGTGGAAGAGGGAACGGTACTTGCTGAGCCGACGATTGAATTTTCTTATAAGAATGATGAACTGGGAGATCCGCTGATCAATTCCCATTTTGCAAAAGCATTACAGCTTGCGACTGCAAGTGAGATCAAAACGATAAAGGATTATGCATTTAAAATTAACGAAATTCTGAAAGTGGAATATTTAAAAGCAGGCCTTCGTCTGATTGATTTCAAGATAGAGTTTGGCCGTTTTCATGGCAAGATCATTCTTGCAGATGAGATTTCTCCGGATACTTGCCGCTTATGGGATGTGGAAAGTGGAGAAAAAATGGATAAAGATCGTTTCCGCAGGGATTTAGGAGGCGTAGAGGATGCGTATATTCAGGTGGCAAAACGATTAGGATTAGAAATGGAGAGTAAATAGATTTTATGAGAACAGATATTTATCAATCACCTTTATGTGAACGTTATGCAAGTAAAGAAATGCAGAGTATATTTTCCAATGATAGAAAATTTTCCACATGGAGAAAACTCTGGGTGGCACTTGCGGAAAGTGAAAAGGAACTGGGACTTCCTATCTCTGATGAGCAGATTGAGGAAATGAAAGCTCAGATTGACAACATTGATTATGAAAAAGCAAGACAATACGAAAATGAGCTTCGTCATGACGTGATGGCACATGTCCATACCTTCGGGGATGCCTGTCCTGAAGCGGCGGGAATCATACATTTAGGAGCAACTTCCTGTTATGTGGGGGATAATACGGATATTATCCTCATGCAAAGTGCGCTCTTACAGATTAGAAATCTTTTGTTAAATGCCATAGAAGCCCTTAGCGAATTTGCCATGGAATATAAGGCATTACCAACTCTTGCATATACTCATTTTCAGGCAGCTCAGCCAACAACGGTAGGAAAAAGAGCCTGTCTTTGGATGAATGATCTGCTGTTTGATATCGAACAGCTTGATTTTCAACTGAATAACTTAAAACTCCTTGGCTGTAAAGGAACCACCGGGACAGGTGCCAGCTTTTTGGAACTGTTCGATGGGGAAGAAACAAAGGTGGAACAGCTGGAGCAGAAAATCGCAGAAAAAATCGGCTTTTCAAAGTGTCAGAGTGTCAGTGGACAGACCTATACACGAAAAGCTGATTTTGCGGTTTTACAGGTATTGTCCGGAATTGCACAGAGTGCATCAAAATTCTCCAGTGATATCCGTTTACTCAGCCACTTAAAAGAGGTGGATGAACCATTTGAGGAAAAACAGATCGGTTCTTCTGCCATGGCATATAAAAGAAATCCAATGAGAAGCGAACGTATTGCATCACTGGCTCGTTTCGTGATTTGTGATTTACAAAATACTGCTATTACAGCAGCTTCACAGTGGTTTGAACGCACATTGGATGATTCCGCAAATAAGCGCCTGGCTGTACCGGAAGCATTTCTGGCCACAGATGCCATTTTAAATCTGTATATCAATGTAATCAGGGGGCTGAAGGTCTATCCGGCAGTTATTAAGAAGCATCTGGATGCAGAACTTCCATTTATGGCGACGGAAAATATCCTGATGTATTGTGTAAAAACCAAAGATGGGGACAGACAGGAACTTCATGAAGCAATCCGTAAACATTCTATTATGGCAGCGGAACAGGTAAAACTCTATGGAAATGAAAATGATTTAATAGAACGTATCAAAAATGACGATAGCTTTGGACTTTCTGCCATGGAACTGGAAGTTTTGCTTGACCCGGTGAAGTTCACCGGAATGGCAGAATATCAGTGCGAGAAGTTTGTAACAGAAACCGTGAAACCATTACTGGAAAAAAATAAGCAGCGTGTGAACGTGGAAGCGCAAGTGAATGTCTGAAAGGAAGGAATGCATATGCTTACATCAATTGTTGGAACAAACTGGGGCGATGAAGGAAAAGGCCGTATGGTAGATCTTCTCAGCGAAAACTATGATATTGTTGTCCGTTATCAGGGCGGAAATAATGCGGGTCATACCGTGATCAATGAAAAAGGAAAATTTGTCATGAATCTGATGCCGTCCGGAATCTGCCATGAAGATACGGTCAATATTCTGGGACCGGGCATTGTGATTGACCTGGAACATTTGTACGGGGAAGTGCAGAAACTGGCAGAAAAAGGTGTGGAAGTAACGCCGGAACATTTAAAGATCAGTGACAGGGCAACCATCTGTATGCCATATCATAAGCTGATGGATTGTCTGGAGGAAGACCGACTGTTAGATAAGAAATTTGGATCTACCAGAAGAGGTATATCTCCGGTATATGCAGACAAATATATGAAAAAAGCACTGCGTATGGGTGATTTGCTCCATCTGGAAGCATTAAAGGAACGCCTTGGTGGTCTTGTGGAATGGAAGAACCTGACTGTGGAAAATGGATATGGTCATGCACCAGTGCTGGCAGATGAAATGTTTCAGTGGTTAAAAGAATACGGAGAGTTCTTTGTTCCTTTTATCTGTGATACGACGGAATACCTTGGAGACGCTATTGAAGAGAGAAAATCCATTCTGTTTGAAGCACAGCTTGGGGCACTCAGGGATATAGACTTTGGCATTTATCCATATACCTCTGCATCCACAACCCTTGCTTCTTATGCGCCAATCGGAGCTGGCGTACCTTTTGCAAAACTGGATGAAAGCATCGGTATTATGAAAGCATACTCAAGCTGCGTGGGAGAAGGACCTTTTACCTGTGAACTGTTTGGAGAGGAAGCGGAGCAGCTTCGTGCGGCAGGGGGCGAATATGGTGCAGCAACCGGAAGACCGAGAAGAGTCGGAGGCTTTGATGTGGTTGCTTCCAGATATGGGACAAAGATGCAGGGCTGCAGCTATGTGGCGCTTACAAAGCTGGATGTGCTTTCTTATATGGAAAAAATCCCGGTATGTACAGCGTATGAGATTGATGGAAACAGAGTAGACACATTTCCATCCGGTATCGAAGAACTTAAATGTGCAAAACCGATCTATGAATATCTTCCGGGATTTCAGTGTGATATCAGCGGATGCAGAACAGTAGATGATCTTCCCAAAGCGGCATTGGAGTATATCCGTTATATTGAAAAGGAAATCGAGTGCCCGATTAAGTATGTGTCTGTCGGCGCCGAACGTGATGCCTATATCACAATGTTTTAGGAGAAAAGGAAAGATGCAGAATCAGAAAGTACTAATTTTGAATTTTGGCGGTCAGTATGACCAGTTGATTGCCAGGAGGGTGAGGGAATGCAGCGTCTATTGTGAGGTTAAGCCTTATACCATGACCCTTTCTGAGATTCGGGCATTTGACCCCATTGGCATTATCTTCACTGGAGGACCGGACAGTGTATATAAAGAAAATTCTTATCATCCGGCAGAAGGTATTTTTGAGCTTGGAATACCGATTCTTGGTATCTGCTATGGATGTCAGCTCCTTGCCCATCATCTTGGAGGAATGGTTACGGCAGCAGAAAATGAAAACGCCAGAGAGTATGGAAAAACACTTACTTTCTATGATAATTCCTGTCTGCTGTTTGACGGACTGGATGAGGAGAGTATTTCATGGATGAGCCATGGCGACTACATGAGGAAAGTACCCGACGGATTTAGGCTGGTTGCCCGTAGCGGGAAATGCCCGAATGTAGCCATTTGTGATGAAAACAGAAAATATTATGGTGTACAGTTCCATCCGGAAGTAAATCATACAGAAAATGGAACTACCATGATCCGAAACTTTTTATATAAAGTCTGTGGTGCAGTGGGTGACTGGACGATGGAAAGCTATATGTATCGCTGTATCGAAGAAATCAGAAGCAAAGTAGGGAATGATAAGGTGCTTTTGGCTCTATCGGGAGGCGTGGATTCCTCTGTGTGTGCAGCCCTGTTTGCGGAAGCAGCGGGTTCACAGCTCACCTGTGTTTTTGTGGATCACGGCCTTCTGAGAAAAGACGAAGGTGATGAAGTAGAAAAAGCATTTGAAAAATGGAATATCAACCTGATCCGTGTGAATGCCGGAGAACGCTTTCTAAAAAAACTGGAAGGGATCACAGAACCGGAACAGAAACGTAAGATCATCGGAGAAGAATTTATCCGTGTATTTGAGGAAGAAGGCAAAAAAATTGGCAGGACGGACTATCTGGCACAGGGAACTATTTATCCGGATGTGATTGAATCCGGCAAAGAAAATGCAGAAACCATAAAGAGCCATCACAATGTGGGCGGCCTGCCGGATTTTGTTGATTTTAAAGAGATTATTGAACCATTGCGTTTGCTGTTCAAGGATGAAGTAAGAGAACTGGGAAGACAGCTTGGGCTTCCGGAATATATGGTTATGCGCCAGCCGTTTCCAGGTCCCGGACTTGCAATCCGTGTGATAGGAGAAATTACAAAAGAAAAGCTGGATATCTTAAGAGAGGCAGATGCCATTTTCCGTGAGGAAATTGCAAAAGCAAAGCTGGAAATGCAGATGAATCAATACTTTGCAGTGCTTACAAATATGAAGTCTGTAGGTGTCATGGGAGATGGACGTACTTATGACTGGGCAGTTGCACTCAGAAGTGTGACAACAGAGGATTTTATGACTGCAGACTGGTCAAGGATTCCATATGAGGTGCTGGATAAGGTGTCAGGCCGTATTGTGAATGAGGTTTCCCATGTAAACCGTGTTCTCTACGATATTACAAGCAAACCGCCGGCAACGGTGGAGTTTGAGTAAGGAAGTGAAAGATTATGACTAAATATATATTTGTGACTGGAGGTGTGGTATCCGGTCTGGGAAAAGGGATTACCGCCGCTTCTCTTGGACGTCTTTTAAAAGCAAGGGGCTTAAAAGTGGCAGCACAGAAGTTAGACCCATATATTAACGTAGACCCCGGAACCATGAGCCCGTATCAGCATGGCGAAGTATATGTAACCGAAGATGGAGCAGAAACGGATCTGGACCTGGGGCATTATGAGAGATTTATTGATGAAGATCTGAATCAATACTCCAATCTGACGACTGGAAAGGTTTATTGGAATGTATTAAACAAGGAACGAAGAGGAGAATACTTAGGTTCCACGGTTCAGGTGATTCCCCATATCACAAATGAGATTAAGGAATTTGTGTACCGTGTAGGAAAAAAGACGGATGCAGATGTAGTGATCACGGAGATTGGAGGAACCATTGGGGATATTGAATCCCAACCATTTCTGGAAGCAGTACGTCAGATTTCATTGGAGGTTGGCGGGGAGAACAGTTTATTTATCCATGTGACGTTAGTCCCTTATTTGAGTGGCTCTGAAGAACATAAGTCAAAACCAACGCAGCACTCTGTCAAGGAGCTTCGAGGAATGGGTATCAATCCAAATATTATAGTGCTGCGTTCTGATAAACCATTGGAAGAATCCATCTTTCAGAAAATTTCTCTTTTTTGCAATGTGAAACCGGATTGCGTGATTGGGAACAGGACGTTACAGAACCTCTACGAAGCACCGCTGATGTTGGAAAAGTCCGGATTTTCAGATGTTGTTTGCAGAGAACTTCACATTGATGCGCCGAAACCGGAGCTGGAAGATTGGGAACAGATGGTGGAACGCATCCGAAACCGTTCCCGGGAAGTCCACATCGGTCTGGTTGGAAAGTATGTAAAGCTCCATGATGCATACCTGTCTGTGGCAGAAGCAATGAACCATGCAGGGTATGAACTGAATACGTTTGTGAAAATCCACTGGATTGATTCAGAAAATATCAGGTCGGACAATGTAAAGGAAATATTGGAAGGTCTGGATGGGATCATCGTTCCGGGCGGATTTGGAAATCGTGGTATCGAAGGAATGATCCTGTCAGCAAACTATGCCCGTGAAAATCAGATTCCTTACTTTGGTATCTGTCTGGGTATGCAGATTGCCGTCATCGAATTTGCAAGGAATGTTCTGGGACTTAAATGTGCTCATTCGGGTGAATTTGATGAACAGTGTGCCCATAAGGTCATTGATTTTATGCCGGGACAGAGTGAGGAAATTGATAAAGGCGGTACGCTCCGTCTGGGAAGCTATCCATGCAGCATTAAAGCCGGAACGAAAATGGAACAATGCTATGGTAACAAACTGATCCATGAGCGCCATCGCCATCGCTATGAGTTTAATAATAAATATCGTGAGGAACTGATGAGAGCAGGACTTGTGATCAGCGGTACTTCTCCGGATGACAGACTGGTGGAAACCGTAGAACTTAAGGAGCATCCGTTTTTTGTAGGCGTACAGTTTCATCCGGAATTTAAGAGCCGCCCAAATCAGTCTCACCCACTGTTTAAAGGATTCGTTTCGGCAGCTTTATTAAAAAGAAACGCTGATTAAGTCGAAACGAAAAGAGGAGTAGAAAAAATGTGTGGAATTATTGGATTTGCAGGAAAGACAGAAGCTGTTCCGATATTGCTTGATGGTCTGGAACGACTGGAATACAGAGGATATGATTCAGCAGGAGTTGCGGTCGTATCAGCGGATGGGAGATTACAGGTAAAAAAGAGCAAAGGACGTCTGTCTGTTCTGCGGGAATTGCTGGACTCTCAAAATCCTTTGTCGGGGAATATCGGCATTGGTCACACCAGATGGGCAACCCATGGGGAACCAAATGATACAAATGCACATCCCCATGTTGGGCAGGAAGGAAAGATTGCGGTTGTCCATAATGGCATCATAGAAAATTATCTGGAGATCAAAAACTCTCTTATCCGTAAAGGAGTCGTTTTTTCTTCTGATACGGATACGGAGGTAATCGTCCAGTTACTGGAATATTATTATAGGAAGAAATCCAATCTGATGGATGCAGTGTATGCGGTTTTAAATCGTATCAAAGGTGCTTATGCTATGGGCATTCTCTGTTCTGATTTTCCGGGACAGATGGTTGCAGCAAGAAAAGACGCCCCTCTGCTGATTGGTTACGGTCAGGAGGGAAATTACATTGCCTCTGATGTTACTGCACTTCTTGCACATACAAGGACAGTTACTTATATGGAAGATGATGAAGTGGCAGTCATTACGGCAGATGATGTTCAGATCTTTGACAGAGACAGATTTCTGCTGGAAAAAGAAAAACATTTGATTGAGTGGGATGTTTCCGCAGCAGAAAAAGGCGGATATGCACATTTCATGTTGAAAGAGATTATGGAACAGCCGGAAGCAGTACGTAAAACAATCTCTCCGAGACTTTCAGATGGAGAAATTGTTCTGGAGGAACTGAACGATGCAAAAGAGTTGATGAAGAATATTTCCAGAATCTATATTGTTGCATGTGGTTCTGCATATCATGTAGGCATGGTAGGAAAGTATGCATTAGAGAGACTTCTGCACATTCCGGTAGAAGCCTGTCTTGCATCAGAGTTCAGATACAGCGAACCGTTACTTGGAGAATCGGCACTTGTAATTGTAATCAGCCAGTCAGGGGAAACACTGGATTCTATGGCGGCACTTCGGGAAGCAAAGCGAAAAGGTTCCAAAGTCCTGTCAATCGTAAATGTGATGGGAAGCTCCATAGCAAGAGAATCGGATTATGTACTTTATACATGGGCAGGACCGGAAATTGCGGTAGCAACTACCAAAGCGTATACCACGCAGATGGCACTTTTGCTCATGTTGGGAGTTTATCTTGCAAAACAGTTAAACAGGATGGAGCAGGAAGAATATGCGGCAATTATCAGGGAGCTTCAAGATTTACCTGAAAAGATAAGTGTTGTTATGAATGATCTGGATCTTTATCAGAAAGCGGCATCCAGATATTTCAACCATAACAGTGTTTTCTATATTGGTCGTAATCTGGACTATGCACTGGGTTTGGAGGGCTCTCTAAAACTGAAAGAGATTTCTTATATTCATTCAGAATCCTATGCGGCAGGAGAACTGAAACATGGAACGATTTCTCTGATAGAACCGGGAACACTGGTGGTTGCTATGGCAACCTATGAGCCGCTGGTGGAAAAATCCTTGTCCAATATTGTTGAAGTAAAATCCAGAGGAGCAGAAGTAATCGCAATGACGACAGATCAGACAGCAGAGCTGATTAGCAGTCAGGCATCCGAAATGTTTGTGATACCAAAGACCCATTCCCTTTTGCAGCCGGTTCTCGGAGTGATTCCTTTGCAGCTTTTTGCCTATTATGTTGCACTGAATCGCGGCTGTGATATTGATAAGCCAAGGAATCTGGCAAAATCGGTCACAGTAGAATAATACGCAGGAGGAAAAGAGTATGGCGATTCATGAAGAATGTGGTGTATTCGGTGTGATGAGTACACAAAAAGAAAATGTGGCAGGGATTACCTATTATGGATTGTATGCCTTGCAGCACAGAGGACAGGAGAGCTGCGGGATCGTTGTGAATGATGATGGTGTGTTTTCTTCCTATAAGGATCTGGGCCTTGTAAGCGAAGTGTTTTCGAAAGACACATTATCTCATTTGCCGGAAGGGACTATGGCAGTGGGCCATGTAAGATATGGAACAACCGGCGGGACAACACGAAATAACTGCCAGCCCATTGAAGTCAACCACCAGAAAGGAAAGATGGCACTGGCACATAACGGAAATTTGAGTAATGCATTGGAGCTGCGTGATAAGCTGGAGTTATCAGGAGCCATTTTTCATACCACCAGCGATACAGAAACCATTGCTTATGTGATTACAAGAGAAAGGCTGATGACACCGAGCATAGAAGAAGCGGTAAGCAACACCATGAATTTACTGGAAGGGGCTTATTCATTAGTTTTGATGTCAGCTACAAAGATGATTGCTGCAAGAGACCCATATGGATTCAGACCACTTTGTTATGGACAGATGCCGGATGGAGCCTATGTAGTGGCATCAGAAAGCTGCGCATTATCAGCGGTAGGCGCAGAATTTGTCAGAGATCTGCTTCCGGGTGAGATTCTGGTGTTTAGTCAAAATGGAGTGGAATCAAGGAAAGAACACTGCGGTAAGCAGAAAAAGAAAACCTGTATCTTTGAGTATATCTATTTTGCAAGACCGGATTCTGTCATAGATAGTGTATCTGTCCATGAATCACGAATGAGAGCAGGCGAGCTGCTCTCAGAAAGTTATCCGGTGGACGCAGATATTGTGATCGGAGTTCCGGACAGCGGACTGGATGCAGCGCTTGGATATGCAAATAAATCCGGCATTCCTTATGGGATAGGACTGATCAAAAATAAATATATTGGAAGAACATTCATTTCTCCGGGACAAAATGAACGTTTGGACAAAGTCAGGATTAAGCTTTCTCCTGTGAAAAATGTAATCGATGGAAAACGAGTCGTTCTTATTGATGATTCTATCGTAAGAGGTACAACCAGTAAACGTATTGTAAAGCTTTTGCGTGACGCAGGAGCGAAAGAGATACATATGAGAATCTCGGCTCCCCCATTCTTACATCCCTGCTATTATGGCACGGACATTGACTCAGAAGAAAATCTGATTGCATGCCATCATAGCATGGAAGAGATCGCAGAGATGATCGGAGTGGATTCTTTGGGATATTTGGAGGTGGAGAAGCTGAGTAAGCTGATTGACAGCGAGGATTATTGTGCTGCCTGCTTTAACGGAGAATATCCAACCAAAATTCCGGCAGATCTCCGTAAAGACCGTTTTGAAAGGAAACTGTCTGAACGGGTTTAGATAGAGGGGTGACATATATTATGAAAAAATTTGACAGAAAACTGATTCTCCCAGATGGCAGTGAGTATTATGGATATGGTTTTGGTTCCTTTGATGAAAGAATCACGGAAATCGTATTTAATACCTCTCCGGTTGGGTATCAGGAAATCATCTCTGATCCGTCCTATACCTACCAGACTGTTGTGATGGCATATCCGCTGATTGGTAACTATGGGATTGCAGAAGAAGATTTTGAAACAGAAACACCGACGATTGGAGGATTGGTTGTAAGGGATTATAACGATCAGCCATCCAACTTCCGCAGTAAATATACATTATCCGAAATCATGGAGAAATACCGGATTCCGGGAATTTATGGAATTGATACCAGAAAGCTGGTACGTTCTATCCGTGATTTGGGAAGCAGAAAAGTATTGATTACAGATGCTGATACTTCTCTGCAGGAGAGACTTTGCAAATTGAGTTCCTATGATATACCAAAAGATGCAGTAGCTTTTGTGAGCAGAAACGAGATTCAGCAATATAGGATTCCGGATGAGAAATATCATGTGGCCGCCATTGATTGTGGAATGAAGCAGAATATTGTGAGGAGTTTTAACAGACGAGGCTGCAATGTGACGGTATTTCCATGGAATACCTCTATGGAAGAAATAGAAAAAATGAAGCCGGACGGAATCTTTTTATCTAATGGTCCGGGAGACCCGATGGATGTGCAGCCGGTCATAGAACTGGTGAGAGGCTTACGGGGAAAATATCCGATCTTTGGAATCTGCCTTGGTCATCAGATCATTTCCCTTGCATATGGGGCAAGGATCTATAAGTTAAAATTTGGACACAGGGGAGGAAATCATCCGGTAAAAAATCTTCTGACAGGAAAGATAGAGATTACCTCCCAGAACCATTCCTATGCAGTGGACAGGGAAAGTCTTGCGAATACCCGATTGAAAGTAACGCACCTGAATCTGCTGGATCAGACAGTAGAAGGTGTTGCCTGTGAGGAGGACAAGGTGTTTAGTGTGCAGTATCACCCGGAAAGCGCACCGGGCCCGCAGGACAGCGGTTATCTGTTTGAACAGTTTATAGAAATGATGGAGGGAACAAAAGATGGCGAAAAGAACTGATTTGAAGAAAATACTTGTCATTGGTTCCGGTCCGATTGTGATTGGTCAGGCGGCAGAATTTGACTATGCAGGGACCCAGGCATGTCTTGCACTGAAAGAAGAAGGGTATGAGGTTGTCTTATGCAACTCCAATCCGGCAACGATTATGACAGATACCACCATTGCAGATAAGGTGTATATGGAACCGTTGACATTGGAATATGTTGCAAAGATTGTCCGTCATGAGCGTCCAGATGCCATCGTACCGGGAATTGGTGGTCAGACCGGACTTAATCTGGCAATGCAGCTTGAGAAAAAAGGCATTTTAAAAGAGTGCCGTGTGGAGCTTTTGGGAACCAGCAGTGAGAGCATTGAAAGGGCAGAGGACAGAGAACTCTTTAAAGAGCTTTGTGAAAGCTTAGGAGAGCCGGTGCTTCCGTCTGTCATTGCCAATACGGTGGAGGAAGCCATAAAGGCTGCTGAGAATATCGGATATCCGGTGGTGCTTCGTCCGGCATTTACCCTTGGCGGAACCGGCGGCGGCTTTGCAGATGATGAGAAGGAGTTTCTGGGATTGATTAAAAATGCCCTTGCTTTGTCACCGGTTCATCAGGTGCTGATAGAAAAAAGTATCAAGGGCTTTAAAGAAATTGAATATGAAGTGATCCGTGATGCCAATGACACAGCAATCACGGTCTGCAATATGGAAAATCTGGACCCGGTAGGAATCCACACAGGAGATTCCATTGTGGTATGTCCGTCACAGACACTGACGAATAAAGAATATCAGATGCTCCGTGACAGTGCCTTGAAAATCATCCGTGCCTTGAAGGTGGAGGGAGGCTGTAATGTACAGTTTGCACTTGATCCGGATTCTTTTCAGTATTATCTGATTGAGGTAAATCCGCGCGTATCCCGTTCCTCTGCATTGGCATCAAAGGCAAGCGGATATCCGATTGCAAGGGTATCGGCGAAAATCAGTGTGGGAATGACTCTGGATGAGATTATGCTGGTAAATACGCCTGCATCCTTTGAACCGGCACTGGATTATGTGGTAACAAAAATGCCGCGTTTTCCATTTGATAAATTTACCGATGCAAATCAGAAGCTGGGTACACAGATGAAAGCAACCGGGGAAGTCATGAGTGTTGGCAGAACCTTTGAGGAGAGTCTGTTAAAAGCAATCCGTTCTCTGGAAACAGGCGTAAATTATCTGTATATGGAAAAGTTTGAAAAAGAAGATAAAAAGGCTTTGATGGAATATATCAAAATCGGCACAGATGACCGTATCTTTGCCATTGCCCGGTTGCTCCGAATGGGTGAATCGGTTTCTGATATCAGGGAGCAGACACGCATTGACCGTTTCTTTCTTGATAAGATGAAAAAAATCATTGATATGGAGAAAGAACTGGAGCAGTGTATCGGTAACAGACAGCTTTTGTATCAGGCAAAGAAGGCAGGCTTCTCAGATAGAGCAGTTGGGTGGCTGTGGAATATGACGGAAACGAACATTTATGAAATGCGTAAGACACATGGCATTTTCCCAGTCTATAAAATGATTGATACCTGTGCATCGGAATTTGAAAGCTATGTTCCTTATTTTTATTCTACTTATGAGGATGAAAATGAATCGATCGTGGAAGACAGGAAGAAAATCATTGTATTGGGCTCCGGTCCTATTCGTATCGGTCAGGGCGTGGAGTTTGATTATTCCACGGTACATGCAGTGAAAACCATTAAAGAAGCCGGATATGAGGCGATCATCATCAATAATAATCCGGAAACTGTGTCTACGGATTATACCACATCCGACAAGCTGTATTTTGAGCCTCTTTGCGTAGAAGATGTTATGAATGTGATCGAAATGGAGAAGCCGGATGGAATTATTGCATCACTTGGCGGTCAAACTGCAATCAACCTGGCAAATCCACTGCAGGAACGTGGGGTGAAGCTGATTGGCACGGACTGTGCTGCAATCGAAAAAGCAGAAAACAGAGATGCTTTTGAAAAGCTGTTGTCAGAGCTTTCTATCCCACAGCCGAAAGGACAGGCTGTAACGAATATAGAAGATGGCGTAAAAGCGGCAGAAGAGATCGGTTATCCGGTGCTGGTACGTCCAAGCTTTGTACTTGGCGGAAGAGCCATGCAGATCGTGGCAAAGGAAGAACACCTGCGGCACTATCTGAAAACTGCGGTAGAGATTGATGAAGATAAACCGGTATTGGTAGACAAATACATCTGTGGGAAAGAAGTCGAAATTGATGCCATTTGTGACGGTACGGACGTATTTGTTCCGGGAATCATGGAGTTGGTAGAAAGGACAGGGGTTCATTCCGGCGATTCCATCAGTGTATATCCGACGTTTAGCATTTCAGATAAGGTAAAGGCTACGATTTTGGACTATGCGAAAAAACTAGGTATTGGCATTGGCATTGTGGGACTGTTTAATATCCAGTTTATCGTGGACAGACAGGAGAATGTATCTATCATTGAGGTAAATCCGCGTTCTTCAAGAACAGTTCCATTTTTGTCAAAAGCAACCGGATATCCATTGGCTGATATTGCAACGAAAGTCATTCTTGGAAAGAGCCTGAAGGAGCAGGGGATTACTGTGAGCTATCCCGAAGAAAAGAAGAGGTGGTATGTGAAAGTGCCTGCATTTTCCTTTGCAAAGCTAAGTGGTATGGATGCTTACCTGTCACCCGAAATGAAATCAACGGGAGAAGCAATCGGATATGATAAGAAGCTTCACAGGGCAATGTATAAAGCCATGATTGCTTCCGGTATTCGTGTGCAGAATTATGGAACAGTCATTGTGACGCTTGCAGATGAGGATAAAGACGAAGCCCTTCCGCTTATCAGACGCTTTTATGATATGGGCTTTAATATAGAAGCAACCTCTCTTACGGGAGAGCATTTGAAACAGCATGGAATCCGTACCCGTATACTGGGGAAACCATCGGAAGGAAGCAGTGAGATACTGGATGCGATCCGTGCAGGATACGTCAGCTATGTCATCAATACCCGTGCAATTCTTTCCGGTGTTCATTATGAAGATGGTGTTGCAATCCGAAGTGCGGCAACACAGAACAATATTACCATGCTGACATCTCTGGACACGGTAAAGGTACTTTTAGATGTGCTGGAGGAAGTGACCATTGGTATATCTACGATAGATGCTGAATGAAAGGATTGCCTGGAAAAAAATGTGCAAGGAAAATGTCAGCGTTTGCATGGCAAGCTATAATGGGGCATTGTATATAAAAGAACAGATAGAGTCGATTTTGCCGCAATTAAGTCGGGAGGATGAACTGATTATTGTAGATGATCGTTCTACTGATAATACGAAAGAAATTATTTCAGCAATTCCTGATAACAGGATTAAGCTTTACCAGAACACATCAAATAAAGGAGTTGTAAAATCTTTTGAAGAGGCGGTAAGGCTTGCGGGAAATGAATATATTTTTTTGGCGGATCAGGACGATATCTGGACAAAAAACCGAATGGAAAAAATGCTTCATGTAATACAGCGATATTCGGTTATGCTTGTTACAGGAAATATGGTTGCCATAGACAAACGGGGAAACAGGAGTAAGAAAACTTTTGATCGATTACAGGCAAAAGACTCCTGTAACTATATGCTAAATATCTCCAGAATATTTGGAGGGAAGGCATCTTATTATGGATGTGCCATGGCATTCAAGAGGGAATTGAAAGAAGTTATCTTACCGTTTCCAAAGTATATGGAATCCCATGATACATGGATTGCCATGGCAGCAAATTTATTGAAAAGCAACGTTCATTTGGAATATACCGTCTTAGAACACAGGCTGCACGGAAATAATGTGACAAAATCTCATAGAAAACTTGGAAAGAGACTTCATTCAAGAATTCTTTTTGCAAGGGCATTGGGCGAATTGTCCATCAGAATTATTAGATATCGAATCATACAGGGAGGAGAATAACATGATCAGACCAAATATGCATTACAGCGAATTAAAAGATTCCTATCTTTTTTACAATATTGCTCAGAAAACCAAGGCTTATGTAGAGCAGCATCCGGGAGTAAAGCTTTTAAGAATGGGTATTGGAGATGTTTCACTGCCATTATGCGATGCCGTAATCAAGGCATTGCATGAGGCTGTGGATGATCAGGCTTCAAAAAGCAGTTTTCATGGATATATGCCTGAGTGTGGTGCCTCATTTTTGAGGGATACGATTGCAAAGTATTATGAAAACAGAGGCGTTTCTTTGTCCTCAGACGAGGTGTTTGTTTCAAGTGGAGCAAGCGATGAGCTTGGGGATATTTTAGACTTGTTTGAACGTTCCGGTTCTGCATTGGTGATTGAGCCGGCTTATCCTGCGTATGTGGATGCGAATGTGATGGCAGGAAGGAAGATTGTCCATCTGGCTTCCGGGGAAGAAAATAGCTTTTTGCCTGAGCCGAGCGAAGAAATAAAAGCAGACTTACTCTATATATGCTCACCAAACAATCCTACCGGAGCCGTTTTTTCACGTAATCAGCTTCAGGCATGGGTAGATTTTGCCAATGAGAATGGTTCCGTGATTCTCTTTGATGCAGCATATGAGGCTTTTATTGAGGATGAAACTCTTCCGCATAGTATTTTTGAACTGGATGGAGCAAAAACATGTGCGATTGAAATCTGCTCGCTGTCCAAGACTGCCGGTTTTACGGGAACCAGACTTGGATATACGGTAATACCAAAAGCATTGAAACGGAGTGGAATGAACCTGAATGAAATGTGGGTACGCAATCGTACAACAAAGACAAATGGTGTGTCTTACATTATTCAGAAAGGTGGGGCAGCAGTTTTTACGGAGGAAGGACAGAAACAGATTCACGAAAATATCCGTATTTATAAGAAAAATGCAAAGGTGCTGATGAAAGCGCTTGATCAGCTTGGAATCTGGTATTGCGGAGGAAAGAATGCTCCATATATCTGGATGAAGTGTCCAAATGGAATGGGAAGCTGGGAGTTTTTTGATTATCTGTTACATGAAATTCAGGTTGTGGGAACACCGGGAGAAGGGTTTGGAGCCTGTGGAGAAGGCTATTTCCGGTTTTCAACTTTTGGCTCACCGGAAGATACAAAAGAAGCGGCAGAAAGGCTTGTAAAGCTGCTTTCAAAATGAGAAAAGAGGTGCAGGAGATGTTCGATGCAGGAAAGGTAACAAAGGACTGTATTGACTGGATCAGAGATTTTTTTGAACAGAACGGACAGGACTGTAATGCAGTTGTAGGAATTTCCGGTGGAAAAGATAGTTCTGTTGTAGCCGCTTTATGTGTGGAAGCACTGGGAAAAGAGCGTGTTATCGGAGTCTTGATGCCGTGTGGGGAACAGGGGGATATTGATATGGCGTACAGGCTTGTGCAACATCTGGGTATCAGATACTTTATAGTAAATATAAAGGAGTCTGTTGATGCAGTTACAAAAAGTATCGGGATTTTGCCGGAAATTTCTGTACAGACAAAGACCAATCTTCCAGCCAGAGTGCGTATGACAACATTGTATGCAGTATCACAAAGCATGAATGGCAGGGTGGCAAATACCTGTAATTTGTCTGAGGACTGGGTAGGATATGCAACCCGCTATGGAGATGGTGCTGGTGATTTCAGCCCACTGTGTAATTTGACTGTTACAGAGGTTAAGAAGATCGGAATGGAGTTGGGACTGCCTGCTGAATTGGTTGAAAAGACTCCTATTGATGGACTTTGCGGGAAAACAGATGAGGAAAATCTGGGGTTTACCTATGCAGAGCTGGATGAGTATATAAGACATGGCGTTATAAAGAATATGGAAACAAAGGCACGGATAGATTCGCTGCATCATAGGAATCAGTTTAAAATTGAGCCGATGCCAGGATTTGTATATAAATAACTGAATATTAACAGCGTTCTGAAGAAAACGGGTGGTGACTGATAGTTGCCATCCGGTTTCTGGTTTTTAGGGAAAAATCAAAATCTAACCTTAATATGGTTATAAAATGATGTTGGTTGGGTTGTTTTCTGGTCTGTAAGAAAGGGCTGTCCATTGCTATGATTTATTTTGGAAAAGAGGTGCAAATCACGGAAAACGACAGAAAAAATATAAATATACAGATTGGAAAGAGATTAAGGGAAGCAAGAACAAACATGAATATCGATAAGTCAGAATTTGCCAGAGTGCTTGACGTGACAGAAGAACATTATCGCAAACTGGAAGCAGGGGCAACCGGATTGTCTGCAGATAAGATACTGATTCTTTATCATACATATGGAATTGATCCTACGTATTTGATAGCTGGTGTAAGCAGCAATATTATGGATTTTAATTTAGAATACTATGTTGCAAACAGCAGCAAGGAACAGCGGGATCAGTTTTTTGACAGGGTACTGGCGTATGTAGCAAAGCTGATTAAATGATAGAAAGGAATTCCTGCTTCTTGATGGACAAGGAGGAATTACCATGTTAAAGATTGCAGTATGTGATGATAGCAGAACAGATGTAGAGATGTTGGAAAGTGCTTTTGATAAGCTTAGACATTACCCTGTTGAGTATGATGTATATTTCAGCGGAAAAGAGCTAATTGAAGCACATTCTTTGCATGATGAAGTATATCATCTCTACATTTTTGACATTGAAATGCCTCAGATGAATGGTCTGGAGCTTGCCAGAGAAATTCGGGTAAAAAATGCGAAAGCATTATTTGTATTCCTGACAAGCTATACTCAGTATGTCATGGAAGTATTTGATGTGATTACTTTTACTATATATCTAAACCGATAACAGCAGAGAAGCTAGAGTCGGTTCTTTTAAAAGCATTGCATTATCTAAATATGATAAAGCAGGACTTTGTGTTCCAATTCCGTAAAAACCATTTCAGGGTAAACTGCGCTGATATACTTTACTTTGAGAAAAAAGGACGTCAGGCAGTGATTCACACGGTTTCCGATGTCTACAAAACCAATATGACAATAGAAGAATTGTGGAAGCAGCTTGATAAGCAGATGTTTTCGCATATTCATGTGTCTTATATAATTAATCTTAGCCATATCAGATCCATAGAGGGGGACGAGGTTGTTCTGGATGATGGAGAACGTTTTCTGATTGCACGTTCTCATAAACAGAGCCTGAAAGAGAAGCATCTCGAATATATGAGGAGGATGGTGTAGATTATGGAGAGTATCATTCGATTGGGTGTAAATTTGTTTGATTTGGGAATATTCTATTATTTTATCAGCTCCTTTAAGAAAAAGAGAAATGTCCCACAGATACTGTTATCGGTTTATATTATGATAATGGCGGTCATATGGACATGTATTAATGAAATGCAGCATCCATTATTTAATTTCATAATGCTGTTGCTTGCACTGATGACGATAACATTATTCTTCGATATGGGAATGCGATCAAGAGTTACTACACTCATTATATATGTAGGCATTGGTATGGTATTAGAACCTGTAGGGCTGCTTTTGCTTCGTACTTTTAACTTCACACTGAAAACGGCTGAGTGGAAAACGTATTATTTTGTGGTAGTGCTCTGTGCATTGATAAGAGGGAATGGATTGTATCTTTTTAGTAAGCTGATATCCCGGAAAGGGATTCGTCTGTCAAAACTGCCAAAAGAAATAGCGAGTGTTTTAGTAATGGTATTTGTCTTTTCAATTCTTAACTGTTGCTTTGTGGTTCTGATTTCAATGGAAGCAGGAAATGGAAAAAGCATGGTCATGTGCATAAGCATTATAATTTCAATCGTGCTGACGTATTACTGTATGCTTTACATGATGGAACGATTTGAAACTCTTACACGTAAACAGCATGACGACGAAATGTATCGAAAGGAAATGCGATATAAAGAAATATACTATTCTGAGATGGAGAAACGGAATGAATACATACAGAACCTGAAACATGATACTTATAGGCTGACACGAACACATGAGTAGGAAGGCTTCTCTTTTTGTTGATTTTAGCAGACAACGGAACAACTGTAATCACGGCATCATACTAGGTGATGAAGCGGTTGTGAGCAAAGGACCAGACAGAGATATTGATCGTGAAGCTGTCAACATTCTGATTTCACTTGTTCATAGAGTGGCATCCAAGTCTTTTTCAATGTGGCAATGGACTTTATCAAAGTAGTAATCTCTGCTCTTTCCGAATATGGAGTCACCTTTTTCTTTGCTTCTTTGGATAGTTCAGCTGCTTTGATAAACAACTGTATCTGCTGCTTTAGTGCCGCCAGTTTCAAGACCAATGACCCTGCTTCATTCCGCATCCATAAAGATGATGAAAACCTGCTCCAGATGCTCTGCCA
>NZ_CALPDG010000023.1 GCF_943193195.1 Mediterraneibacter agrestimuris | reverse complement strand
TATTTCTCAAAAATTTGGCAGATTGGTGCTTTGGGCAGGCATATTCACTTTTCAGTTGCAGTTTGCGGAAACTCAAGATTTACTCATGCATTTGTCTTACCGTCTTGATTAAATAGTTTCTGCGCTTAAAAGATATTTCTCAAAAATCACCCGTTTGATTAATATTCTTTTCCCATTGTGGACAAACCAATCCAGGGTATCTCTATTTCTCTTTAAAATGGGTAGAAATTGGCATTAGCCGATCCCGCATTATTTGGAGAAGTATCTATTTCACAACAACTCTACCTTCAAACACTCTATAAGTTTTGCTCCGAGATATGGTATTTGTAGGAATGCAGATAAAACAATTCCCAATGAAATACAAATTACTGCTGTATACATTTGAAATATATGCAAACCAACAATCACTATGTTTAATATTATAAGCAAATGGAAAACGGTTCTTCTGTATCGTTTTTTTTGTTCCTCATCTAACCTATAATTTTGTGAATCAACAGGACTAATAATCATTAAAATAAGATTTGAAAAAAGAAAAAATATAGCTAAATCTTTACATCCTATATTATCTGATAACCATATACACATAACCAATAATAAAATTGAAGAAAACAAACATATTTTAGGGCTGCTAGCATGATATCCCCCACTATATTTTCTAACCAATATGAATGGAATGATAACTAACAAACCATTAATTGCCAATCCCATAAATACTCCAATTATCAATGTTAAAAATAGTGGTGACACAGATATTAATAAAGTATACGAACCATAAAAATATAAATCATAGTCCTTTTTATCTATAACGCCATTATCTATTAACCAGTTCGTTATTATTTCAGAACATCTAAAAATCATTTTTCTTTCCTAAGTTCTTCAAGTTTTTTTGGTGCTTTAGGTTGATATACTACTACACAAGATGTTGTATTTGCTTCTATTTTCAATACATTATTTAACACCTTACCTACACCTTTAGCTACATTATTTAAGAGTTTATTTTCTTTCATTTTAACTCCCTCCTTGATAGATGTTATATTTTTCTAATTTCATAATAAACATATTTTTCGTTAAATCAATACTTCCATCATGAATTGATATATTTATTATTTTTTTGGTTTTTTTCTATATATTTCATGCTTAGACTCAATCTCACACAGAAAAATAATTTTTTATTTCAATAAAGAATCAAACTATAAAAGAATTCTTCTTTCATACATTCTTTGTATCTCATTTCAAAATTGTTATTATAAAAGTATCATTCCATTCTTTGGAATCACACTGGATATCAGGAAGCATGTATAAATTCATATTCTCATAGGTATAAGATGCCTTTCCGTTTTTGGCAGTATTGTAGGGATTATCGCAATCGCAGATTCAGCTTTTATGGCAATGCATTTTGGGACAGACCCACTTGATGCGGCCTGTACGGTCTTTTCTCTGGTAATTCCACAATACTTCATATCAAGAGAAAGGAACATTTAGACAGGTAGGATAAAATTTTCTAACTCAAAATGTTCTGAAAGTAGTTGAAAGAAAGAGGGTGAATCTCCAATGAATTTATATAAATCAAGTAAGAAAATCCAGTAAAATCAATGGTTTTAGGAATTTGTCAAATGCCTATTATCATAATAAAAAAGGAGATGATTATGTTGAATCAACATTATATAGATATGGGATATCGAATTAAACTTCGCCGTAAAGAATTAAAAATAAAGCAGATAGAATTAGCTGAATTACTAGATATTTCTACAAATCATATGTCTTCTATTGAAACCGGAAAACAAAAACCAAGTATGGATATTTTTATCAATTTATGCGATGTATTAAAAGTTACACCTGATTATTTACTTATGGGAAGTATGCACCCTAGTAATGTTCCACTTAATATTTTAGAAAAATTATATCTGTGCAATCAAGCAGATGTTAAATTAGCTGAGAGTTTCATTGAACTTCTTGTAGATAGAAACAAAACTAAATGGAATAATGATAACTTCATATAACCTTTTGCTGGGACTGTAGGGAAATGGATAGTTCTAATCAGGGGTACACCTGCACCCGGTGGTGGCGGTGTAGATCTGTTTAGAAACGGCAAATTCCTGCCAGACTGTTTCCGGGGAACACTGGTAGCCAGTGACCAGTAGGCGTCGTCTGTTTTCTCCGGGTTTTTGCCGTAATCAATACGCTCTGTCAGCACAGCGGCAATATTTTGCTCATCGCTGGCATGGCGGGGTTTTAGTCTTAAGATTGCCATGTGTGGCGACTCCTTTCTGTAAAATAGCAGCAGCCACAGAATGATTACATTCCATGGCTACTATTTCAGATTTTATTTTTGAAATTCTCTCAACACTGTTGAGAGTTTTGGCTTTGATCCATCGCTTCATATAATTCATCTAGGTTTTTTCGTAAGATTTCTTTACTGATTAGTTTTGTGCGGTACTCAGAAATCATGGTGGGAAAATTGTCATTGTGGCAAGAAAGAAACTCCTCATTTTGATTACTTTGTATTTTTGACAATTTCCCATATTTCATCATCAAATACCTTGTCTTTATAATAATATTTTCTGTCTTCCTCTGTAATTTCTCGTATTACCCTACATGGATTTCCGACAGCGATGACTCCGGCAGGAACATCTTTTGTGACAACACCTCCTGCACCGATTACTGTATCTGAACCAATAGAAACGCCCGGCATAATGACACAATTGCCTCCAATCCATACACGATCCCCAATCGTAACCGGTATCCCGTATTCATACCCCGATTTCCTGCTTTACGGGTGAATTGGGTGTCCCGCCGTATATAAAGAAACACAGGGGCCAAATAAAACATCATCTCCGATTATGACTCTGCCCACATCCAGTATAGTACAGTAAGCATTTGCATAAAAATCTGCCCCTACTTCAATATGTGTTCCATACTCACAATGAAATGGCGGTTCAAAGTACATACTCCTTTAAAATTGACATTTTATATATTTGTGCCTATAATAATACAATGAATTTTGCAGAATATCTATCAATTTTCATATATACTAAAAGTAATATTAAAGTTGGTTCACTATATTCTTAGTTCCCAAATACTCACTATATTTTTCATAAACTCTTTTCGTTTCTGTCGACTAATATATACTCTATCACCTGTAATCAAAAATATAGTTTCCCCGTAAATTTTTTCTATATAAACCATATTCACGATATAACCAACATGGCATCTAACAAATCGACTATCTGATACACAGATTAACCTTTATTTCTAACATCATGACATCAATACAGTCACACTCTCTTCAAATACATAATTCAAATATAATCATCGAAGTTTTATTTCCTAATCGTCAAACACCCAACCAATCCCCAATATACAAAATGTATTGCCCATTGGCAGATCCTCTTCCAATCCGCTAATCGTAATGGCGGTAAAATTCCTGCAATCCAGAAGCAGTTCCTGATCCCCTTCTCTACTGACTGCGATTCCCGGCCTGTCATCTTCAAATACAGCCGTTCGTTCACTAATAACCTCTTTCTCTGTCACTTCTCCGCTCTCACCAATATCTTCCCAAATTGAGAATTTAAAAGAAGTATCATCAATTTCTTCTAATCGGAGAACTGCCGTATGTGGAAATCCTCCATTTGTAGAATTCGTATAATGCATCCCAAATAACGGCATATATATTGATTTCGCATCCTCATATCTTGCGATGACCGCCGCACACTCCGCACGAATTATAGTGTCTCCCGGTACTAACAATCCTTCTCCATTTCCCTGAATAATCTCTTCCGCCACAGCCCACTTCATCGCATCCTGAGCAAATCCCGCCACTTGTCCGCCATCTGGAAAGCACATATAATCCTTCTGCGCTGAAACATCCTTTCCACTCGCTTTCGCAAAACGATACATCATAGTTACCATCTGCTCCCTTGTGAGAGAATCTGCGGGACCAAAGTTTCCTTCATCATATCCTTTTATAATATCTGTTTGCTGTGCCCATGTTACCGGGACAGAATAAAATTCTTCATCTGCCACATCCGGGAACACCTTCTTGTAATCCACGTTCGGACTTCCTGCCATTCGATATAAAATTGTCGCAAATTGGGCTCTTGCCAGCGTTCCTGTCGGCGCAAATGTCGTTTCATTCATGCCAGTCATAATATCCTGTTTTGAAACATACTTCACATAATTAAAATACCATTTATCTTTCTCCACATCCATATACTCTTCGGGATCCTTTGCGCATACCGGTATTGTCAAGATCACCAGCATTGCTGCCACAACAACTGTCGCTATACACTTTTTCATACATTTCATACTCACAGCCTCCTTTTTATAATTCTATTCAGTTAGTTATATAAATAGGATATCACGCTTTCCACAATTAAATCAATCTAATTCTAGCTCTGAGTTTACTCTGTTACTGGAGCACCCACAGGGTGTGAACATTACTCCCGGTTCCGGTACAAAATTAGTCCTCCCCGCTCCTCATATCCGGTGTTCCACAGATCTTTTAAAGAAAATGTCGTTGATTCTCCATAGGTAGCCACTGTGATCAGAAAATCCTCATCTTTCTTTTCATATCCATAGCACAAAAACCAGTGCCACACAAAATCCTTGTATTTTGGATTCTTATGTCTGAGCATGAGATAAGGAACCGGAAATCCTGCATCGATTTGCTCTTTAATTGCCTCTGCAGCCTCTTCTGCGGTATGCTTTCCGGAAAATCCTTCCATCCGGTACTCTGAAATATTTTCTCCGGCTTCTTCTGCGGTATCCTCCAGATAAGCGCCAAATCCCTCGATAAACATAGAAAGTTTCTTCACGCCGCCTACTCTTGGTTTGATGTATGGCTTCATCTTCATTCCAAATTGAATGTAATCTTCTTTATTCAGATTTTCAATATCAAAGGGATAAAGGTTTTGCAATCCTCTCCTCAGTGCAAAGTAAATACAACAGTCACATGCCGTTGCCGCCGCACAACCACCCATGTACATTACCAGATTACGAAACCACTCCTGATTGCCGCCAATCACTCCATCTATGGAAAAATAATCTAATTGTTTCTTTTCATTTGACATCGTTTATTTTTTCCTTTCTTTGTCATCATAATCTGGCTCATGTTTTTTAAGAGTTTATTCCCGCAACAGCATCATGGAAAATCCATACGCTTTTATTTCCCAGATGTCCTTTTTCTCTTTTACACCATCTGACATTAGTATTTCCGTCTTTTTACCGTCCAATTCTTTTAGAACAGGAATCTGTACGATACGCTCACTATTGTTTAGTATAACATAAATCCTTTCTCTGCCTGCTTTCTTTTCATATACAATGGTATTCATTTCTTTTGAACAGTATTTCCATCTGAAATCTGCTGCCCGCAACGCCTCATGTTCTTTTCTTAAAGTAATCATTTTGGTAATATCCGAAAGCAGCTCCCGGTCTTGTTCATTCTCTTCCCATATCATACACTGACGATTACTATGTTCACCCCCGCTAAGTCCGACTTCACTGCCATAATAAATGCAAGGGCTTCCCGGAAAAGTCATTAAAAACAAATATGCCAAACGCAGTACCTGCTTATTACCGCCTACAAGTTCTAACATTCTAGAAGTATCATGACTTTCGATAAGTGTCAATAGATTATTTGTAACATTTTGCGGATACTCGATAAGCAAATTACCAATTGCATTTTGAAAATCCTCTGCTGTATAATCCTCTCCACCTCGATTCTTCCCAAAAAAGTTCCACACAGGAACAGCAAATTCATAATTCATAACAGCGTCAAATTGGTCGCCCCTTAACCATGGATACGAATTGTCCCAGTTTTCGCCTAAAATATATGTATCTGGATTGATTTCTTTTACTCTCTTTCTAAACTCTCTCCAAAAGTCATGCGAAACTTCATTGGATACATCCAATCTCCAACCATCAATTCCATATTCTCGTATCCAGTAACATGCTACATCCAACAGATATTCTCTTACCAATGGATGGCCTGTATTCCACTTTGGCATATTCTGCGTATAGGCAAAAGTTCTGTAATTCAAAACATCCCTCGGACAATCATTTGGTATTTCTCCATTTTCTTCTCTGTATACTAATGGTTTATCTGGATTCACAATATAAAAGCATTCATAATATTTAGAATTTTTACCATTCGTTAATACATCCTGCCAAAAAGGATGAAAATATCCGCAATGATTAAAAACTGCATCCAGCATAATCCTGATATTTCTTTTATGCGCCTCTTTCACCAATCTGGAAAATATTTCATTATTCCCAAAGTCTAAGTCTATCTTATAATAATCCTGTATGTCATATTTATGAGAACTGGGCGAAGAAAAAATTGGATTTAAATAAATTCCTCCTATTCCCATTTCTTTTAGATAGTCCAGTTTCGAGATAACGCCTTCCAGATTACCGCCGAATTTTTTCTCAGCACCATCCACCACGTCACTCCCCCACGGAAGTACATCTCTTTCATCATCCGGCGTTCCATTGCAAAATCTTTCCGGGAAAATCTGATACCATACGATATCCTTAACCCACTGTGGCGCATGATAAATATCTTCCTCATTAATATATGGATAATTGAAATAATTCGACAAATTATAAATTTCTTCCTTCTTCATCTCCTTTTGGATGGAGACTGCCCCATGACATCCCCACAATATTTTTTCTTCTTTATTTTCCAGTATAAAACAATATTTAGTTCTTCCCCAGTCAATCTCTCCAACCTCGCAAAACCAGCTGTCATATTCCCGTGTACTTTGTTCTACTTTCATTGGAATATGACGTATAGACTGTATGTCAAAATCATATATCGGTGAACCATCACCCCTTGGTATCCAATTAAACGGATCTACTGCCAGAAGTGTAGATTTTGTTACTTCCCCTTTTGCTGTTTTGACTCTGATATGTAACGTTCTTCCATCTACAGCATATGCCTGTGCACTTTTGGATTCATGTATTATTGCTGCTGTATTCATCCTATATTCCTTTCAGCCGCCTTCGTTTCAACTAAAAATAAAAACATGGCTTCCATATATTTTCTCCAGCACCTCTCGCTGTGTGTATCTCCAACGCCGACTCCAAAATAAATATGATCGGCAGAAAGGTTTTGTTCCCATAATGCTTTTACATAATGTATTGAATTATTTAAATATATCTGCGGCATACATGTATTTTCCGTATCGGAGGTTTCTTCTGTTCCAACCTGTACAAAGTATCTTTGTTTTTTATTGACCCCTCTTCTTTTAATCTCTGATAAAAAGATTTCTTCTGCAAACCATGATGCCAGAGAAAAGATCCCTGCGCCTCCATAGATTTCAGGATACCTGACCATCATATAAGCGCTGATAAAACCGCCCATTGAGCTGCCGCACACATATGTATGCTCTGCGTCTGTCAAAGTTCGATAAGTTTCATTTATTCTCTCCCTTAATTCTCCTGCTGCAAATGCTGCATATTCCTCACCATCACCGCCATGACTCCCAGCCGGAAATGTTGTTTTTTCCATAGTATTTTTCCAAGGAGAATAATCTTCAAATCTTCTGTCTCCGTTATTTTCTATTCCGACAACAATGATCCCTTCGATTTTCCCTTGTTCTTCCATACATTCCAAGGTTTCCTTTATTCCCCATGAACAGCCTCCAAATGCCCCCTTATCTTCAAATATGTTTTGTCCGTCATGCATATATATGACCGGAAATCTTTCATTTTGTTTTTGCTCGTAGCATGCCGGAAGATAAACATGGACCGTTCTTTCTTCTCTGCAATATGGCATCCAAATCTGGAATGTTTCTATTCTTCCCATTGCCTATATCCCCTTTCTATAATCCTTCAGGCTAACAAAATCCTCCAGATATTCCCAGTATTCTTCCTCTGTATTTGGTATAGGATGCCAGTCAGGATCTGGGAAATTCCGTTTAACATCTTCATAATTTCTGCCTTTTAAAAATTCTCTGTCCAATGTTGCTCCATGAAGTTCTTTTAATGGTTTCAGGAAAATATATCCATCTGCAAGATTGCGGAGTTTCAAATCTTCATATCCGATTCTATAATCACTTTTCTCACTCAGTTCTCCCACGGAATTTTCATTTAAATCAATCCCCATAGGTACTCCGCCTTGTTCTAAAAACCATTGCTCAAGTTTTCCATTACAAGGGCTCTCAGAATTTGGCATCATTCTTTTCGGAAACTTCTGATGAAGCAATACGGTTGCTACTTTATTTCCATACCGTTTATACAATAAATGTCCAAAATCCTTTTGAATATAACGATAAAAATGTTCCTCCAGACCATCGTATACGGTGTACTGATACTTCGTAAACGCATGGATCGTCCCTGTTAGAATAAGAATTTTTTCACCTTTCGCAAACACTTCTTTCTCAACTACCCCCCACCCGGAACTGTTCAATCGTTCCCTTCTTAAAAATCTTCTGTGAATCCTCAGGATAACGCAGTCCGCGGTATTCACTCCAGTCATACTGATAACTCAAATTCAATATCCGCATCTTTTTATTATTTTTACCGACAGATTTGTTCAGTTCAAAAGCTGCTTTATATATATCCATATATTCTTTCATTGCCCATGTAACATTATAATGAAACATGAAATCCCTTGCCCTTTGCTCGTCATACACCTCCCCTGTCACTAACTGATCCAGTCCTTTTTGTACCTCACTGCTTCCAAACTCCATACCCACATTTGTTACTCCTGCTTTCAGCAGATATGGCAGCAGCTCTTGTACAAAGAGCAGGTTTTCCCTGATTCTGTGCTCTTCTCCCAATAAAATTGCATCATACTTTTTAAATTGTTCACAAATATATTCATGCGGTTTTTGCATTACACTCTCCCCTATTCACTTTCTACCAAAGCTTCAAAGTCTTCCTGTGCTTTCTTTGCACCTTCTTCCGGTGTAATTTTACCATCAAATACTGCTCCAAATACATTCTCACTTATCGTCCAGTAGTAGGATATCCTCTTTGCGGCCGGCATAGGCACAGCATCTTGAAATTGCTCCACAAATACCTTCATATTTTCATCATCAGATAAACCTTCTACTTCCGAAACATCTGCACGGGAAGTAATCTTTCCAGCCTTTTCATACAATAGAGACGCGCCTTCTTCTGAAACTAAAAATTCAGCAAACAACTGAGCTGCTTTTGGATATTCGCTATATGCTGAAACATGAAGATTTTGAACGCCGGCGAAAGGTTTCATAACATTCCCTTGAACCGTCGGCAATTTTGAAACGCCAAAATTCACACCAGCATCCTCTAAAGCCTTCACCGTCCACGGACCACTTGGATAATATGCTGTATTTCCATCAATAAAATTCTGATCCACAAAAGCGACTGCTTCTCCCCTCAAGTCTTCTGAACTAATTGGCATATACTTTTTCAATTCCGCCAGAAATTTTAAACCTTCCAGATACTCTGGTGTATCAAAGCCCGGATTTTCATCATCTGTTCCGGTTGCCCCAAACAATTCAAATCCAAAAGAAGTCAAAAATGGATACACCGCATATCCTCCGCTTGGCGACATCAGAAACCAGAATTTATTTTGCGGTGGTTTATTATAATCCAATGCCTCTTCCATCATCTGTTCAAATTCATTTTCCGGGTCTTCTACTAAATCTTTATTGAAAAACAATGCATTTGTTTCTATTGAAACAGGCACTCCATATAGCTTTCCGTCTCTTTCAACTGTCTTTAAAGCAACATCACTAATCTCTTCCTGTAATTTATTTGAAATTTGTGTATCCAGTTCTTTATATACTCCCGCCGTATATCCAACCTGAAACTGATCGTGAGCTACCATAAATAAATCTGCCCCGTTGCCTGATGGACCATCTAACATTATTTTTTCGATACCATCCAAGCCAATTGCTTCTATCTGCACCTCTACTCCCGATAATTCTTCAAACCTCTGGGCTGCTGCTTCCCCATACTCTGTATCCATTGTCCAAAAAATAAGTTTTGCTCCATCTTCCGGTTCCAATTTCCCATCATTTTGCTCTGTTGCCGCACTTTCTTCCCCTGTACTCTCATCCACAGGAATCTCTCTGCCGCATGCTGCTGTTGCTGCCGCCATAACTCCTGCTAAAACGCAGGCAATTAATCTTCTTTTCATCTTAACCTCCATTCCGCCGCCTTTTAGTCGCGGCACAAATCAATCATCTTATGAATTTATAGTAATGTGTTTGAATAACAATATTCTCAACCTTTATCTGCTCCCGCCGCCACACCTTGAACCAAATATTTTTGAAAGAATATAAATAATAGCGTAATAGGTATCGCTATTAAAACTGCTCCTGCCGCAAAAGTAGTAAAGAATGAATTTTCCTTTCCGTCAATCATAGAAAACAGCCCTACTGCCAGCGTTTTGTTTTTATCACTTGATGATAACAACATGTTAGGCAAAATATAATCCATCCATGGAAGCATAAACTGTGACACAGCACAGTATGTAATAATTGGTTTTGAAACCGGTAACAGCACTTTAAAAAATGCCTGGAATCTACCACATCCATCCAAATATGCCGCCTCATCAATAGATTTTGGAATCCCGTCCAAATATCCCTTTACCAGCCAGGTGTTGTACGGTATCGCTCCTGCTATATAGACAATAATTAATGAAACCGGATTGCCCACCATTCCAAGAGTCAGAAATAACGTGTAGACTGCGGTCATAGATAAAAATGTCGGAAACATTGATAATAGTAAAATTGTGATCAAACCTGTTTTTCTCCCCCGAAATTGAAACCGGGACATGATCCATGCTGTAATCATCACTATGAACACTGAAAAAACTGCATTAACAGCGGCAATTTTTAATGTATTCCAAAACCAGTTTATATAATTTGTTTCCACAAAAAGACGTCTATAATTCTCTAATGTAAAACTTTTTGGAATCAATGTGGCGCTTACAAGGCTGCTTTCCTGTTGAAAAGAGGACATTATAATCCAAAATACCGGAACGAGAACTATTATAGACGCAACTATTAATTCCAGATGAATGAATAATATCATTCCCTTTTTTTTCATACTTTTCTCTCCTATATTTCTTTAAATGACGCTGTTCGTTTAAAGTTCCATAAAGAAACCGCACCGATCAAAATAAAAATCAGAATGCTCATTACCGCCGCCATATTATACATTCGCTGGTCTAACGTCAATTTATAAATCCATGAAATCAATATATCGGTATCTCCGGCAAATTGTAATTCTGAATTTGTAGGTCCTCCCTTTGTCATAAAATAGATTAAACCGAAACCATTAAAATTACCTGCCAAATTCATGACCAACAGCGGCGCCGTAGCTAAAAAGACAAGCGGGAATGTGATATACCGAAAAATCTGAATCCTACCAGCCCCGTCTAATGATGCAGCTTCATACAATGACTGATCCATATTTGAAAATGTTCCAAGCATCATAACCATAAACATAGGAGCTCCAAGCCAGACAGCTACGATGATCACTGTAATCCTTGCATTCAGCGGATCTGTCAAAAAAGGGATTTTTTCAGAAATGATTCCCATATCCAGCAATATTTGATTAATGGGTCCAAACTGTCCATTAAACAAATTACGAAATACCATCAACGAAATCATCTGCGGTATCGCCCATGGAAGAATCAGAATTGTCTGGAATATCTTTCTTCCCCGCACGTATTGGCTGTTTAATATCATAGCCTGAAACATCCCAATAAAATAAGTCAGTACAGTAACCGTTACAGCCCACACAACAGTCCATGTTGCTACCCTCAAAAAGGTATCTGACCATATTGGTATTGTAAACAGCTTCCTGAAGTTCTCAAATCCTACCCATGAAAGCAGGTTGCCCGGCGGCAAATGATCTCTGTTATAATTTGTAAACGCGGTCAATACACAACAGATAATTGGTAATACTATAACTGCTAAAAAAATTACTGTTATTGGAGATAAAACAAGATATGGAAATAATTTTGCATACTTTCTCCTAAATCCGTTTTCTGAAATCAGCACACTGTTTTTTCTTTTTTCCGCTGACTTCCATGCATCTATAATATTCCAGCACCAAATGCCTCCTATTATAACTAATACAAATATGATAAGTAATCCCCGGATTAATAGTATCATTGAATGGTCCTTTCCCGGATTACTTCCAAGTGTAATTAATCCCCAGATTCCTTTTGTGAAAAAACCGCCATATAGCCGTATCTGAAATTCGTCAATCTGCCCCATCAGCCACTCCGGCCAATAACCGGTAAAGAATTCTACCGCTGTCACTGCTATTTGTGTTAAAAAGAAGATAATACCTCTCGCCCGCTCCCGGCCGATAAAAAACTGCCCGCTCCCCCATATAAAAGCTGATAGAATTGCTGCCTTCTTTCTCACCTTTGCTCTCCTTTCTTTTTATCATACACATTTTACTTAAGCGCTTAATCTATAATTATGATAGCATTCTCATAACTCAGCGTCAATTTCATTTTATACACCTTATACATTTTCAGCATTTATTACAATGCAATTTTTGTGCAATTTTTCATCTTTTTTACTTATTTTTTTAAGTTAAGTAATTCTTGTATTCCCCATTCCCTTTAATTACACAATTTTTTTTGAATCCGATATTTTATTAAGTACTTAACACTTTCTTTTCTACTTTCTTTCATATCAAAAAGGGAATCATAATTTTTTGTTAAAAATCACGATTCCCACAACCTCATCATCTTATTGAACTACGGGAGTGATATAACTTACATGTCCCGTTTCCTCTTCATCACTTAAATTTAAAAGCCTCTCCATTACCTCGACTGCCTTCTCTGCCTTTTTGCGATTACTTACAATAATTTTTTTTGTATCTGGAAGAAGCATACTCTCCTCTTCTCCCTGAACTACCACCAATAAGTTATGATTGTCTACATAATGTTCTGCCTGCATTCCTAATATTTCTCCGATTACCAGACCTTTCTGCATCTGGTGATCATCTAAAAATTCTTTCATACTGCTTTCAAAGTTATTAATAAAAATATCTTTCTCAGGAACATACTTTTTAATTATTTCTAAAGCGTATTGGTTTGAATACTCTTCCATTACAACATAGAACTCTTTGCCTAATTGCTCACATGCCTGTTCCATTATTTTCTCATAATCAGTTAAAACTTTAAAAAATAAAGAATCCTCTACATATCCGTCAATAAAAATTGCCGGTACAAAAAAGTGACTGGCTACATCACAAAATACTGTTTCTTCCATATCCATAAGAAAAACTGTGTCCAATAATCTTTTTTCCCCTATGAGAATATCGTTTTCAACTTCCTTGCTTGGAATCAGCACCACATCATATCGCTTAGGGTATAATAGTTTTTGAATCTCTTGTGCTAAATCATAATACTGATACACCTTACTCTTTTTGTTTTTTCCCGCCATATTAATAATAATTCCAACGAGAAAGCTTTTATTTCCCGCCAGAGTCCTTGCTGCCATATTAGGAACATAATTCAATTTACGCGCCGCCTCGAATACACGTATTCTGGTATCATGGCTGATTTTTTCTTTCTCCGAATAATTTAAAACATACGATACTGTAGCTGTAGATACGCCTGTTTCTCTTGCAATATCTTTCATCGTCACCCGTTTTCCTGCCATAAGCCCGTCTCCTTTTTTCGTTTCCCCATCAAACTTATTATATGTCCCTTTCTTCTGTACCGCAAGTATAGTCTGCTATACTTATCCCACTTATTTTATCTTCTTTTATTTTATTTATCATAAAAAATACCCGAGGCATTTCTCATTCTGAAAAGTCACTCGGGTATCTCTTATTGAATTATTCAAGAACAATCGTTTCTATCTTTCCTCACGGAAGTAATTAATTCCGCAGCTCTTCGGCTGTGCATGTTCCTTACTCTCCCGCATACTTGTAATGATCAGTACAAGTATCGTTGCCACATATGGCAGCATATCATATATCTGCGCCGGAAGTCCTGGGATATTTACATACATACGCATAATCGTCAGACCACCGAATACAAGTGCCACGAGCATTCCGCGCGCCGGGCTCCATGTTGCAAAAATAACAAGCGCAACTGCCAGCCAGCCATAACCGCTGACACAGCCATGTACCCACACACCCTTGGTCGTTACCATACTCATATACATTCCGCCGATTCCACAGATACCGCCTCCGATAACCGTTGCAATATATTTGTATCTGGTAATATCAATTCCCGCGGCATCCGCTGTCGCCGGACTTTCGCCAACCGCACGCAGATTCAGTCCCACACGAGATTTGTTAAAAAACCATGTCATAGCAACTGCCAGAATAATTGCAAAATATACAAGCCAATTATACTGAAACAATAATTTGCCCAGTACAGGAATCTCTGACAATACCGGAATCTTCAAATTGGTAAACGCCGCCTTTGTCGCATCTCCGACTGCCACATAACCGCCTGCCTTCTGTCCGATATATTCGCCGAAAAAGTTACCGAAGCCAGTACCAAAAATGGTCAGCGTCAAACCGGTTACATTCTGATTTGCCCGGAGTGTGATCGTCAGGAAACTGTAGATCAATGCTCCAAGCGTACCTGCAAGGAAGGAACAGATCAATGCGATCATGGCGGACAAAACTCCATTTGGTGAACCGCCGGAAGCCATCACTCCCTGCTCATAGTAATAAGAACCTGCAAGTCCGGTTATGGCGCCCATAAACATCATACCTTCTACACCAAGGTTCAGGTTACCCGACTTCTCTGTCAGGATTTCTCCCAACGCTCCAAGGAGCAGCGGAGTACCGGCAAGAACTGCCGCAATAAACAAACTATTCAACGTACTAAGCATGAGTTTCCTCCTTTCCCCGTACGATCAGCCGGTAAGAAATGAAGAATTCGCATCCCAGCATGAAGAACAAAATAATTCCTATCAACAGCTCTGACGCAGACGCCGGAATCTTGAACTGTGTCTGGATCGCATTAGATCCTCGCTCCAGCATTGCGATAAATACGGATACAACCAACATTCCATACGGATTCATCTTTGCCAGCCATGCAACGGTGATAGCAGTAAATCCAACGCCGCCTGCAATTCCTTCTGTGATCGTATAATCCGCGCCGGAAAACTGCAGCATACCAACCAATCCGCAAAGCGCGCCGGATATAAACATAGTCCGGATGAATACCTTGCTGACATTAATTCCGGCATAGCGCGCGGTGTTATTACTTTCTCCGACAACAGCTATTTCGTATCCCTGTTTTGTCTTTGATAAATATACAGAGGAAACAACAACCAGCACCAATGCGAGAATCCATCCCCAGTGCACGCCGAACACCTTCGTCAGACGCGCTCCCGGAGCCAGCATCGCAATTTTCGGAAAACTGCTGCCCGGAGCTTTCCACGGTCCGTTCATCAGATATTTGACAAATGCCAGCGCAATATAGTTCAGCATCAATGTAAACAATGTCTCATTTGTACCCCATTTTGCTTTACAGAGCGCCGGAAGCAGTCCGTAAAGTCCTCCCGCCAACATACCGGCTAACAGCATCAGGATCACTAATGGGAGCTTCGGCAGAATATGCGCCGTAAACAGTCCGAAATATCCGGCGGCTACCGCACCGACGATGATCTGTCCCTCGCCCCCGATATTCCAGAACTTCATCTTAAATGCAAAGGAAATACCGATTGCCGTGATTAACAGCGGTACTGCAATCTTTACCGTTTCACGAATAACTGTAGGAGATCCCCACGCACCCACAACCATAGACTTATATACCGCTATCGGATTGTGTCCCAATGCCAGGATCACAAGTCCTCCGGTAATAAGTGACAGTAAAAATGCAATTCCCCGGACAGTCCATGACTTTTGATTGGACATGGTATCGCGCTTCGCCATGCGCAAAAGCGGTTCTTTCACTTTTACTTTCTGTACGCTCATACGTCCACCTCCCCACTCACATCATCTGCCGCCTGATTATCTACATGAATCATCATCAGACCGATCTCTTCCTTGGTAACTTCCTTCGGATCCACGATACCGCTGACTTTACCGCCGCACAGCACCATCAGCCGGTCTGAAATTTCCATCAACACGTCCAGGTCTTCTCCGATAAAAATAACGGCAACACCTTTTTTCTTCTGTTCATTTAACAGATCATAGATTCTGTAAGAAGAATTGATATCCAGCCCGCGAACCGGATATGCCACAATCAGGACGGATGGACTGCAGGCAATTTCCCTGCCCAGAAGCACCTTCTGTACATTACCTCCCGAAAGACGTCCTACCGGAGTTCCCACTCCCGGTGTAACAATTTCCAATTCCTCGATCAGCTTCTCCGACAATGCCTTCGGAGCCTTACGGTCTACAAAAATACCCTTGTTCTCCTTATAGCTTCTAAGCATCACGTTATCTGTCATATCCATACCTGCAACAAGCCCCATTCCAAGACGGTCCTCCGGCACATATGCCATGGCAATTCCCTTTCTGGAAATCTCATCTGGTTTGAGTCCCAGAATACGTTCTTTAATATATGTTCCCTCATGTTCTACAGAATACAATACAGAACCGCCGATTGATGGATACAGACCTGCGATCGCCTCACACAGTTCCTTCTGCCCGCTTCCTGCGATTCCTGCAACACCAAGAATCTCACCGCCATAAGCAGTAAAGGAAACATTATCCAGCGCTTTCACGCCCTCTCCGTTTAAGCATGTCAGTCCGATAACCTGAAGACGCTCCTCCTTCTCTTCTACTTCCGGACGGTCGATCTTCAGACTGATGGGTCTTCCGACCATCATCTCTGTAAGCTGTGCCTGATCTGTCTCCGGCGTATTGACAACGCCTATGTATTCTCCCTTTCTCAAAATCGCAACCCGGTCGGAAATTGCCATAACCTCATTCAGCTTATGTGTAATGATGATAATGGATTTGCCGTCCTCCTTCATATTCCGGAGCACATTAAACAGCTTATCTGTCTCCTGGGGAGTCAGAACCGCCGTCGGCTCATCCAAGATCAAAATATCCGCGCCTCGGTACAGCACCTTCAAAATCTCTACCGTCTGCTTCTCGGATACTGCCATGTTATAAATCTTCTTGGTCGGATCCAGATCAAAGCCGTACTTCTGCGCCAGTTCAGACACCTTTTTATTCACTTCTTTTCGGTTGACCGTCACCTTGCCGTCCAATCCCAATATTATGTTCTCCGCAGCCGTCAGCACGTCCACCAGTTTAAAATGCTGATGAATCATACCGATGCCGAGAGAAAACGCATATTTCGGGGAACGGATCGTCACCTCTTTGCCATGTACATAAATCTCACCATGATCTGGAAAATAGATTCCCGACAACATGTTCATCAATGTTGTCTTTCCACTTCCGTTCTCTCCGAGAAGCGCCAGTATTTCTCCTTCGCGCAGCTCAAGATTTACGTCCTTATTCGCAACCACCTTGCCGAATGTCTTAGTAATCTTATTCATTTTAATTGCTAGTTTTTCCGTCTCGCCCAAGTCTTCACCCTCTTTCGCCAAATTTAATCATTCCTTCTTATATCTATCGTACCAGAGAATCCCATATTTCGCAAGAAATAAACAAATTGGGAGCCGTCTTTTCAGACCGCTCCCAATGCACTTTCTCTATTCAATAAAAATTCAATATGATATTATTCGTAACAGTCCCGCTGAAAGGCTGAACTGTTACTGTTATTCTACTACATTACATCCTTCAACAATGTAGCACCATGACGGAGCAGAAGCCTCTTCCTGCTCGTGATAATATTCACCCTCTGCAACCTCAATTGCCTCGCCTTCCGGACTCTTTCCGTTAAGCGGTCCGGCAAATACATGAAGATCGCCAGAGATTAGTTTTTCTTTTGCTTCATCAATTGCTTCCTGTGTTCCGTCTGCTGCGATATCTGCATTCAATGGTGACAGATAAACTGCTTCGTCTGCAAGTCCTTTGCACCAGTCCACCGGAATCTCTGTTCCATCGATCATAGCTTTTACAGCCTCGGTCACATAAATGCCCCAGTCAATTCTTGCGGAGATCAGAGATGCTTTCGGAGCTGCCTCAATCATATCATTGTTGTAACCAACCTGCCATACACCATTGTCCTCTGCTGTTGTTGCCGGAGCAGTAGAATCGGAGTGCTGGGAAACCACATCACATCCGCGCTCGATCAATGCCTTCGCAACCTGTGACTCAACAGTTGGGTCATTCCATGAATTGGTGTACATAATATCCATAGTCACATCCGGATTCACACTCTTAGCTCCAAGATAGAATGCTGTATATCCGCTGATAACCTCTGCAAATGGGAACGCAGCAACATATCCCAGCTTATTGGACTCTGTCTTCATGCCTGCTGCGATTCCTGCAAGGTAACGCGCCTCATAAATAGAAGCAAAATAGTTGTGCATATTATCCAGACCAGAATCTACTGCCTGATAACCTGTAGCATGGCAGAACTGAACCTCTGGATACTCAGCAGCAACTTCCTTTACATAATCTTCAAAACCAAAGCTCGTAGCAAAGATGATATTACAGCCTGCATCTACCAGTTCTCTCAATGCAGTATCACACTCTGCGCCCTCCGGCACGTTAAACTTATTCACAATCTGGTCATCACTAATGTTCAGTGCTTTCTGCATTTCCTTTGTTCCAAGATCATGATTGTATGTATATCCCATATCGCTTGCGTCAGATACATGAACAAATCCAATCTTGATCTCATCTGCCGGAATGCCTTCTACAGTCTCTTCTTTCTTTGTACCTTCATCCTCAGTCTCTTTCGGATCTGCTGCTGCCGGAGCGCCGCATCCTGCAAGGAGACTGACAATCATTGCTGTACTCATGAGTAATGCTAATACTTTCTTTTTCATATCTTTCCCTCCTTAGTCTGAAAAGCTGTCCACTTTTGAAACAATCATATTCGTGGACAGCTTTCGTACTTTTATATATGAATATATTACGCTTTTCGCACAGGGAAGTCAAACTTTCCTGACAACAGAACTCTTTAGAATTACTTATAACAGCTTATAAGCACACTGTGTTTCAATGTCTTCCATCACAATTGCGATAGCATCTGGTCAATCTTACTACGAAAAAATTGAATCAGCGGACCATTAAACAATGCATTACAAACAGTACCCGCGCCAATTACAGTCCATATACTTTTTCCCGCCAATAAACAGAACATTACTCCGATGACTATGACCGTTATATCTGAAATCACTCTTCCGATATGGAATGGAATCTTCTTCGTTGCTTTTTCGATCATGACTGCCACGCTGTCATACGGTGCGATCCCCATATCAGCTTTCATATACAGTGCGACCCCGACAGAAGCAAACAGCATTGCAACAGTCAGTGAAACGATACGGAGCAGTATTCCCGGTTCAGCCTTCAGAACATCCTGCACCAGCCAGCAGACACCATCTGCAATATACCCTACAAAAACCATGTTGATGATCGTTCCCAAACCGATACAATTACGGACCGTGAAAAATACAACAACCAAAATCATTGTATTTGCAGCCAGCTGCCATGTCCCAAACAGCCAGCCGATAAAACTGCTGATCCCAAGATTCATACATGTGAACGGATCTACTCCAAATCCTGCAATACGAAAAAATGCCACACACAGACCAATCAACAGAATCCCCAACAACATCAATCCTGTCCTGACTCCCAAATTATTTTGTTCCTTCACAACAATGTTCCTCCACATTCTCCCACCAAAATTCAGTGCATATCAGCATACCGTTTTTTCCTTCAACAGATAAATCCGCGACTCAAAATCTGTGATCCTCTCTGCATCACCTTCCAATTGTCCTGCCATGCCGTCACTCGTTATCAAGCCAACATGCATAAGTTCATCTCCGTAATGCTCTGTGCCGTCCAGCAAGTTCTCATAAACCACATCTGGATTTAAACCCTGCAGCCGGACTCTGCTGTACGGCAGATTCACGCCGTTAAGCACCCTGTACCAACCAACTACCGCCGTTTTCTTATCCTCACTGACTGTCATCCATACTGTTTCATTTCCCTCAAATGGACTTTTCAGGCGATAAAAATCTCCAAACTGAAGGATCTCTCTGTACTCCTTCATAAACGCGATCTGGTCTTTCACTTCCAAAAGCTCCTCATCCGTCAGCTTATTCAAATCCAGTTCATAGCCAAATGTTCCGAAATATGCGACATTTGCCCGTGTATGCAGCGGAGTGTTACGAAATACCTGATGGTTCGGTATGACTGAAACATGGCTCCCGATACTGCTGATGGGATAGCACATGGAAGTTCCGTACTGAATCTTCAAACGCTCTACCGCGTCTGAATCATCACTCGCCCAGCCTTGCGGCGCATAGTAAAGGATTCCGGGATCAAATCTTCCGCCTCCGCTTGCACAAGACTCAAATAATATTTTCGGAAATGCACTTATCAGACGCTCATACAAATCATATACGCCAAGTATATACCGGTGGAACACTTCTCCCTGCCGGTCAGCAGGCAGCGCCGCCGAGTAACACTCCGTAATGCTTCGGTTCATATCCCATTTAATATAAGAAATCTTTGATTCCGACAGAATCTTGTACATCATTCCATAGATACAGTCTACCACTTCTTTCCGTGAGAAGTCTAATACATACTGATGCCTTCCATGAGAAACACTGCGTTCAGGAGTCTTGAGTATCCAGTCAGGGTGAGCTCTGTACAAATCTGAATCCTTATTCACCATTTCCGGCTCGAACCACAGACCAAATCCCATACCCAGATTTTCAATTGCTTCCGACAGCCCGGAAATTCCATAAGGGAGCCGCTCCTTATTTGCTGCCCAGTCTCCAAGTCCTGCATGGTCATTGCTTCTTGCCCCAAACCATCCATCATCCAGCACAAACAACTCCACACCACATTCTTTCGCCTTCTTTGCAATCTCTATCAGCTTGTCCTGAGTGAAATCAAAATACGTTGCTTCCCAGTTATTATTCAAGATCGGCCTTACACGGTCTCTCCAATATCCCCTTGCAAGACGTTTTCTGTAAAGATGGTGGAAGGTGCGGCTCATACCGTTCAGTCCGTCCGAAGAATATACCATGACAGCTTCCGGCGTCTGAAATATTTCGCCTGCATCTAGTTTCCAGTCAAAGCCTTCCGGACTGATACCCACCGTAACTCTTGTCACGTCATGGGTATCCACCTCTGCCTGAATACGGAAGTTACCGCTGTACACCAAACTAAAGCCAATTACTTCCCCCACATCCTCTGCTGCATTCGGACGTCTCAGCACCATGAACGGATTGTGTTCGTGTGATGAATTGCCGCGCAGACTGTCAATTGCTACAATTCCCTGTTCCAACACTCGGTTTTTAATATGACGTTCTCTCGCCCATGCACCTGAAAACTGCATCCATACATATTCCTTATCCGGAAGGTCAAGACTCAGACTCATCGCCGTCAAAAGATGTACTGCCCTGCCTCCGTCATTTCTAAAACGCGCGCTTCTGGCAATCACGCCGCCCTCTGAAAATATCGTATAAAGCAGTTCCAATCGCACACCTGTCACTCCATCTCTCAACTGTATCACAAGTGTTTCTGCTTCCTCATCTGACTCTGTATAAGTGGCAGGAAGACCGGAGAGTCTTGGCTTGCCGCTGCTGATTTCATGTCCCTCATATTGAAAGTCCATAATCCGGCTTCCGTTCTCCTGCAATACTTCCACTGCCGGATGCCGGTAATCTGTCGAGCCATATACTGGATATTCCTGCCGGATATGCTCCAAAGAAAAGGTTCTGTCCCCCTCATAGATATATGATGTCATCGGACGGCTGCATCTTTCCGCAAGATAGGAGAAATCCGCCTTGTCATGTATGCGTTTTCCATAATATAGTTGTTCCAAGTGCCCGTTTTCCATAATACTTATAATATAACTAATGTCTCTATTATAAAGATGAAATGTTTTTGTTTCCTCATGAAAGGTAATCTTCGCCATAAACTCCCGCCTCCATTATTATCATTGATTCCTTCTCTATGAATGATAGTATATCCTTATCATCATTTCCTGCGTTAGATTATTTTGTTATAAAAAACATGCAAAATGTTAGATTTTAATTATCCATCTATCATTTTGCATGTTCTCGCATCCCCGATCAATTCCAATTCTTCCTTAGCGGCTGTCAGACTCTCCCTTGCTTCCGACCGTTCCTTTTTCCGGAACTGCGACGGTGTCATCCCAACTTCCTGCTTAAAAGCCTTTGTAAATACAAGCGCACTTCTATACCCGCAAGAACAGGAGATATATTCCACCGACTGTTCTGTTAGCGACAACTGTTCCTTCGCACGTGAAATCCGGAATTTTGTAAGAAACTCCTTAGGCGACAGTTCCAGACTTTCCTTAAATACAGTATACAGATAACTTCGGTTCACATTTAATGCTTCTGCAACATCCGCAACACTGATTCCTTCTGAATAATGATTGCGTATGTAAATAATCGCCTCCTGCACATACGCACTCTTTTTTCTTGTCTCTTCAAACAAATCCACAATGCTGTCCCTTGTCAAAACAGAAAAGATATCAAAAAGTCTGCCTTGCAGATAGTACACATTTGAAGTACTTGACTTTGTATGCTTTAACATAGAAAATACAATCTGCTTAAGCTCCTCACCGGAATCACACTGAAACACTAACTGTTTACTGTTCAGCCCTATGTCCTGTATCAGCTTCGCAGCCCCCGTTCCCCCGAATCCGATCCACAGATATTTCCATGGCTCCTGTCCGTCTGCCTGATAAAATGTCAGGCTCTCCGGCTCGATCAAAAAGCCTTGTCCCTTTTTCAGATAATATTTCTGCTCTCCTACCTGATAGCTTCCTTTCCCTTCTAATATATAATGTATGATATAATTCGGTCTGCTTGCCGGACCATAGCTGTGAAACGGCTCACACTCCGCATATCCGCAGAAGCATAAATGAAATTCTTTAAACTTAGATTCCAGAAGTTGAAGTACATATGCATTCTCCATCGTTTTCCCTTTCTCTTATCACATTTGTACGTCCTCTTATTCTCTATTATAAGAAATCTGGTTAAAATGTACACTAATTTTTTATTTTTTTGGTTACTCGTGACATTGTTCATTTCTCTATCTTTGGCTATACTTAGTTTCAGAAACAAACGAAATATATTTTCACAAGGAGGCTATTTAAAATGGCAAGTTTATCTTTAAGAGGTATTGACAAAAAGTATCCTAACGGATTTCACGCAGTAAAAGATTTTAACCTGGAAATTGATGACAAAGAATTTATCATCTTCGTAGGACCGTCAGGTTGTGGTAAATCTACTACACTTCGTATGATCGCAGGTCTGGAAGACATCTCCGGCGGTACTCTTGAAATCGATGGTAAGGTGATGAACGATGTAGAGCCGAAGGACCGTGATATCGCAATGGTATTCCAGAACTACGCTCTGTATCCGCATATGACAGTATATGATAACATGGCATTCGGTCTGAAGCTTCGTAAAGTACCGAAGGATGAGATCGACAAGAAGGTTCGCGAGGCAGCTAAGATCCTTGACCTTGACAAACTACTTGACCGTAAGCCGAAGGCTCTTTCCGGCGGACAGAGACAGCGTGTTGCCATGGGACGTGCGATCGTTCGTAACCCGAAGGTATTCTTAATGGATGAGCCGCTCTCCAACCTGGATGCTAAGCTGCGTGTTCAGATGCGTATCGAAATTTCCAAGCTGCATGAGAATCTTGGTGCTACAATCATCTATGTAACACATGACCAGACAGAGGCTATGACACTCGGAACAAGAATCGTTGTTATGAAGGACGGTGTTGTTCAGCAGGTAGATACACCTCAGAACCTTTACAATACACCTTGCAACCTGTTCGTAGCAGGATTCATCGGATCTCCGCAGATGAACTTTATGGATGCAGTTGTTAATGTAGCTGGCAATGATGTTACACTGAAAATCGGCAAACATACTCTGACAGTTCCGGCTGAGAAGAAGCAAGCTCTGATCGACGGCAATTATAACGGCAAGACAGTTGTTCTTGGTATCCGTCCGGAGGATGTACATGATGATCCTGACTTCATCGCAGCAAATGCAAGCAGCGTAATCACTTCCAAGATTAAAGTATACGAGCTGCTCGGTGCAGAAGTATTCTTGTACTTCGATGTTGAAGGAACTCAGATGACAGCACGTGTTAATCCACGTACAACTCTGAGAACCGGCGATGACGCTACATTCGCTCTGGATATGAGCAGAATTCACCTGTTTGATAAAGAAACAGAGTTGACTATTACTAACTAGTCATATAAAATAAACTTAACAGCTAAGCATATGCGAGGCACGGGGGCTGTACTTTTCACAGGTGCAGTCCCTTTTTAGTTACTGTTTACTAAGCTCAGGTCTGCGCATTTATTGCGCTGACTGTAAGAAAGCATATAGCTTTTGCTGCATAACAAAACGGCAATTTAACCGGAAATGAGGACTTGTTATGGAATATCAGCCGCAGCTTAAAGCTGCTCTAAAAGAACTGAAGCGTATTACCGGAATCGAACTTTGCCTCTCTGCATGTTCCTCCAGTGAGGAAGAGGCAGCGCTGAACCAGATTCGGTGTCTGATCACCGCTTATAAAGAAAAATATAATAAAACCCAGTTTTTGTTAAGTCTGATGACAGATTCAGCACCGTCATACGATATCAATGAGCGTGCCGGGCGTCTTCACATCTCCGCTGAGGAACCAAGAGTTCTATACCTGCTGCACGTTCCCGGCGGAATGGATGAAACGATGACAGAGATTTTGAAGCATCTCTTCCCCTCCCAGACCAAAACCTATCTTGTGCCGGTCACGGAAAATACTCTCGTCATTCTCAAGCCAATGCATGCGGATGATACGGATGAAGAAATACAGCAGGCAGCCCATGCGATTGTGGATACGCTGAACATGGAAGCCCTTGTCTCGGTACAGGTTGCGTACAGCAGGATTTTTTATCAGCTTCAGGAACTTGCCGGCGCATTCCAGGAGACCAGTCTCGCATTGAAGGTCGGAAGACTGTTTACCTTCGGGGAAAATGTCTTTGCATATAATAAGCTGGGGATCGGACGGCTGATCTACCGTCTCCCGCACAATATCTGCAAGGATTTCCTGACTGAAGTATTTGGTCCCGAAGTTCCCGATACACTGGATGAGGAAATGACAACAATCATTGACCGTTTCCTGCAGAATAATCTCAACATTGCCGAAACCGCACGTCAGCTTCATATGCACCGGAATACACTGATCTACCGCTTAGAACAGGTGGAAAAGCAGACCGGTCTGGATCTGCGGCATTTTGAAGATGCCATGACATTTAAGATTGCCGTCATGGTGTTAAATTATTTACAAACAGAAAGGACATCACATTATGAATGATGCATATTATGAACAACTGGTAACCCGTAAATCAAAACCGATGGATATGGTAATCCGTTTTCTTGTTATATTTGTCATAATAGCAGTCGCTTTTTTCGGAATGCCGCTTATCGGATTTCTTGCTGTTTTCGTTGCAGTTTTATTGGGAATACTTGCTTTTTACTTTGTTTTTCCGCGCCTGAATGTAGAATATGAATATGTGATTCTTAACCATGATATGGATGTTGACGCAATTTACAGCCAGTCTAAAAGGAAACGCCAGCTTTCTTTCGATATCCAGCAGGCTGAAATTATAGCGCCTTCCAGATCATCAAGACTGAACTCCTATAAACCAGAAAAGACTTATGATTTTTCTTCTGGAAATCCAGATGCAAGAACCTATTCACTGATGATGCCGATCGACCAAAAACTGACTTGCATTATATTTGAGCCGGATGAAAAAATGTTCCAGCATATTCAAGGGTGGATGGGATCAAAATTATATCGGGATTAATTAGGATAAATATTAAACTCCATAAGAAGTATCCTGAATATTTATCGTTCCTGTGCACAGCCTACTGCTGTGCACAGGAACGATTTATTCTACTTTTATCTGTCCCAAAACCTTGCCTATCGGTGCAGAGATAGTAAGGCTGGCGCGGACTCTTCGGCTGGTTTCCGACTTGTTGATCAGCACCAGATATTTTCCCTGAAAATAGTCAACAAACCCTGCTGCCGGATAAACAACAAGCGACGTCCCGCCGATGATCAGCATATCTGCTTCGCCGATCGCCTGTACTGCACCTTGAATCGTGGCATTGTCCAGACCTTCTTCATAAAGAACCACATCAGGCTTAATGATGCCGCCGCATTTCTTACAGCGTGCAATCCCATCGGAATACTTTACATATTCTGCGTCATAAAATTCCCCACAGTCCATACAGTAATTGCGCATAATGCTTCCATGCAGTTCATAAACGTTCCTGCTTCCCGCCGCCTGATGAAGTCCATCAATATTTTGAGTGACAACCGCGGTAAGCTTTCCTGACTGTTCCAGCTCTGCCAGTTTCAGATGCGCCGGATTCGGCTTCGCGTCCAATATCATCATCTTGTCCTTATAAAACTCATAAAATGCTTCTGTATGGTGCATAAAGAAACTGTGGCTTACTACCTGTTCCGGAGAATATTTATAGGACTGGTGATAAAGCCCGTCAGCGCTCCTAAAATCCGGGATATTACTTTCTGTGGATACACCTGCACCGCCAAAAAATACAATCCGGCAGCTCTCATCTATCATTTTTTGCAATTGTAATACTTCCCGTTCGTACATATTCACACCTACTTTCATTATTTACAGCCCCATTATACCATAATTCCGTTCCATTATATTATGGTTCGCGAAAAAAAGAATCCGGCAGCACCGGATTACTTTTTCATTTACTAATGTGTAATTACAAGTCAACCTTACCTGTTGTATCACCATTTACTACATAATAAGCAGCTGATTCCTCTGGCTTCAGATAAATCTGTACAGTCTTCATATCGCCTACTTTGTTCTTAAGAACCTTTGTCCAGACTTCTTTTACCTTCTGGAAAATCTCTGACTCTGTATATTCTTTTCCGTCAAACTGTAAGAACATCTCTGTCTTCACTTCCGCCTTCTTTGTTGTTGTCTTTTTAGCTGCCGGCTTCTTCGCTGCTATCTTCTTCGCTGTTGTCTTCTCCTCTTTTTTAGCTGCCGTTTCTTCTACAAGAACTGCTGCCTTTGTCTCGATTGCCTTTGTTGTATCTTTCTTTGTTTCAATCGCCTTCGGAGTTTCCTTTACTTCTTTTTTTATTTCAACCTTTTCCGGTTTTATTTCTGCTGTCTTAACTTCTGCTGTCTTTACATTCTTTGTTGCTGTCACTTTTGCTGCAGCTTTTTTTGCTACTCTCTTAGTTGCCATGAACTCATTCCCTCCTAAAAGATCAACCAAATACCCCGTACCTGATATTTTTCCATGTTCGTTTCTTGCTACAAAAGGTATTATAACGCATATTTATCAAAAGGTCAAAAAATTCTCTGACTATTCTAAAAAAATCGTAACAATGCCCATTTTTATCATATTCCAACTCATAAATCCGACAAACTGTCCAACCTTATGCTGTCAGTCCCTGCTCTTCAATGACTTTAATGACATGGTCAACATATTCCTTGCACATCTCATCTGTGGCGGCTTCCACCATAACACGGATAACTGGCTCTGTTCCACTCTCGCGAACCAGAATTCTTCCATCCCCGCCCAGTGCCTTAGCCGTCTCTTCCACTGCTGCCTGCACTGCCGGATTTTCCCGTGCTGTTTTCTTGTCTGTCACACGGACATTTTTCAGAAGCTGCGGATAAATCTTCACTTCTTCACAAAGTTTGCTAAGCGACTGTTTTTTCTCCATGATAACTTCCATAATCATCAAAGAAGTCAGAATACCGTCTCCGGTTCTTGCATGCTTGCTGAAAATGATATGTCCTGACTGCTCACCGCCAAGAATAAATCCGTTCTGGAGCATATTTTCATAGACATATTTGTCTCCCACTGCGGTTTGCTCATACTTCATACCAATCTTATCACATGCTTTGTACAGCCCAAGATTAGACATAACTGTTGTAACTATCGTATTTCCGGCAAGTTTGCCCTCTTCCATCAGATATTTCCCACAAACATAAAGAATTAAGTCCCCGTCTACAACATTGCCATTCTCATCCACTGCGATACAGCGGTCTGCATCACCATCATAGGCAAATCCCACATCCAGCTTCTTCTCTTTGACAAAAGCCTGCAGCTGTCCGATATGTGTAGAGCCGCAGTTCGTATTGATATTTGTTCCGTCCGGCTCATTGCTGATTACATAGGTCTTCGCTCCAAGCGCATCAAAAACGCTTTTTGCAACACTGGAAGAACTTCCGTTTGCACAGTCCAGACCAACTCTTATATCTTTGAATGAACGAGTTGCCAGGGAGATTAAATGACCGATATAACGATTTCTTCCCGCTGCATAATCAACAGTCCGTCCGATATTGTCCCTTGTTGCCAGCGGAATCTCAGGTGCATCACCGTCGATATATGCCTCAATCTGCGTTTCAATCTCGGCTTCCAGCTTATGTCCTTTGCTGTTGATCACCTTAATACCATTATCATAATATGGATTATGACTTGCAGAAATCATAATACCACAGTCAAAATCTTCTGTTCTTACCACATAGGATACACTCGGAGTTGTCGTAACATGAAGCAGATATGCATCTGCGCCGGATGCTGTAAGTCCTGCTGAGAGGGCATCCTCAAACATATAACTGCTTCGTCTTGTATCTTTGCCGATAACGATTCTCGCCTTGTGATCACGTCCGAAATACCATCCAAGGAAACGTCCCACTTTGAATGCATGCTCTACTGTCAACACTGTATTTGCTTCTCCGCGAAAACCGTCTGTTCCAAAATATTTTCCCATGTTGTTATCTCCTTTTGTCTTTTACATTAAAAATAAATCATTCCTATTATATTCTCATTGTTTTTCAAATACAATATTTTCTCCTCAAAAATAAGTGTGTTTTTTTAATATCTTGTAATAGATTTAACAATATATTTAATATTTTTAGAAATAACAACAATATTATTATAATGTAGCACAAATATTTTCAAGGCAGACTATACAAATATTCTTTTTTACGCTAATATATAGGAAGCTTTTGAACAGAATGCAGATAACATGCACATATACATTAATAAACAGAACCTCAACGGAGGTAAACGATTTTTAAATATTTTACAAAGAAAGGCAGTGATTATATATGATTAAATTAATTGCAAGTGATTTAGACGGTACCCTGCTTCAGGACGGAGCGCAGCAATTAAGCCCCCGTTCCATCAATTTGATTCACCAGCTTGTGCAGAAAGGCATCTGTTTTGTAGCGGCAAGCGGCAGGCAATATGACAACGAAATACGTGTTTTTGAGCAAATTAAGGATGAGATTTCTTACATTGCAGAGAACGGCTCCGTCTGTGTCCACAACGGCAAGGTTATCAGCCGTTCCGTCATTGATCCTGAACTGGCGGAAAGAATTGTCAGCGAAATAAAAAAGAATCCTGATTTTGAGATTGTCATCTCTCGTGAAGATTCCTGTTTTATCGAAAATAATGACCCGGCTTTTGTCAATCATATTGTAAATGTCATGAAAAACACAACACAGATTGTAGATGATATTCGTACTGTAGGCGGTCCAATTCTGAAAATTGCCATTTGTAATATGAACGACGGACCTCATATCATTGACAAGTATCTGAAACATCTGCAGAATATATTCGGCGCTGAAATCAAGGTAGTTACTTCCGGCAATATCTGGATTGATTTTATTGCTCCGGGCACAAATAAGGGAACCGCTTTAGAGAAATTGATCCAGAAACTGAATATCAAGCCAGAAGAATGTATGGCTTTCGGCGACCAGTATAATGACGTGGAAATGCTGCAGTTTGTCGGTACAAGCTATGCCATGTCTAACGCTGCCCCGGGTATTTCCTATTATTCAACTTACGTCACCGATTCCGTAGATGAGGTGTTAGAGGATCTATTGGCAGCCTTATAAAAACTGAACAAACTCGGCTAAACATTTTATCCATGACAGCAAAAAACAGCTCGAAGAGACAATCAGAACAATGCTAAGTTTTTGATGTCCCTTCGGGCTGTTTTACTATATTTTTAGTTCTTCCGTAAAATTCTATCAGCTCCGTCATTCTGTCTGATCTATTTTGCTGACAAATTACTTATCAATTTCTCTCTTCTCCACGCCCATAATCAAATCCACTCTTCTCTGGTGGCGTCCGCCTTCAAATTCTGTGTCCAGCCAAGTCTCTACGATCATCTTCGCAAGTTCTGCGCCAACCACACGCGCACCAAATGCGAGGATATTACAATCGTTGTGTGCTCTGGACATCTTTGCCGTAAACGGATCGCTGCAGACTGCTGCCCGAACTCCCGGAACTTTATTGGCTGCGAGAGAAATTCCAAGACCGGTTCCACAGATAAGGATTCCCTTCTCTACCTCTCCGCTTACTACCGCTCTGCCCACTTTTTCACCATAAATTGGGTAATCACAACTCTCTGTAGTTTTAGTCCCATAATCGACAACTTCATGACCTCGTTTCTCTAACAATTCAATAATCTCTGCTTTTAATTCAAGTGCTGAATGGTCATTCCCAATTCCGATCCTCATATTCCAATTCTCCTTTACCCAATCCAATTTATTTTTACTGTTCACTCTGTTCGCAGTAACGTGCAAAGATCCATGCAAAATCACCCTTGGCGATGGAATTTTGCACACTAATCACACCATCTCCTATTTTCAGCCATTTCAGCTCCAATGTCAAGAATCAAATTCAAAAACAATTAACTTACAACTTCATTTAATTATTTGATCTCAGCTCTTGCTGCTGCATCTTTGTAGTACTTGAATTCTGTAAAGATTTCTCCCTTATATGGATTTGTCTTTGTCTTCATTGCCGTTCTGATGATGTAGATCAATGCTGCTACATTTACGATCAGCGCGAGAACACTAACTACTGTCATCATAGTCGGATTTGCATTTGCATTACCGCCTGCCGCAATTCCGTTTAAAGTTCCGTCCTTATACAGAACCGGAAGTGTTGCCCACGGGAACATCTGTGTCCCATCGGACAATGTCTCTTGGAAGAGTGGAAATACCTGCGCGAACATACACCAGATACACAGTGTATTTGCACGGTTCATGATCCAGCCGCCCTTGTTCCATAACAGCGCCGCGATTGTCGGAGCCAGCAGAAGCGCGATTCCGCAGAACCATGAATGGGTCGGCAGACAATTGTATGTATAAGCGAAGTTCCATACATCATATACAATGATATATACCCAGATCATATCCGGCCAGATCATATCTTTCTTATCTTTAGATGAATAAACTGCCCACCAGCCTGTCATACAGAAAATATTGATAATTCCCGCAAGACCATTGAATACATTGTGCCAGCCGCCATACAGCCATACGTCCTCGGAAGACAGCCACCATCTGTACCAGCCATTGACCGCAGATTCAAAATCACTGGCAACTGCAATCAGGATATTGATCGCCACGATCGCAAACGGAAATGCTTTGAACCAGTGCTTCTTACCGATCCCCCATTCGTATTTAATCATCATGAATCCGATACAGCCCGCCAGTGAAGCGTATAGCTTCGCATAGTGAAACCAGCCGTTCATATACTGATAGGTCTGATTGTTCAGCGCCCATTCTTTGCCTGCTCCTGCTGATACCGCAATGGCAATGAAATAGATAGTCAGAACAACCGGAATTACAAAAAACATTACAATTCCGCCCTGTTTCGTTCTTCTTGCGGCTTCATTTAACAAAATCAATCCGAGCAATACTCCCAGCATTGCAATCCACTGATACAAGGCGTTTCCGCCATACACATGAAATAACATAAAAATGCCTCCTCATTTCTTTAGAAAAACTTGTAACTACTGTGCTTCTATCTCTTTAATATTACACTCATCACCTGCTGCCAGATAAGTCTTCCCACTGTGGCAGTAAGGACACTCTCGCCCGTACTGCACCGTGGGATAGGTCTGGCTGCAGTCTTCACAATAGGTCACTGCCGAGAGCATTTCGTATTTCAGTTCTGCCTCTTCGATCAGCGGGAACTTCTTCCGGTAATACGCCCAGCAGTCCATAAGATACTCTGGAACAATCGTACTGACTTCACCGATTTCCAATGTCACGGAACCAATCTTGGACAGCTGGTTCTCTTCTGCAATACCGTGCAATGCTTTGTTAATATGTACGATGATTCCAAGTTCATGCATCTGTATATCCTCCGTTGGATCTTCTTTCTTTAATAGTAACAGTTCAGTCTTCCAGCTGCACTGTTACTGAATCCGCCCTATTTTAAATTCACCTACGGTGAAAGGGCGGATTCTTTTTTCCATCACGCTTTTTTACGGACTTTACAGCAAGTGCAAAGTCCTACGCTGAACTGTTACTTTTCATAACAATTCATTTTTTATCAGAATTGCTTTTTATTTCTTCTTGTTTAGCTTAATCTTGATCGCCCGTTTTGCAGCATATGGAAGGATACCTTTCAGTTTATCCTCCGCAGGCCGCATCCGGCTTGCCTCCGGCAGGTCTCGGCTTAAATGGATCGCATCAAATTCACACCGTGTGGTACACAGTCCACAGCCGATACATTTATTCTCATCTACAACAGTCGCTCCGCAGCCAAGACATCTTTTCGCCTCGGTGCGAATCTGTTCTTCTGTAAATGTTGAGCGCAGATCACGGAATGTCTGTGCAGCCACTCCTGCTTTTTTACCCGGAATCTGACGTTTTGCATTGTCAAATTCTTCGATATCCAAATTGTTTTTATTTAATTCAACAAATTTCCGCAAATCTCTTGCCAGTGTCAGGGAATGACCTTCATGTACAAAACGATGAATTGATACGCAACCTTCCTTTCCCGCTGCGATCGCATCAATTGCAAACTTCGGTCCGGTATAAATATCTCCTCCTGCGAAGATGTCCGGATCTGCGGTCTGATAGGTCACAGGATCTGCCTTCACCGTTTGGTTAGGGTTCAATTCCACAGCCGTACCTTCCAAAAGATTTCCCCACTGAATACTCTGCCCTATAGATAGGAATACATTTTCACATTCCAGAGTGATACAGTCATTCTCATCATAAACCGGACGGAAACGATGATTCTCATCAAACACAGAAACACACTTCTTCAGGACGATGCCTTTGACTTTCCTATTCTCCAGCAGGATTTCCTTCGGTCCCCAACTATTCCGTATCTGAATGCCTTCCTCTTCCGCCTCTAAAATCTCGTCCTTTGCCGCCGGCATCTCTTCTCTCGTCTCCAGAACAACCATAGATACCTCGCCGGAGCCCGCACGAAGTGCGGTTCTTGCCACATCGATCGCCACGTTACCTCCGCCGATGACAATACTGCGTCCTTCCACTTTCGCTTCCGCTTCATTCAGATTAACATTTTTAAGAAACTCCACTCCGGTCACAACACCTTCGCCATCTTCCCCCGGAATGTCCGCCATACGACCACCCTGTGCGCCGATCGCCAAATAAAATGCTTTATATCCCTGATCGCGGAGCTTTTGGATCGTAATATCTTTGCCAATCTCCACATTGTATCGGAACTCGATTCCCATTGCACGAAGTACATCAATCTCTGCTTCGATGATGTCCTTTTCCAAACGATAAGACGGAATGCCATTCATCAGCATACCTCCGGCTCTGGATTCTTTCTCAAAAATAGTTACCGGATATCCCTTAGTCCTCAAATAGTATGCCGCCGACATTCCTGCCGGTCCCGCTCCGATGACCGCGATCTTCTGTTCAAACATCTCGCCCACATGATTCTCGCACTTCGGTATGTAACGATTCTCCGCTTTTAACTCCTGTTCAGCAATAAACTTCTTGATCTCATCTATTGCCACTGCCTGATCAATGGTTCCTCTTGTACATGCGTCCTCACAGCGTCTGTTGCAGATCGCACCGCAGACTGCAGGGAATGGATTCTCATGCTTGATCAGCTTCAGAGCTTCCATGTATCTGCCTTCTCCCGCCATCTTCACATATCCCTGTACCGGAAGATGTGCCGGACATGCCGTCTTACACGGAGCAGTTCCAGTATCATAGCAGTTAATCTTGGCACTGTCACGGTAATTTCTGTCCCACTTATCCGGTCCCCATTTCTCTGTGTCCGGAAGAAGCGCCTTGGGATACTGAATCTCACCGTTCTTTGTACAAAGCTTCTGCCCCAGCTTTGCCGCGCCTACCGGACAAACCTCTACGCACTGTCCGCAGGCAACACATTTGTCTTTCTCCACATGTGCACGGTATGCAGAACGGGACATGTTCGGCGTATTAAAGAGCTGTGAAGTACGCAGACCATTACAGACTCCCGGAGCACAGTTGCAGATTGCAAAAATCTTATCCTCACCGTCAATATTTGTAATCTGGTGTACGAATCCATTTTCCTCAGAGCGTTCCAGGATTTCCATCACTTCATCAAAGTCAATGTATCTTCCCTTATTCGTCTCCACCAGATAATCTGCCATATCTCCTACACCAATACACAGATCTCCTTCAATCTCTCCGCAGCCTTCTCCTCGCACTCTCTGTTGACGGCGGCAGGAACATGCGCCTACTGCGTATTTATCCTGATACTTTTTCAGCCAGTGTGAAATGTGCTCTACACTTGCCGACTGCTGCTGCGCCGGAATAGCCTTCTCTACCGGAATGACGTGCATGCCGATTCCAGAACCTCCAAGAGGCACCATCGGCGTCACCTTTTCCAGAGGCAGACGGGACATATTCTCGAAGAAATCTGCAATGATCGGGTGTTCCTCCACCTGCTTCTCATTCATCATCATAAATTCTGCACATCCCGGTACAAACATCGGCAGTACATACTGTTTATGATGATCTGCATTCTCCCAGTTATACTCGATCATACCAATGACGGACATCTCCTGCAAAAGCTCTTCCACACGTTTCATATCCTTGCCGCTCTTTTTCGCGATTTCTTCCAGAGTCATTGGCTTACGCACCTTCATTGCAAGACAGACCTCCGCCATCTCATCTGTAAGAACTTCTGCCAGTCCCCAATACTCCGGATCGTTGACGGTGACCTTTACACCGATTCGGTCTGTGATCATCTGTCCAAGCTTTAGAATTAACGTTCTTTCTTCTGCCATTTCTCCACTTCCTTTCCTCTTATTTTTCTTCATGCAAGCTCCAATTTCTCATATTCTCTTTTGTCTTTTCTTGGTTGAACCAAGATATTTTCGGAACTGTTATATTTCAAGTTTATTCTTTTTTAATAAATTCGTCAATTCCTTTTTGCCAAATATTTAACATAATCTTCTCTTTTTGCCTGAGCTTTATATTTTTGCTTGTATATATCTGGTTCAACCAGATCCAACCATCCATAATGTAAGAGTTTCCGGCAGGTCAATCATATCCCGCTTTTCAACAGTTAGTTATGTTAAGTGATTATTTTGATATGACTTTAGATGAATTTGTAAAAGATATTGACGTTCAAGAAACCATAAGGGTAAAAAAGAAGATGCCATCTGTTTCCTGTGACAGCATCTTCTTTTTCTGTTTTTAAAATTTCCACACTCCAGCTCCGACAATTTCACTTCTGCCATCCGGCAGAACTACTTCCGCCCGCACATTTGCAGGAATTTCCACATGATATCTGACAATTCCATTCTCATACACCCATCCGCTCACAATCTTACCCACCGGAGACTGGTAGCTTGCTTCCACATGTTCCAACAGTGGATGCGGGTGAGGATTGATCTGCACCTGTCCGTTTACTAATCGGATACCACAGACATCGGAAAAGAGCCAGCCGCATACAGCTCCATATGAATAATGATTCAGAGAGGCTTTCACTTCTCCTTTTTCATTAATGCCGTCCCAGTTCTCCCAGATGGTTGTCGCACCTTTCTTTACAGCATAAAGCCATCCCGGCATGGTTTCCTGCAGCAAGAGACGATAAGCGGTCTCTGTATAATCATATTCTGTCAGCACTTTACACAATGCCGGAGTAGAGAGAAATCCCGTATTCAAGTAGTAATCGTTATCCACAACCATCTGATTCAGTTTTCCTGCAGCCTGTTTCTTTTCCTCTTCGTTCAACAGATCAAATGCAATTGCACGCACATATTCTGCCTGTCTGTCGGAGTGGATCACCCCCTCTTTTGCGGCAATGAAATGAAAAGCTTTCGCTGCCTTTTCCGCAGTTTCCCTGTAATCACTACCCCTTTGTGGATTTGCCACCCGGAAATCTTTTCAGAAAGCGTATTCCATTTAGCAAGTTAAAGCTGTATAATAGAGCCAGCGACAAATCAGGATTGATAGGAGAAAAGAAACTATGCGAAGAAAAGATAGAGAGATTACCAACATTGATAGAATCGAGAAAATTATTGCGTCAACAAGATATATGCATTTGGGAATGTTTGACGGTGAATTTCCTTATATTGTACCATTGCATTATGGCTATCAAATGGAAAAGGGGAAGCTGACATTTTATGTGCATTGTGCGAAAGAAGGACACAAACTGGAGTGCCTCAAAGAAAACAGGAATGTATTTGTAGAAATTGACAGAGGTGAATCGCTTATTACAGCGGATATGCCTTGCAAATATGGAGCAGCGTATGAGAGCGTTATGTGTCGAGGTAAAGCAATAATGATTGAGGACATAAAAGAAAAATGTAAAGCACTTAGTGTTCTTATGAAAGTACAGACTGGAGAAGAACATGAGATCAACGATAAGATGGCAAGTGCAGTAAATGTGGTTAAGATTGACATTGAATCCTATACTGCCAAAGCCTGTATCAGATAATAGACAACTTCCGGTTTGTCGAATTGACAGGCCATCAAAAAACTAAATATCTTCCGCTTACCAGCGGCACACCCAAGCAGGAAATCTGAAAAGGTATCCTGCTTTTTCTATGCCCGGAATCCGGGAGGAAGGAGGGCGTACACTTGCCATGCCCGCACTGTAAAATCACCATCATCAAGCGGAGCAACAATGAATCCGCTGTTTCTGCCGCCGCCTACCAGAGCGGCGAGAGACTGTTCTCTGAATACGACCAGCAACAGAAATACTATCCCTACAAGAACGAAGTCACCCACAAAGAAATCCTGCTCCCGCCCCATGCGCCGCCGGAGTATGCAGACCGCAACACTTTATGGAACTCTGCCGAAGCGCAGGAAAAACAATGGAACTCCCAGCTTGCCCGGAGGTTCGTGCTTGCCATCCCAAGGGAAATCCCGCCGGGACAATACGCCGACCTTATCCGTGACTACTGCCGGGAGTTTTTTGTTTCCAAAGGCATGATAGCCGACTTTTGAATAGAATAGTTTGGTATATCAGCAATACATTCAAATTCTCCCAAAAATCTTCCTGGGTGAAATTCTTTGAATCTGTATGTCTTGCCCTGAATCTGCATATCAATCCCGGCAGCCTTTCCCTTCAAAAGCAGATACACATATCTGCAGGGAGTACCTGCATAGATAAAATTACAGTCCTTTTCAACTTCCAACAGCCTCATCATATCTTTGATTTCCTGCGGACAGCCAGAAAACACTTTTTTTACATATTCTCGTTCTTTGCTAGGTAATAAATTTAAGATTTCCATGGAATCATCCCTTCTCCCGTATTGTACTTGATTTCTGTTTTTTACATTAACGACAGGTGTCTGGATTTTCAACTTTTTTACTATTTGCATAAATACATCATGCCCTTTTTGTCTAATTTGTATAATTAATAATTTTTATATCACTTGCATTTTCATTCACCCTCACTTAAAATGATTTACATAAAGCAGCGAAAGGAGCCGCCTATGGAATTTAAGAAAATCAGTTCCCCGACATTAAAGGAGTTATTTGTTACAGAAATTGAATCCATGATACTTTCCGGAGAGCTTTCCATCGGTGAAAAGCTCCCGCCTGAGCGTGACCTCGCCAGACAGATGCAGATTTCCCGCTCTGTAGTCAATGATGGAATCGTGGATCTGGCGAACCGCGGATTTTTGAATATCATTCCCCGGCAGGGAACTTACGTTGCAGACTATAAGAAACATAGCACGGTTGATATTCTAATTGCAATTATGAAAAACGGCAGTATTACCGAGGATTACATTCACTCTGTACTGGACATACGGCGAATCTGCATGGACTACGCACTGGAACGGGCGGTTCCCGTTATGACAGGGGAAAACCTTCAGGAATTACAGATTGTCTACATGGCATTTCAAGAAAAGACACTCCCCCGGGAATGGGCAGAGCTGATGTATGAATTTGATCATCTGCTCACTGTATTTTCAGGAAATATCCTGCTGCCGATTTTATTTTCCTCATTCAAGATTCCAAATGTCATGCTGCTGGAACGATATTTTAAACTGTATGGATTGGAACCGATGGATAAGAGAAATGCACTTCTGCTTGATGCCATCAAGCAAAGAGATATTACAAAGGCAAAAGAAGCTGTAGGCTCGTCTATTCAGGAAACCATCAGCGGAGAAACTAAAATTTATTATTAATCAATAAGTGTAATAGGACATTTACTTGTCCTATTTTTATGAAAATATTTTGGAGAGTTTATGAACCGGACACTTACTTATAAAATCACAAAAATTGACGAGGGATTACGCATTGAACAATACTTGCGCCGCCGCGGCTATTCTCGTCAAAATCTGACGGAACTAAAGAAAATGCACAAAAGCGTACTGGTAAACGGTGTCTGGTACTATCTCACCCAGACATTGTCCGCCGGAGACGAACTGGTCATTCGGATTCAGGAAGAACAGGTTTCGGAAAAGATACCGCCCACAGATATTCCTTTAAACATTCTCTATGAGGATGAAGACATCCTTGTTGTCAATAAGCCTGCCGGGCTGCCAATCCATCCTTCTATGAACAACTATCATCATTCACTGGCAAATGCATGCGCATACTATTACCAGCAGCAGAACAAGCCATTTATTTTCCGCTGCACCAACCGGCTGGACCGGGACACATCCGGCATAACCGTTATAGCAAAGCACATGGTCAGTTCCAACATCCTGTCTTCTTATGCATATAAACATACAGTTAACCGGGAATATCTGGCAATCGTAAGAGGCAGTGTCACCCCTTCCTCCGGGACGATCGATGCTCCCCTCTCCCGCAGACCTGGTTCAGTCATTGAACGTGCCGTAGATTTTGAACGTGGGGAATGCGCCGTAACTCATTATAAAGTCATAGAAGAAAAAAACGGGCACAGCCTTGTCTCCCTTTATCTGGAAACAGGACGCACCCATCAGATTCGTATTCATATGAAATATCTCGGCTTTCCGCTGATCGGTGACTATCTATACAATCCCGACATGGAATTTATCAGCCGTCAGGCGCTGCATTCTCATACGCTGCGATTTGCTCATCCGATCACCGGGGAGCAAATGGAATTCACCGCGCCATTGCCGGAAGATATGAAAAGCGTACTGGAATAATCTCCGTACGCTTTTCCATTTCTCATTCTATATATGCATATCTTTTTTACAAAAAACGCCAATCGCAGAGCCAAACAGCAAAACTGCCCCCATAAACAATACCGCTGCTCCAAAGATTGCCGCTCTTTCTCCTTCCACAACACCTGCCGCGTCAAAAAGTGTAAAGAACGTAAAGTATTTCACCTTTTCTGCTTTTTCGCCTGTATTTGCCAACATCTGAAGCACATACGTCAATGCCGGAATTCCTGCGCCGACAGCAATGCTATATTTCGTATCCGAAAAAGCACAGGACGCAAAGAAACAAATACTTCCGATAAACAAATGCAGACAAAGAAGCGCTGTATTCAGTTTCAGTAACTCCGGCACGGCCAGTTCGCCGGGAAAGCTGACTCGGGCGGCAACCACTTCCAATCCCGTGATGTAGAGTACAAGAAGCACAATGCCGCTCAACATCACGGAGAGTTGTGTCATTGCAATCGTTCTACGTTTTACCGGAGCTGCCAGAAGCGTCACCATGGAACCTCTGTCTACATATTTCGCTACCAGTCCATTTCCCCGAAGAATACAGAACAGCATCGGAAATACAAGCAAAATAAATCCATAAAGGTAAGAAATCATAAATCCTATCAAGCTTGTAGAACCGGCGCTCATCCCGACCGCAGCCATCACTTCCGGCATGATATCATAAAAGCTGTCCAGTGTCTCCACCATTTCCGGGTCGTACATACTAATAATAATAGTTACATAGAGGGTGACAATAGCAGCAAAAATCAGCAATACTTTTACACTGCCTTTCATTTCTCGTTTATATAAAGCCAGATTAATCATTTTGTCCGCCTCCATAGTAATCCATAAAAATAGTTTCCAGACTCTGCTTCGCAGAAACTGTAACCTTTACCCCGTCACGGGAACCTTCAAAGTCTTTTGCAAATGCCTTTGCTTTCTCCTCTGTGTCCAGCATTACCGTATAAGTATGCATATGTCTCTCCCTAAGTTTCTCTACAAAGTCAACGTTCACAAGTTTACCGTTACGGATAATTCCGATCCGGTCACAGGTACGCTCCACTTCCTCAAACATATGACTGGATAGCAGAACCGTCTTGCCCCGTTTCTTTTCTTCGGCGATCAGCTCAATAAAGCGATTCTGCATCAATGGATCCAGTCCACTGGTAGGCTCGTCCAAAATCAGAATATCAGGATCATGCATAAACGCGGCGGCAATTCCCAACTTCTGTTTCATACCCTTACTCATCTTCTTAATTTTCCCTTTCGGATCAAGCTCAAACCGATCCAGCATTTCCTGCATCCTATTATCTCTGTCCAGTTTCCGGTAGTCTGCCGCGAATTTTAAAAATTCTCTGCCGCTCATATCCTCAAAAAAACTGATCTCCCCCGGTATATAGCCCAGCTGCTTCTGAATCTCATCATGTTTTTTCCAGCAATCCATCTCGTTTATCCGGCATTCTCCAGATCTTGGTCTGATAAATCCCATCAGATGACGGATGGTTGTTGTTTTTCCTGCTCCGTTCGGTCCCAAGAATCCGAAAATTTCTCCTCTTTCCACTTCAAAAGATACATCGAAAATTCCTTTTCCCAAGCCATAGTCCCGTGTCAGATTTTGTATACTGATTACACCCATTGCACTCCTCCCGCCTATAGTAATATGAACCATACCCAAAACAGTCCGCAGGACTGTTTTGGGTATGCCCAGCAATAAAAAAACCTCTGCCCACTACGGTCTCACGCAGTGAGCAGAGGGCTTGTATATACTTATATTCATCACACATTCTTACAGACTTTGCAGTAAATGCAAAGTTCTATGCTGAACTGCTGCCTTATATCGTTAGATATTCAGCAAATCGCTGTATACTTTCAGCGCTCCGTCTGTTTCATGTGCCAGTACACGTTTTGCAAGTACCTTGCCAAGCTGTACGCCTTCCTGGTCAAAGCTGTTTACATTCCATACAAATCCCTGGAACATAATCTTATTCTCAAAGTGTGCCAGAAGTGCACCCAGTGCTTTCGGATTTAGCTGCTCACCGATAATGATGCTGGACGGACGTCCGCCTTCAAACTTCTTATTCAGATTCTCATCATCCTTACCACATGCAAATGCAACAATCTGAGCCACGACATTTGCACAGAGCTTCTGCTGACTTGTACTATCCTCAATGACAACATCTGTACCGATCTGGCTGTTCTTAAATCCAACGAACTGAATCGGCACGATGTCTGTTCCCTGATGTAAAAGCTGATAGAAGGAGTGCTGTCCGTTTGTTCCCGGCTCACCAAAAAGAACAGGACCTGTCACATAATTCACTGGTTCGCCAAAGCGGTTGACAGACTTTCCGTTGGACTCCATATCTGCCTGCTGCAAATGTGCCGGAAAACGGCTTAATGCCTGCGAATACGGCAGTACGGCAGTTGCCGGATAACCAAGTACATTTCTCTCATACACGCCGATCAGCGCATCCAGCATGGAGGGATTCTGGAGCAGGTCTTCATTCGCTGCCAGCTTATCTTCCTCTGCCGCTCCTTCCAGGAACTGTGCAAATACTTCAGGTCCGAATGCCAGTGACAGAACTGCTCCGCCGACTGCGGAAGTGGAGGAGAAACGTCCTCCGATATAGTCATCCATAAAGAATGCCGCTAAGTAATCATCACTCTTAGCCAGAGGAGATGTCTCGCTCGTTACTGCGATCATATGCTTAGATGCATCCAGCCCCGCGTTCTTTAAAGCATCTTTTACGAAAGACTCGTTTGTGAGTGTCTCCAGTGTGGTACCTGACTTAGATACCAATACGAAAATAGAATGTGCAACATCAATAGACGCAAGTACTGCTGCCGCATCATCTGGATCTACATTGCTGATGAACTTGGCTTCCATTTTGAATGTATCGTTTTTCTTTGCCCAATTCTCAAGAGCCAGATACATTGCGCGAGGACCAAGGTCGCTTCCGCCGATGCCGATCTGGACAACGGTTGTGAACTTCTCTCCTGCTGCATTGGTAATTTCACCCGTATGTACCTTCTTAGAAAAAGCAGCAATCTTCTCCTGCTGTTCTACATAAAATGCACGCTTGTCCACACCGTCTGCCATAACAGTATCTCCGAGCTGTCCGCGTGTCAGCTGATGAAGTACAAGGCGCTTTTCACCTGTATTGATCATTTCACCGTTATACAATGCTTTATACTTCTCAAGCAGTTGTGCTTCGTCCGCCAGTTTCCCAAGCACTGAGAGTACTTTCTCATCTACCTGTTTTGCAGCATAGTTGTATACAAGACCTGCTGCCATCGGAACACTGTACGCTTTGACACGTGCTGCTCCGTCCTCGCCGGACATCTCCTCTGCAAGATTTACATGCTCAACTTCTGCAAGTTCTCCATAAGAAGCAAGACTATCAAAATTCTTCCATTCAATCATTTTTGACCCTCTCCTTAACTTTTTTATAAAATCAACTAAACTGATTATACCTTGAATTACTTGAAAATTCAATCATATCAGAGGATAAAATCGCCTGCGGCGAGGCACAAATGCTTGTAAACTTCACTGTATTGGGCCGTAAATGCGCAGTTTATGCGCATTTCGACTGTGAACAGTAACCTCTCCTGTCATCTTTAGAATATCTTTGATTGGTATCTGTGAACCATCTAACAGTACAATCCGCTGTCCGTACTCATCGATCCGTTTCACGTTTCCCGTAACCGTAACATAACTCCCTCCGGTTTTCTTCGTATCCTGAAGAAAATACGTAAAAGACACCTGTGGATATTCTCCCATATGTTCCCGCAGAATCTGCAGCTTCTCATCCAGCTCCCGTCTCATTTCTTCTGATAAATCAATCTTCTTATCTGTCACTCTGGCCGCCTCTTTCACTTCATCATCATATCCGGTCAATGCGGCAAACGGTGAAAATTGAGCAGCACGGTCTGATAGTGACATATGGGGTCTTGTTTTGGATTGATGATAGGGCAGATTAATAATATCGTCATACTGATGTGTCACTTGAATCTTCATATTCTATGCCTTGTGTCCTCCAATCTGTTTATTCCGGTCCATGGCTGTTGCCCCTTCCTGATAACTCATCCCTTTTAAAATCGCATTTTTCCCATGCTTTTTCTTGATACTGAGCAATGCCTTCTGGATATTTTTTTCCCGTTCTAAAGCCGCCTCTTTTTCAGCCTTCTGTCTGGATGCCTCTTCATAGTCCGTAAATAAATCCATCTGCTCATATTCCGGTGTCCTGACAACTTCTGATTCACTTACTACCCTGTTAGCAAATATAGAAATTCTCCGTATCAATAGTTTCCTATTCACAATCCTGTCATAAAGACAAGAAACCGCCTCTAACAGCAGCCTAGATGAGGAAGTCTGTGTCACCAGATTTTCCGTTCCGCGGGCATGTTTTGGAATGCCCCTTCCGTACCGGTCCACTGTAATTTCTCCCTGATACAGAGCCCGCCGGTTCGGATCTGTCAGATTCTCAATATCATATCCCACAGTCAGCACAATCTGGTCTGTCACAAGCCCTTTATCCACCAGGTCAAGAGAAAGACTGTCCATCATCTCACGCACTACGATTCTGGCTTTTTCAAAAGAATATGGATACTGCAGCACCTGCCCTGCGCCAACGCTGTTTGTACTTGGCTTATATGCCTTAATATCAGCCATTCTGCAAGGTTCCCATCCCCAGGCATGGTCGATAAGAAGCTCTGCATTGATTCCGAATAATTGATAGAGCAGATCTTCGCTGTAATACTCTCCTTCTTTTCCAATGGAGCACCTTGCAATATCCCCCATTGTGTAAAGTCCAGCCGCTTCCAGCTTCTTTGCATAGCCCTTTCCGACTCTCCAAAAATCAGTCAATGGTCTGTGATTCCACAACAGCTTACGATATGTCATTTCATTTAATCTGGCAAGGCGGGCGCCATTCACATCTGCCTCCATATGCTTCGCTACAATGTCCATCGCAATCTTACACAGATACAGATTCGTTCCAATTCCCGCTGTTGCAGTGATTCCGGTTGTCTCATAGACATCCTGAATCATCTTTTTTGCCAGCTCTTCTGCTGTCATCCGATAAGTTTTTAAATATGCGCCGGCATCAATCAGAACCTCATCTATCGAATAGACATGTATATCCTCCGGTGCAATATATTTCAGGTAAATATGATATATCTGCGTACTGATTTCCATATATTTTGCCATCCGCGGAGGCGCTGTGATAAAATCAACTGCATACTCCGGATGCTCCTGTAATTCAACAGAGTCACAGGACTTCCCAAGAAACTCCCTTCCTGGTGCGGACTTTATACGGGACGCATTTGCCATTCGTACTTTTTGCACAACCTCAAACAGCCTTGGTCTTCCTGGAATCTGATATTGCTTCAAAGCTGGAGAAATTGCAAGGCATATGGTCTTCTCCGTCCGGCTTCTATCTGCAACAACAAGGTTCGTTGTCATCGGATCTAATCCCCGTTCCCGGCACTCTACAGAGGCATAGAAAGATTTTAAATCTATGGCTATATAACAATATTCCTGTTCCATTTTATGCCTCCTTCATTTTATAATAACTCAAGCAAGTGCAAAGTCCTACGCTGAACTGTTAACATAATTCCATTCAAACTATAGTATATCATTTACAAACTTTCAAGTAATACTCACAATTTTACATTTAATGTAAGCAAGAAAGAAAAGGCAGTTACTATCAAGTAATTATTGGCACTTTTTTCACACAGATTTTCCATAATCACCTGCGCCATTCAGACTCATGCCAGGTGTCCCATAGGGATTGACATGAGTCTTACCCTGTGCCTTTTTCGTAATGCTGCCATTTTAATAGCAAAAAATGCCTCAAGCCCTTTATTTCAAGGATTTGAAGCACTTTGACTTACTGCCGCAGACCGGACTTGAACCGGTACGGGATTGCTCCCGAAGGATTTTAAGTCCTTTGCGTCTGCCTATTCCGCCACTGCGGCATATGAAATTGTTATGGGGCCTACAGGGCTCGAACCTGTGACCCTCTGCTTGTAAGGCAGATGCTCTCCCAGCTGAGCTAAGACCCCATAATAAAATGCACTCTCATAAAGTGAAAATGCAACGACCCAGAAGAGACTCGAACTCTCGACCTCCGCCGTGACAGGGCGGCGCTCTAACCAACTGAGCCACTGGGCCAAATAAATTTATATGCGCTTCCAATTCGTAAATATAAGCGCTTGGAAATATCTTAGAAAAATGGACCTTCGGGGACTCGAACCCAGGACCGATCGGTTATGAGCCGATTGCTCTAACCAACTGAGCTAAAGGTCCATATAATCTCTGTCCCTTTTAGGAACAAAGCCGATGATCGGACTCGAACCGATAACCTGCTGATTACAAATCAGCTGCTCTGCCAATTGAGCCACATCGGCATATTTAAACTACCTTGCAGAGCCTCTGATTTGTAATCACCACTCTGCCTGCGATTGACGTGGTCAATCTTAACGAATTGATCCACATCAGTAAACTCTAATGACTCCAACGGGAATCGAACCCGTGTTACCGCCGTGAAAGGGCGATGTCTTAACCGCTTGACCATGGAGCCGTATAAATATGATTCAAATTGCTATTATCTTAACAGCGATTTAAATCATATCATACATTTCTCCATTTGGCAAGCATTTTTCATAATTTTTCAATTATCAATTTTTCAATTATTTTTGTAACTATTCAGCCATACACAAATCTACAAAAACGGATTGGTAAACTTATTTACAACAAAACGTTTTTTACAGGTGTATATGGTGCTTTTCCATTTGTTTTTCCATTCCATAGTACATTTTATAAAGTACTGAATATATTGGTCTGAACAGAATTAAAATAATAATAAAATTTCCCACCCCATGCAAAATATCATAAGGTATTCCACGAATCCACCATGTGATCCCTGCACCAATCCCGCCTGCTATGAGATAAGGTATAGAGCAGAGTGCCCCATAAATCAATCCAAAGAAGCCTCCTGTTACCGCCCAAAAAACTGAGCTGTCATTTTTTCGGAAAGCACATACGATTATGTATAATATGGTCCATACATATAAGTACATAAACCACCAGATACCAAACCCGTAAATCAATCCTTCCAACAATGCAAACGTATAAATAATCACAAGTGTTTTTCTTTTAAATACAAGCGTATAGACAATCACAAACAATGATACCAGTTCAATATTCGGCAATATAGCAAGCGCCACCTGTAAGACAAGTAAAAGCGCTGAAAACATTCCGCAGATTACGATATCTCTGATTGTAAATGTACTTTCTGTCTTTTTATTTATCAATTGTGTATTTGATTTCAAATTCATCACCATCCACTGCCGGCTGCTCGGACACACCAAACTCACAGTACTCGCCGTTTACAGAAAATCCCCAGTATGCTCCATCGTCTGCATACACGGCTTTTTCCCCGTTTACTGTATTGATCATCATTCCAAAATCTCCGTCATCGCCTTCAAAAGAAAGTCCCTGTTCCTCTGCGTCTTCCATCACACCCAACAGATATTCTGCTTCCGTACTTACTTCATAAGTAGTTTCTTCTCCTGCCTTGTTGACAACAGTGATATTCACTTGTTTCTTACCTTCTTCCGTACCTGGTCTTGTAAAATAATACACCCCTCCGAGTGCTGCAACTACTACTACAAATACAATGACTGCAATGAATGTTTTTTTGTTTTTCATAGCTTTGTTTTCTCCTTTTCATATGTTCAGTATCGTACAAATGTAAAAAGAAGACACTGTTAATACAGAGTCTTCCCCATTTCACTTTATCTTTGATGCCTATCCTATTTCTCACCCAAAATAGAATCGTTCCATTGTTAAAGTATCCTGACTTGCAGTTCAGCCTCCGAACACCTTCTCATCCTGACGGACAATGGTTGTTGTTCTTCGTCCCTGCTTACAGTAGGGGTAAGCCTGTACCAGATTTTCACTGGTTTCCTTATTTGTACTTTACAAGTATACTATATTTTCTTTTATTTGCATATCCTTTTTTGGATATTTCTGAATGGATATTTTTGAAACTCTATTTTAACGCCCCTGTCTTTTAGATTTACCATATAGTCAAGACCTTATATCTCCAGCCGGCTCTTTATCTATCTCAACCAATTACTCTAATGTATATGTGAACGTCAATTCTGCATTCTTTCTGTCTAAATTGATACTCTAAACCACCGTAAAACCAACCCTCCATTATGTCTGAAGCTGATTTGTGTACTGTAGTGCTTCCCTGCAATGTTGTTTACAATATCTACCTGAATTTTCGTCATTCCTGTTGCTATGAAGAAATCAATATCGCTAAAGTATTTTAATATGATTCGATATAGCGGCTTATATAGCAGACACCAAAAGTAGATACAAAACTTTATCGCGCTATCCTAAAAAAAGACCTGCAAACAAAATGTTTACAGATCTTCAAACTCCCCCTGTTGGACTCGAACCAACGACAACTCGGTTAACAGCCGAGTGCTCTACCGACGGGTGCGCTCGCACACCGAAATATTTGTAACGAATACTTTTTATTTCTGTAAAATTCAAAGTCCTATACCGTCTTTCTTTTCCTCTAACATTTATTCTCTTCTTTTAACCACTCTCTACTCCCTTTCAAGAATTTTGTGATAATATATATCTGCCATGTTTTCCGCCCTCACAAGAACATCCTCTTCTGTCCAAGATATATGCTCATCAATAAAATACTTAACCCAATCATAATTAGATTCAGAATAATATTTTTGTTTCTTATCAGTATAATTAGCTTGACTTGCATTATTATTCAATTTAATTTCCAACAAAATTAAATTTCCAATATTCAACGCCCTTTCTCCAGAACTTTCAGGAAGTATATGTTCAATGCTACCGTTATCTGGAAAAATATCTTCCTTTCCCTTTGAAAAATAACAATACATCTTATTAATAATATATTTGACTTTCATATTATCTGGTGTATCTTGCTTTGAATACTTAAAGTGGATAAATTTATTTTTAAAATCATTATATGATGGATATTGTTTATCTAATTTATTCTTTAATTCTTCTATGCATTTATCCACCTGCTCTTTTGTCTGGCATTTTCTTAATTTTCTAGCAGAGCTTGCATAAGGAGAATCTACCACATTAGCTCTTCTTGAAAGTACAGCATTATAAATAAAGTGAAATCCTTCTAAATACTGAACTAAGTTTTTAAATTTATTCATTGAAATAAGTCCGCGATCTTTAATCTCAAAAACAGCCATTAATATAATCCTAATCTGTACAATATTAAATTTATCTGATAAATAATCGAGACTTTGAACTAACCAAAAGTACTGCTTTTTATTTTGATAATCTCCTCTGGAAGAATTAACAATTTGCATATAATATTTTGCGTTCTTTTCTACGCCTTTTAGAAACTCTTTATATGTCTCATCATTGGCAGGTTTAATTTCATTCATAAATTTTTCATATAACTTTTTTTCTGAACTTTGCGAATATTTTGAAACCCAATAATGTCTAAAAAATGTAGCCATTCCAACGGTCTCGTTTCCGCTATACAAAATATCTTTTATTTTATTCCAAGTAACATCTGCAAAATCTGCTGGCTCCGTAGTTATTGCTATTGAAAATATCTGATTCTTAATTAAGTCAACACTCGCCAATCGCTTCCCCTTCGCATTTAATATCTCAAAAATAGAATTTGCGTCTTTCCGTTCTGCTGTTGAAATTATAACAACAAGACTTTTAAGTACTTGATCTCTAAGTGCTTTTAAAATATCTTCATAAGTAATATTATCTACATAGCTTTTCCCATGTAATTTACATAGACTACTCCTTAAACTATTTTCAGATGTTCTTTGATATAAATATTCAAAAGTTTCTTGTATACAAATTTCTTCTTCTGAATTTGCTTCCTCTTTTATCTCCTTTTTTATATCTTGAATATAGTATGAGAAAAAAGGATAATGTGTCTTACTTTGTAAAATTCTAACTAAGTCACCATTGTCATCTTCCGTCATAATATATTGAAAAATACGTTTGCTCAACTTATCATTCCCTATTTCACGAAAATGATCTGAAATAGCGGAAAACAATATTGTTATAATTGTTAACCTCTGTTGACCATCCACAACATCTAAAGTCTGACCAGCCATCTCTAAGTTTCCGATAAAAAGCATAGTCCCCAAAAAATACGGTCTATCAAAGATTTTGCCATTTGCATCTATATTTAAGCAGTCAAGCATATCATCAAAAAATTCTTGATAATTTCTTCTTTCCCATGAGTATTCCCTCTGGAATCTTGGAATTGAAAATTGGCATCGTGATGATAATAATTGAGTTATCGTCATTGTACTTGGCTTTATATCCATACTTCATTCCTCACTCCTCTTCTAAATGCACTACAAATTTACTATTGCTACGGTTTATTTTCGCTCATTATTCGGCTCATCAATCAGCTCATTATCGGCTCATTAATCGATTCTTTTTCGTTCATAATATGAACTCCTGCCAGCACCCTTTTGCTCCAAAATTCCCACTTCACATAATCTTTTGATATAACGTTTCGTCGTTGCCACTGATTTTCCTAATAAATCACGACCTATTGCGTTGGTGATTATAGAATTATCTTCCAGATATTTCAATATCGCAGCCATGCGAACTTGTTCTTCTTGTGACAACTTTTCTAGTGGCATATTAGACAGCGTTTCTTTTCCGTATTTTTCTTTTAATAATTTACTATATTGCTCACAAGGTTTACACAATACCATAACTCCCCTAGAGTTAGCATCAATATCCGGATAAGGAGCCTTTTCCTTTTCACATACCTCCATAATCTTATCAAATCCTCTTCCCCAAGATTCAATCTCCCCAGCTTTATAGAAAACATCTGCCATTTTAGGATTGTACGGTATTGAAGAATGCTTCTTATATATTTCATCCACAGGCAAATTTTCAGGCCATTTTCCATCATTCCAAACATATATTTTATCTTCATAAACGCTAATCTGAATGGGAATTCCTGTACTATAATCTTTATGATTAATGGCATTCAGCAAGATCTCACGAAATCCCTCCATTGGAAACAGATATGTTTCTATTCTCTGTAAACCCTCGTAATCAATTAAAGCCTTCATATACTTGGTATAAATTAACTCCATCGCTTTATCCGCTTGTAAAATTAAAGGTCCATGAATTTCATCTTGATACCTTAAATCAGAATCAGAATCTCCAAAATATCCAATTTTTATATACGCGCCTGTTACCCATTTTTCCGGATCAGGATGAAACATTAAAATTGCCGCCCGTATCAAATTTTCTCCCTCAAATAATTTTAAATTCTCTAACAATAATTTGTCATTGACCTCTGCTGCAATTTTACTTAACCGCTTTTTATAAACAGATTTTTTTCTGAATTCCTGCAACGCTTCCTTACTTAGAGCATCTGCTGTTTCTCCTGGTATTGGCACATTATCCCATGTTTTCCCTTGCCTTTCGTAAAGGAATTTTAATAATTCTATTCCCTTTATTTCCTGCATGGTACTACCGCTGCGATAGTAATATTTCCCTCTATAATTAACCGGAAACGGATAACTATCAACAATAAGTATTCCGCCCTGTGCATTGGCATATCCACATATCCATTTCAAATATTCATCTTTCCAAATTTCCTTCCATTCAACGCCTTGATGCTCTGACATTTTTCTTTCCTGCTTTCACTCATATGATTATTTTTATATTATAGTCTATTCTCATCCTATCTTCAATTAATTAATGAAAAAAAGAAACCCCGTATAAATTTAGTACAAGATTTCTTTAAGTGGAAAGCTACGGCTCTACCTTGGCTTTTGTGCATCCCGTATATATTTTTTCTTTTATAAATATTCTATGTTACCATTCCTGCTTTATATAGGCTAGAATGTAAATCTGCCATTTCTAACAAATGTAACTATTTCATTGAGCAATCAAGGATTACCTTTCTCGGTTAACAGCACATTGCTTTCCAGAATCCTTCTCTCCCATCTAAGGTATGAAAAAGTCCTGCAAACGCTGATGTTTACAGGACTTTTCAAACTCCCCCTGTTGGACTCGAACCAACGACAACTCGGTTAACAGCCGAGTGCTCTACCACGCGAGGCGGTTACATACCGAAAAATGTATCCGGCATTTTTCGCCTCGAATGATCCTGTGGGGGACATTATTACGATTACATACCGGGTTATGTCGGCTAATAGTATCTTTGGAGTTCCACCCTTCAGACCGCAACTGTGTTTTTCCAGAAATCTCCGTTATTCCATTCTGTGCAGAACTGCTGATATGTCATATTCAGCTCCACGGAGATCTGGTAATCCCTGCCTACTTCGATCCGCTTGAACAGGTAGCACGCGATCATCTTCTTCTGCTCCAGTGTTGCGGTGTCAAATTCCTCTGCCCATGACTTAAACTGATTATATGCAGGTGTGATCAGATCGATGCCCTGTTTCTTCTGCGCCTCTTCCTCTTTAAGCTTTGCAAGCTCCCGCTCACCATTTGCAATATTCTCTTTCACTGTCCGAAGAACCTGCGTCAGATCTTCCGGTGAGTACACGCTTTCGCCAGTCAGTGTTTTTGCAATCTCGAGCTGCAGTTTTGTCAGCTGCTCCCGGCTCTTTCCAAGGTCATGTTCAAGCTGTGTCTGTCTCGCCTTATTTCCTGCTATCTGCCGTTTCAGTAAAGCCTGTAACGTTTCCTCTTCCGGCGCGCCGCTCATACAGCTGAATATCTGACGGATGATCTGGCATATGATTTCATCCACCCGGTCCGCCTGATATGTAGTCTGACCGTCACACTTGCAGAGCTTACGGCTTTTGTGGTAACAGGAATATTTAATCTGATCCACGGAATACTCAGAGCCGTCCACTCTTGTATAATGATCCCGATACCGGATCGTCGTCAGACGTCCGCCGCAGTGTGCGCAGAAAATATTCCCGGAGAGCATTGCTTGCCCTTTCGTCTGTAAGGCGATGTGGCGTTTCTCCTCATTCGCGTTGTTCCGCTGTTCCAGGATCTCCAGGATCTGTACATAAGTTTCATCACTGCGGATCCGCAGCGCCTGCAATGCCTCTGTGGATGTTCCGTCATCCAGATATCCGCAGTAGAAACGGTCCTTTAAGATGCGGTTGACAATGGTGCTCGTAAATTTACCGCCTGTATGCGTCTTATATCCATTCTCATTAAGATATCTTGAAAGTCTGTGAGAACCATACCCTTTATGGATCGTCATATCATCTATCATATGTAAGACTTCGCTCTCCACAGCATCGACCGCATATTTTTTGATGGGAATTCCCTTTCGGTTCACCAGTCCGCTGTCTATGAGATGGTAGCCGTACTTTACAGGACCACCTGTGTACAATCCATCTTCTATCATCTGCTGCATCTTGCTCTTGATCCTCATGGAAGTCTTTTCGCTTTCTCCTGACGCCTGCCAAAACCGCAGGTAATTCATCAGCTTGTCCACATGGCTGTCAAACCTCTGCTGTCCTTCCATGACGCTCCAGACCTGTATCCCGTGCTTAGCGAACCACTCCACCACGAAAGGCGTCTCGTCATCGATCCTGCCGATCCGGTCAAACATGAACACCAGAAGGATATCAAACTCGTCCTTCAGGGCTGCCTCCTTTAATTCCTGGATTGCATCCCTGTCATCAGCTGACACCTTATATCCGGAAATACCTTTCTCCGAATACTCTTTTACGATCGTCCAGTCCGGCTTGCTGCTGGCAAAATCCCAGCACGCTGTTTTCTGCATTGGAATATCATTCTCATTCTTGTCTACCTGTTTCTTTGTAGATACTCTGTAAAGACAAATAACCCGTTGTAATTTCATAACGCTTCCTCCGTACATCACTTCATTTGTACGGAATTGCGTTGCCTGATCTCTTTTCGGTTTTCAAGGTTCCTGCCGTGGAATATATCTCTCCCGACACATTCATTATACCGCGAAAAGCACGCCGCTTCAATGCGCGGTTCCAACAAAGCAAGCGCAATTCTGTAAGTTTCATAGCGACTGTGCATAAGCGGAGATCCCCTGCTGAAAGCGTTCCTCATATGCTTCTGTCAGGATATCCCGTACCTTTGTCCTGACATCCTGGTCTGCATTTCTGCTGAATCTTACCAGCACCGCAGAATCATTGATCCTTAACTGGAACCCGGAAATCTCACCGTTCTTATTGTCTCCTGCCATTAACTCCTCCTTCCATATATAAGAAAAAAACAGCTGCACAGTGTTGTCTGGTTATTGTGATCCATTTCCTGCTGCACAGCTGTCTTATATTCTTCTCCAAAAACTCTGTCACTTTTGCCACGCCCCCTGACAGCAGGGATACCACAGGCTGCGGCCGGCCCGCCGCATCATAGCCCCACCTGTGCCGCCGCTTTGCCGGAGCTTGCGCACACTGCAGGAACTTCCCTTCCAGTCTGTGAGGGATCGTGAGAAAGTATCATTATCCCCTGTGCCTGTCACCGCGTCCGGCGTGCCGCAGCCGGATCGACAGATCACGCTGCCCGCTCAGACAGTCCTGCTGCCATCACCTCCCGGTGGACTGTCTTTCTTCGCGACGCTCTGTCTTCGCTCAGAGCACAGGTAACGTACCTGTGGTATCGTATATGAAGTTGTCAAGGTGCGCCGGGGAAGCCGGGAATACCACCCTTATGGTCAGAAGATTTTCCTTTGAACGATCCATCCACTGTCAGGCATTTCCATATAGGCTGTCCTCCTATTATTCAGTACAAATACGGGGTTCGTTTTCGGGTTTTTTACAAACTTTTTTTCATAATTTTTTCCAGCCTCCGAAGTCCTCTCTTGATACTTTCATGGACTGTACTTACCGAAGTCCCCTCCATTTTTGCAATGTCTGACTGCTTTATGCCAAGAATGTAATGTGCATACACTCTCTTCCTCTGTTTTTCAGTAAGCTGATCAAGCGCGGCATAGAGCTTTTCTTCTTCTATATTCTTCTCTATGATCTCCTGGACAGAAGGAACATGGTGACGCATCTCCCTTTCAATGTTGTCGCCGCAATCCAGAGAAAAATATGCTTTGTACCGGTATGTACGGATCCGGTAAGCAGTATCTCCCCGTCTGAATTCCATCAGGACTTCCACAATCTCGTCCGGCAGTGAAACAACATAGTCTTCTTTATATATTTCCGGGTAAAATTCCCGCAGATTGATTTCTCTCATGATAATCCTCCGATCTTGATTTTTTGATTGAACCGAAAATCAAAATTGAAGGCGGGGACCGGCAGCGTATACGCCAACTGGGAAGAGGATCTTCTTCCCTGAATATAAAAAGAGGCGCCTGCCAACAGACAGACGCACACTCATACTGACCACTTCTGCAATTTGCAGAAAACGAAAAACTTATGTCATTTTTTGTCGAATGGAAAAGCCCTGTAATCCTCAGCTGAATTACAGGGCCGCTATAAGAATATACCCGGTGTTTCCGGGGCCGAACTTCCGGCTTTCTCTCCATCCACTATGGTCTCCCTCCACGAAGGAGAACCTATGGACGTTTTATTGTCAACCTCCTTCTGTATGGGGAGAGCATACGTGGAAATCTTCTATTCTTTTTCCCGAAGTGTCCATATTCTTCCAAAGTACACTGAAACTCTGCTGTATTTTGCAAAAGAAGCGCGGACTGATATTGCCGCGCTTCTTCACACCTCGAATTTATAACCGACACCATAGACACTTTTTATATAATCGGGTATATCCGGGGCAATCTTTAATTTTTTCCGCAAATTACTCACATGGTTGTTAACAGCCTTACGGGAATAAAATGTATAATCTTCATGCCAGACCAAATCCATGATCATTTCATAGGTAAAGACACGTTTCGGATGCATGATCAGGAGCGCAAGGATATCAAATTCTTTTGCCGTCAACTTAACTATTTGATTGCTGACTTTTACTATTCTATTCTCTAAACAGAAATACAAATTTAATATTTGTATTTCTGTCAGACTGTAGACAAAGTTGGTGCTGGAGAAGAACTCCAGCACCACTTTTCGATAAAATCTATTTTTTCTTTTGTCTC
>NZ_CALPDG010000022.1 GCF_943193195.1 Mediterraneibacter agrestimuris | reverse complement strand
ATCCTACAAAAAACGTCTTGTTGTAAGCAAGCTTACCAATTCGTTTTTGTAGATTTGTGCATGGCTGAACTGTTACAGAAAAATAACAGTTTACGGAATGGAAAATATGTTATATAATGATTGCTAGCTGATATTTTGATAAAAGGAGTTAAGTACAATGAGTGATAAGAGTTTATTGGAACAGTGGAGAGAAACCGCATATAGCCAGGAAGCATCTAAAGCACAGTTAGAGACTTTCTGGGGGAATTACTTTAATATTGAAAAGCAGATTTATGAATTACTTTTGACAAATCCTGATGAGGAAGTGAAAGGAACGGTTAAAGAACTGGCTGACAAGTATGGTCAGCATGTGATGACAATGGTTGGTTTTCTGGATGGAATCAACGATAGTCTGAAAGAGAAGAATCCGATTGAGACTATGACAGAGGATACGGAAGTAAGTCTTGCATTTGACAAAGAACTGCTGTATAAGAACATGGTAGACGCGAAGGCTGACTGGCTGTATGAACTGCCGCAGTGGGACAATATCTTTGATGAAGAGACAAGGAAGCGTCTGTACCGTGAGCAGAAGGCGTCCGGTACGGTCCGCAAGGAGAAGAAGATCGGAAGGAATGATCCGTGCCCGTGCGGAAGCGGTAAGAAGTATAAAAAGTGCTGCGGAAGCAATGTGTAATTTTTGGCGATTATCTTGACAAAAGAAAGAGCAATGCTATAATGATAAAAGATTGAAACACGTTGATGAGAAGAGTAGAATGCGGAAAGGATACAGAGAGGGAAGTCACAGGCTGGAAGCTTCCTATCACGGAACCATTTGAAAACTACCTCTGAGTGGCTGCAAAACAGTCCGGTGATTCCGTTATCATCATGAATAAAGTGGTTCTGACATTTGTCAGATCAATTAGGGTGGAACCGCGAGAAGACTCGTCCCTTTCTGTAGTGAAACAGAGAGGGACTTTTTTATTGCCGGATATTCTGACAATAAAAGGTTATTATATGTGCAGCCGGAAGAGCAGAAGAAATATTTTACAGCTGCTTGTGTGAGAATGGTCGAGACGTATTCTATCTACTTAATTACAGAAATAATAAAAAGTGAGGAGAAAACATATGAAAATCACATTAAAAGACGGCTCTGTAAAAGAATATGCAGAGAGCAAAAGTGTAATTGAAATTGCATCAGACATCAGCGAAGGTCTGGCAAGAGTGGCTACAGCCGGAGAAGTAAATGGTGAGGTTGTAGATTTGAGAACAGTTGTGGAAGAGGATTGTGAACTGAGCATTCTGACATTTAATGATGAGAAGGGAAAAGGCGCGTTCCGTCATACAGCTTCTCACATCATGGCGCAGGCGGTCAAACGTCTGTATCCGGATGCAAAGCTGGCGATCGGACCGTCTATTGACGATGGATTTTATTATGATATCGACAGAGAGACACCGCTTGTGGCAGAAGATCTGGAGAAGATCGAAGCAGAGATGAAAAAGATTGTGAAAGAGTCGCTGGCTTTAGAACAGTTTACGATGCCGAGAGATGAAGCAATCGAATATTTCAAAGAAAAAGGTGAAATCTATAAAGTAGAATTGATCGAGGATCTGCCGGAAGATTCTGTCATCAGTTTCTACAAACAGGGTGAGTTTACTGACCTTTGTGCGGGTCCGCACCTGATGAACACAAAGAATGTAAAAGCATTCAAGCTGACAAGTCTTGCCGGCGCTTACTGGAGAGGAAGTGAGAAGAATAAGATGCTCCAGAGGATTTACGGAACCGCTTTCCCGAAGAAGGCAGAGCTGGAAGAGCATCTGGCAATGATCGAAGAAGCTAAGAAGCGTGATCACAGACGACTTGGAAAAGAACTGGGATTGTTTATGATGCGTGATGAGGGACCGGGATTCCCGTTCTTCCTGCCAAAAGGAATGGTATTGAAAAATACACTGCTTGACTATTGGAGAGACATTCATACAAAAAATGACTATGTAGAAATCAACACACCGATTATGCTGAGCAGACATCTTTGGGAAACATCTGGTCACTGGGGACATTACAAAGAGAATATGTATACAACTGTCATTGACGAGGAAGATTTTGCGATTAAACCGATGAATTGCCCGGGTGGTATTCTTGTATATCAGTCAGAGCCGCGTTCTTATCGTGATCTTCCAATTCGTATGGGAGAGTTGGGACTGGTCCACCGTCATGAGAAATCCGGTCAGCTTCACGGACTTATGCGTGTACGCTGCTTCACACAGGACGATGCCCATATTTTCATGATGCCGGAGCAGATTCGTGATGAGATCAAGGGAGTTGCAAAACTCATTGATGAGGTATACAGTCTGTTTGGATTCAAATATCATGTAGAGCTTTCTACACGTCCGGAGGACAGTATGGGAAGTGATGAGGACTGGGATCTGGCAACAGACGCACTTCGCGGCGCGCTGGACGATCTGGGACTTCCTTATGTAGTAAATGAAGGAGACGGCGCGTTCTACGGACCGAAGATTGACTTCCATCTGCAGGATTCTATCGGAAGAACATGGCAGTGCGGAACCATTCAGCTAGACTTCCAGCTTCCTCTGCGTTTTGAACTGGAGTACACGGGAGCAGACGGAGAGAAGCACCGCCCGATTATGATCCACCGTGTAGCGTTCGGCTCTATTGAGCGGTTCATCGGAATTTTGATCGAGCATTTTGCAGGGGCATTTCCAACATGGCTGTCTCCGATACAAGTGAAGGTGTTGCCGATTTCTGATAAATATATGGAATATGGTGAAAAAGTACTGAGTGGTCTGAAAGAATCAGGTATCCGTGCAGAGTTGGATTCTCGTGCAGAAAAGATCGGTTACAAGATCCGCGAGGCACAGATGCAGAAGATTCCGTATATGCTCGTTGTAGGCGCAAAGGAAGAAGAAAGTGAACTTGTGTCTGTAAGAAGCCGTTTTGAAGGAGATGAAGGACAGAAAAGTCTTGCAGATTTCATTGCTTCTTTGAAAGAGGAGATTAAAAATAAAACTGCCCGTGAGATAAAAACTATAGAAGAGAAATAGGTATAGGAACTCCAGAGAATGGGTATAATGATAGCGTCAGTGCATGCTGGCGCTATTTATTTTATCAAAAGGAGGACAATCCATATGCCACAATTAAAATGTACCGTACAGACTTGTGTTCACAATAAGCAGTTCTTATGTGATCTGGATGCGGTCCAAGTCGGAGGCGAACAGGCTAAAACAGCCAGAGAGACTTGCTGCGACAGCTTTCAGGAGAGAAAAGGTGATGTCTATACTGATGTGACAGGAACAGCATCAGATCTTTCCAATATTGACTGTAAGGCAACAGATTGTATGTACAATGAGAAATGTGAATGCCATGCCGGTAAAATCAGTGTGGAAGGAAGCAATGCCTGCCATTGTGGGGAAACAGAATGTGCAACATTTGAATGTAAGCATTAGAGAAGCAATATCCGTGTATCTGTTTATAGTTAAAAAACAATATGCAATCTGAGAAGAAGACAGAAGGTCAATGAGTTTTGACGTTCTGTCTTCTTCTTATGTAATCGCATGCAAAATGGACAAGTAAGCAAGTCTTGCAGTGCAAGATGCTGTGTGAACTGTAATGAATTGTTACGTTACGGTTCACAGTCGAAATGCGCATAAACTGCGCATTTACGACCCAATACAGCGAAGTTTACAAGCATTTGTGCCTCGCCGCAGGCGATTTTAAATGCACAAATGCGGTTACTATGCACAGCAGTAAGCTGTGCATAGTAACATTGTTACAAAACATAATGGAAATTATAACATCAGGTATTGTTTTTTTGTTTCAACATCATGTATAATCATTGTTATAATGCATCGAACACATTGAAACAGATATATTTATTTACATACAAAGGAAGGATATTTGACTAAGATGAATGATGAACAGAGAGCAGAACAGAATCAGGACAAGACACCTGCCGGTAAAAAGAGCGGATATTATATTAACCAGCCGGATTTTGGCAGGCGGGGGCCATCCAAGCTGCGTGTGCAGTTGGAAAAAGGAATGACTGCATTTGTAGTGATTATTTCTTGTATGCTTTTCTTTTTTCTTTTGCTGCGGATGGATGATATTTCAGCGGTTATTTGGAAGATCCTTAATATTTTGCGTCCGATCATTTACGGACTTGCGATTGCATACTTACTGAATCCAATCGTGAAAACAGTGGAGCGGTATTTAAGACCATGGATTGTGCACCGCTTTCCTAATATGAAGAAGCCGGAGCGGGTTTGTAGAAGCGTGGGTATTTTTATTGCGCTTGTGATCATGCTGGCGATCATTGCCGCTTTGTTTAATATGCTGATACCGGAGTTATATAAAAGTATCCGTGATATGATCCTGACTGTGCCGGGACAGATTAATACTGCGCTTCAGACGCTGACGGAAATTATGTCGCAGGATTCAACTCTGGGGCAGTTGTTTACTACTATGCTGACCGAAATCACAGGATTTTTACAGGACTGGCTGCGGACAGACTTACTTCCTCAGGTCAACGATTTTATGTCGCATCTGACAGAAGGGGTCGTCAATGTAGTTAATGGAGTGATGAATGCGGTCATTGGTATTATTGTGTCTGTCTATGTACTTTTTAGTAAGGAAAAGTTCTCTATGCAGACAAAAAAGATTATTTATGCGGTGTTCAAACCGGATCATGCAAATATGATCCTGCATCTGACGATTAAAAGTAATTCGATTTTCGGCGGATTTATTATCGGAAAGATTATTGACTCGGCGATCATCGGTGTCCTTTGCTTTATCGGATTGTCTGTTTTGAAGATGCCATATACACTGCTGGTCAGTGTGATTATCGGAGTTACTAATGTCATTCCGTTTTTCGGTCCTTATATCGGAGCGATTCCAAGTGCGGTTCTGATCATGCTGTCGGAACCAAAGATGGGACTTTACTTTATTATCTTTATACTGGTATTGCAGCAATTGGACGGAAATGTCATCGGACCGACCATTCTTGGAGATTCCACGGGACTGTCTGCATTCTGGGTGATGTTCTCGATCCTCTTGGGAGGCGGATTGTTTGGATTTGTTGGTATGATTCTGGGAGTTCCTACATTTGCAGTGATCTACTATGTGGTTAATATGCTGATCAATCATAATCTGGAGAAAAGGAAGCTGCCCACGGCGACAGACTGCTATGATAAGTACAGCTATGTAGATGCCGATGGCGTCTATGTGCATTCTGAAAAAAATGAAATGAAACAAGAAAATGAAAATAAAGGGGAATAATTATGCCGATACGTGTTCAAAATGATTTACCTGTAAAAGAGATACTGGAGCGTGAAAATATATTTGTGATGGATGAATACCGTGCTGCTCATCAGGATATCCGTCCTATCAGCATCGGACTTTTGAACCTGATGCCGCTGAAGGAGGACACGGAGTTACAGATTCTTCGTTCCCTATCTAATACACCGCTTCAGGTGGATGTGACATTTGTGAGGATGACAAGTCATGTATCCAAGAATACTTCCACCAGTCATATTTATAAATTTTATGAAGCATTTGAGGATATCAGGCATCAAAAATTTGATGGATTTATCATTACCGGGGCGCCGGTGGAACAGATGAAATTTGAGGAAGTAGATTATTGGCAGGAACTGGCCGAGATTATGGAGTGGACAAAAACAAATGTGACATCCACGCTGCATCTCTGCTGGGGAGCACAGGCAGGAATCTATTATCATTATGGAATTAATAAAGAAATGCTGCCGAAGAAGTTATCCGGTGTGTACCGTCACAGAGTGAGAAACCGTAAGATTCCGCTTGTGCGCGGATTTGACGATGTATTTATGGCGCCCCATTCCAGACATACAGAGGTGCCGCAGAATCTGCTGGAGGCAGATGAGAGGATTACTATCCTGGCAGATTCTTTACAGGCAGGTGTGTTTATGTGTATGGCACAGGAAGGCCGGCAGATTTTTGTGATGGGTCATCCTGAGTATGACAGAATGACACTGGATTCTGAGTATAAGCGGGATATGGGAAGAGGGTTGAACCCCCAGATTCCGGAGAACTATTATCCAGATGATGATCCGGACAACAAACCGGTGCTTACCTGGAGGTCACATGCAAATAACCTGTATACAAACTGGCTGAATTATTATGTATATCAGGTGACACCGTATGACTTGTATGGGACTCCGTTCTAAGTACTTAAACTATACAATTTTAAGGGAAATACTGTAATTAGATATCACCACAGAAGGCTATGCGACTCATTCGCATAGCCTTTCTTATATTGAGTATTTTTGTTAAAAAATGAGTATATATATAAAAATTTAAGAGTTTTATATAAAAATAAGTGAATTGTATGGAAAAACATAGATAAAAGTGATACTAATTCGTTGGATAGAGCAGTATTATTTGATAATAAAGCGATATATAATAGAATTATCAAAAATAGTCATAATAACGTACACCGATTTATCATCTTACAGCGGCAGGAGCATTTCTTCAGGTATACAGACTGGCTGTGAAAAATGGAATTTATGTGCCGCCGTATATGCTTCCTATTCTGGAACGTGCTGCTGGTTTTATCGTAAAACTGATAAAACCGGATATGTCTACACCAATGGTGGGCGATGCGGACCGGAATTCATTGCTTACACTGCGGTCGGACTGTTCTGTCTATGAAGGAATGAATAACACCACTGATCCGGCAGATGAAAATGAGCTGCGGGCTTTTTTCAGGGTAATGGCTGAGATTACAGGACGGAAAGATTTTTTGTTTTTTGCTACACAGGGGAAAGAAGGGAAAGCGCCTGAGGAAATCTGTACTTCCCTGCCGGATGCAGGATATCATGTATTTCGTTCAGGATGGGGAAGGAATGATTCTTATTTTCTGGTCAGCGGAACGATCCTGGAGCGCGGAGAGAATAATGTCCATTCTCACTATGATGCAGGACATCTAGAACTTCAAGTCGAGGGGCAGGATGTATTGATTGATACAGGAAGATATCTTTATAGTTCGGAGAGTCAGTTTGACTGGAGGATTTATTTTTCTTCTACGGCGGCTCATAATACGATTCTTGTTGATGATCATGTTATGGGTGAGCACCCGGATGTAATTCCGACAGCCAGAGGGGTACGGATGTTTTGTCACAGGTTTGAGCATGGAGAACAGTTTGACCGTCTGGTTATATCTCATAATGGATATGCATATATGGACGAGCCAGTTTTTCACAAAAGAAGCGTCATCTGGCTGAAACCGGATATCTGGGTTGTGGAAGATGACTTGACAGGTTCGGGCATACACCGGCTGCGTCAGTTTTTTAACTTTGCGCCGGGGAAATTAAAAGAAACCGATAAGAATCAGTGCTATCTATATGAGAATGGAAAATTGAGAATGGAGATTCAGGCTGTTTCCTGCGAGGGGCTGACATCTATGAACTACTGCGGAAATGAAAAACCTATCGGAGGGTGGGTATCCTATGGGTATGCACAAAAAGAGCCTGCTCCGCAGCTTGTGTATGAGAAGACATGTGAAGTCCCGGCACGGTTTGTGACCATAATTGCCAGGGAAGGGGTTATAAAAACAACCCGATTGACAGAACTGGAATCTAATCATGCAGAGCTGCAGATGGAGACTATTCATAATACATGGACGCTTATTTTTATGGAGAATGATTGTAGTGTAACAGAAGTTATATAGGAAAATAAACCGACTGGAAAAATGGGAGAGATAGAAATGGCAGATTTGAAGATAAAAAGGCTGAATATGGAAAATCCATTTGTGATTGCCAGCAGTCCGGCAACGCAGGGAGTAGCGGCTGTAGTAAAGAGCGCAAAAGCGCTTCCGGGGGCTGTTGTTATGAGGAATTTTGGACACGGAGCCGGAGGCGGCTCTTATGTTTATCCGTCTCTTCAGGATATGCTGGAGGGGAAGACGGTTTTACAGAGTCATGCGGAAGGGACTCAGACAAAAGATGATTTTGATTCTCTGGAAAGCTATTGTGAAGGACTGCATCAGGCGAGAAATCAAATGCCGGACAGTGTACGTCTTTGGGCATCCATAGGACATTTTCTGGATACGGAGGCAGGAGGTCTGGACTGGGAAAGAGAGTGGCGCCGCCAGGCACAGGAAATGGAACGTGCAGGTGCAGACGCAGTGGAACTGCATTTTAACACGCCGGGAATTGCCGCAGTAAGAAACCGCGTTTATGATTTTTACAGGATGATCTATAATACAACCCGTGATATCAAATCTGCTGTCAAAATTCCTGTTATGGTGAAGCTGCCTGTGGAAGCATGCGATCCTCTTCGGGCGATGGAGGCTGCTGTGCTCGGAGGTGCAGATTCTATCGGTCCGACAGCGAGATGGAGGGGATTTGTGTTTGATTTGGATTGGAAACGGACATTACCGAGACCGGGAAGTGGTTACGGAACATCAGGGGCGCTTCCAGTGATCTGTTTTACGGTTGCAGAAGCAAGAAAAAATGGAATAAAGACACCGATGTATGCCGGAGGCGGTATTTATAGCTGGGAAGCAGCAGCAAAAATGATCATGGCAGGAAGCGAGATGGTACAGCTTGGAAGTGTTGCCTGTTGTGCGGGACCGAAAGCCGTGCAGGATATCATACATGGTCTGGATGCCTGGATGAATCAGAAAGAATATGCAGATATAGCATCCTTACAGGGATGTGCATTGAAGTTGTTTGATATGCCGAAAGAAACGGCAGTAAAGCGCACCAAAGCACTTGGCAAGGCATATATGCTTGAAAAACCGGATAAGGAAAAATGTAATGGCTGTGGAAAGTGTGCAGAGGCATGTTGGTATGAGGGTATCGAAGTGAAAGAAGGAATTGCTGCAAAGACGAAAAAGTGCATTGGCTGCGGATATTGCTTCAGCGCTTGTCCGACAGGAGCACTTTCTCTGGATGCAGGACAAATTATCGGAGATGCGACAGAAATATAAAGCTGTCTGGAGGTGAAAGGAATGGAGATTGGAATCTGTGCAGGTATGGAACTTGCAAAAGATGCAGCAAAAGCAGGATATGATTACATAGAACTGCCATTGTGTACCATTGCAGAGATGCCGGATGAAGAATTTAAAAGAGCGAAAACAGAATTTGAGAAACGAGGAATTCCATGCCGGGCATTTAATATATTACTGCCAGGCGGAATGAAAATATTTGGACAAGATGTCGATAAAAAAGCATTAGAAGCGTATGCAGAGCGTGCATGTTCCAGAGCCCATGCACTGCATGGGAAAATCATTGTATTTGGCAGCGGCGGAGCAAGACGGTTACCTGATGATATTAGTATGGATGAGGCATGGGAACAGATGAAAGAGGTTTGCAGAATATTTGGTAATGCGGCACAAAAGTATGGAATCAAAATAGTTCTGGAACCGTTAAACCGTGGTGAAACTGATCTTATGCATACAGTGAACGAGGGAATTCGCATGACTGAGGAAATTTCCCATTCATCAGTCTGGCTTCTGGCAGATTATTATCATATGCAGAAAGAAAAAGAGTCTGTGAATGTTCTGGTGCAGGCTGCGTCGTATTTGAAGCATTGTCATATTGCATGCGGCGCAGAGCGGAGATTTCCAGCGGGTAAGGATTTAGGGCAGTGCAGAGAGTTCATAGGAATGCTTCAGGAAATCGGTTATCAGGGGATGCTAAGTGTCGAGGGTGTAACGCAACATTTTGCGGAAGATGCAAAAGAAAGTATCCTCCTTCTGCGGGAGCTTGTTTCCATGAATGCGGGTAATAAAGAAGAAAAGAATTGAGGGATGAAAATGCAAAAGGCAATGATGTTATATGCAAAAGACAGACGATGTTATCTGGAGCGGGCTTACACAGAGTCTGTGCGGGAACAGATAAAAACGTTTTGCGATTTACTGCCTGATCCGGTGAATGAAATGCAGTTGGAAGAGTATGCAGAAATTTTGAAAGAGATAGAAATACTTTTTACAAGCTGGTGGGTACCGGAATTAACAGTATTGCAGATAAAAAAATATTTTCCGAAATTGAAAATCGTTTTTTATGCGGCAGGAAGTGTACAGTACTTTGCAAGGTCTTTTCTTGAGAATGGAGTACGGGTTGTGAGCGGATGGGCTGCGAATGGAACTCCGGTAGCGGAATATACTGTGGCTCAGATTATACTTGCCAATAAAGGTTTTTTTCAGAACAGTATAAGAATGCGGGAAAATTATGATGATGCCAGAGCATTTTCAGATTGTTTCAGCGGAAATTATGGTGCAAAGATTGGAATTCTAGGAGCAGGGGCAGTTGGTTCTCGTGTGATTTCATTGCTTCGTCCTTATCAATTGGAGGTATGGGTATATGATCCATATCTGTCAGAAAAGCGGGCAGAGGAACTGAATGTAACAAAACATAGTCTGGAAGAGATTTTTGAACAGTGTGATGTGATTTCTAACCATGTGGCAAAGCTTCCAGAGACTGAGGGGATGATTAATTATTCTCTTTTGAGCCGGATGAAATCTTGTTCTACACTGTTGAATACCGGAAGAGGTTCTCAGATTGTTGAGGATGACTTGATCCGGGTAATGCAAGAGGATTGCACAAGGACTGCTGTTCTGGATGTGACTGATCCAGAGCCGCCGATAGAAGACAGCCTGCTTTATGGCACTGCCAATATTATTCTGACAACACATATAGCAGGAAGCATGGGGCTTGAAATCGGAAGAATCGGTCAATATATTGCAGACGAGGCACTTCGTTTTGTACGGGGAGAGCCATTAAAATATGAAATCACGGAAGAAACATTGCAGACGATGGCATAGGATCGGGAAAGAGAGGACTTGGAACATGAAATACAGTATGTGTACCACCTGGGCGAAGGATAAGACGCTGGAGGAGGTGCTGAAAATTGCGAAGGAACTGGGGATGGACGGAATTGAACTTTGGAGCGGCCATGTGGATGGCTTTTTAGAGAGCGGAAGGTCACTGGAAGATTTGACAGATTTATTGAAGACATATGACCTTGAATGTGTGGTAATTGCGCCTTATCTGAACCTGATTGATAAAAGTATACAGTCAGAAAATCTTGCTCTGGCACGGAAATGCATTGGATATGCATCTGCCCTGCATTGTCCGGTAGTAAGAGTTTTCTTGGGAGATAAAGGTTCCAGTGAAGTAATAAAGGACGAATGGATGTGCTGCTTTGAGGCTTTAAGAATGTTAGGAGAAGATGCACAGAAAGAAGGAGTTTCTTTGGGAATTGAGGCGCATTATTATCATCCGTCTGATACAATTCATTCTATTTTAAGAATTTTGCGTGCAGTGCAAAGTCCTGCGGTAGGACTGATATTTGATGGATTTAATTTTTATCCGTCGGGTCTGGAAATGATGGATGCTTATGAGGCGCTAAAGCAGTACAGCATCCACTATCATTTCAAAAATCTGCTTTGGGCGCCCCATATCTGTGTACCGTTGGATGAAGGAGATGTGGATTTCCACCCGCTGGTATGTGAATTGAAAAAGGATGGATATGACGGATATATTTCTTTTGAATATTTTGGAGACAATGCGCCAGAATTGATCCGGAAGTCGAAAGAATGGTTCTGTAAGGTATATGAGGGGTGAGATGATGTCAAAACATGAGAAATTTGCATTTAAAGAACTTTCTGAGATAAAAAAACGTGTTAAAGAGCTGGGTGTGGAAATCCATTTTCAAGATGATTTATCCCCACTGTCAGAGCCGGTCAGAATTGGGAACCGTAAGGCTTTGAATGCGTTTGCAGTACTTCCCATGGAAGGGTGTGATTCTAATCAGGATGGTTCTCCATCAGAGCTGGTACGGCGGCGCTATCGTCGATTTGCAGCAGGCGGCGCAGGACTGATCTGGTGGGAGGCCTGCGCAGTTGTTCCGGAAGGACGTGCCAATCCGCTTCAAATGATGATTACAGAAGAAAACACAGAAAAGTTTGCAGCGGCATTAAAAGAAAGCAGAGATGCCGCAAAAGAAACGATGGGAGAAGATTTTGAGGCGGTACATATACTCCAGCTTACACATTCAGGACGTTATTCACGGCCGTCAGGGACAAAAGGCAGCCCGATTATTGCACAGCATGACCCATTGCTGGATCCCAGAGGCGGTATTAGCGAGAGTGATCCGGTTGTAACAGATGAATATCTGAGTTCACTTCCTGAATTTTATGCAAAGGCGGCTGTCTGTGCAAAAAGAGCAGGATTTGACGGAGTGGATATCAAAGCATGTCACCGTTATCTGATGAGTGAGCTTTTGGCTGCATTTACGAGACCTGGAAAATACGGCGGCAGTTTTGAAAACCGAACGCGGCTTTTAAAGGATTCCATCCGCGCAGTGAGAAAAGCAGCAGGAGACGATTTTATCATTGCGTGCCGTTTTAATGTATTTGACGCACATCCATATCCATATGGATTTGGATGTGACACAGAGGAGTTCTGGAAGTTTGACCCATCGGAACCTTTGGCGCTGGTAAAGATGCTGTGTGAGGAAGGGATAGACCTTTTGAGTAATTCTGCCGGAAATCCATATTATATTTACCCACAGGTAACCAGACCTTTTGACTTGTCCAGCATGGGGATCCCGGTTCCGGATGAGCATCCTCTGGAGAGTATATCACGAGCATTTTCCTTCACACGCATGATTCAGGAAGCAGCCGGGGATGTACCGGTTGTCGGAAATGCATATACATGGCTCAGGCAATTTATTCCTTATGTGGGAGCGGCGAATCTGGCGGACAAGAGCTGCAGATTTGTGGGACTTGGACGTTCTAGTATCGCTTATCCGGATGCTCCTAAAGACGTGCTGTCAGGAGGAAGAATGGAACCGAAGAAGTGCTGTATCACTTGTTCTAAATGTACGCAGATTATGCGGGATCAGGGAAGAACGGGGTGTGCTGTCCGGGATGCAAAAACATACCTGCCCCTTTATCAGGAAGCGAGGAAAGCAGCAGAAGCAAGGGAGAATAAAGCAGACAAGGAGAGAAGATCATGAAAAGAACGGCGATTGTAACAGGAGCTTCAAGAGGTATTGGATTTGCAATTGCGCGGCAGCTCGGGAAAGATGGATTCCAGATCGTGATTATGGACATGAACTGTCAGGAAGATTATCAGGAAAACTTTGACCTGCTTACGGCAGATGGGACTTCCTGGATTTATGTACAGGGGGATATATGCAGTATAAAGGATAGAAATATGCTGATCGAAGCAGCGACAGAAACATTCGGCGGGATTCATGTACTTGTGAATAATGCCGGAGTGGCACCCAGAGTACGGAATGATTTGCTGGAGATGACAGAAGAGAGTTTTGACCGTGTTGTAGGAATCAATACCAAGGGAACTATGTTTCTGACACAGGCGGTGGCGAAACAGATGATCAAGCAGGAGTTTATTGACAGAAAACGGGGAACCATTGTAAATATATCTTCATGTTCTGCAGAAGTATCTTCTATTGGAAGGGGAGAATACTGTGTGGCCAAGGCCGGAGTTTCTATGCTGACAACATTGTACGCCGACCGGCTGGCTTCGGAAGGGATTCTTGTGCATGAGGTGCGCCCGGGTGTGATTGCAACAGATATGACAGACACAGTCAGAGACAAGTATAATAAGATGTTTGAAGATGGAATATTTCCGATTGCAAGATGGGGAATGCCGGAAGATATTGCAGGAGTTGTGTCTGCTTTCTGCAGTGATAAGTTTAATTATACAACAGGAAATTATGTAGACGTAGATGGCGGTTTCCATATCAAACGTTTATAGTATGGGAAGGAAGGACAGGTTATGAAAGAGACTTGTATTAGCACCGGATCAGGAAAGATAAAAGTGTATATCGTGAATACTGTAGTGGTAGGAACCGGAGCAGCAGGATATAATGCGGCAGACTGTCTCTATTCTTATGGACAGCATGATATAGCAGTAGTTTCCGAGCATGTAAAAGCGGGCACATCCAGAAATACTGGTTCTGACAAACAGACGTATTATAAGCTGACACTTTCGGGAAACAGTCCGGACAGTGTACGTGAAATGGCAGATAATCTGTTCGCAGGACAGTGTATGGACGGGGACATCGCACTTTGTGAGGCGGCACTTTCTGTACAGGGATTTTTAAAATTAGCAGGGCTGGGAGTTCCGTTCCCGAAAAATCGTTGGGGAGAGTACATTGGTTACAAAACAGATCATGATCCGAGAAACCGTGCCACATCGGTAGGTCCATATACGTCTAAGATTATGACGGAGTGCCTTGAAAGAGCTGTGAACGAAAAAAAGATTCCCGTTTTTGATAAGCTTCAGGTGATTCAGATTTTGAGAGACGAGAATAGATACAGAGGAATCCTGTGTCTGAATCTGGATAAGGCAGAGAACGTATCAGAGAGATTTGTGGCATTTTGCAGTGAAAATATTATTTATGCAACAGGAGGACCAGCGGGAATATATGCAGACAGTGTGTATCCGGCATGTCATTTTGGAGCCAGCGGACTGGCCTTTGAGGCAGGTGTCAGGGGGAGAAATCTGACCGAATGGCAGTTTGGCCTGGCATCTGTCAATCCCAGATGGAATGTGTCGGGAACCTATATGCAGGTGCTGCCCAAATTTATTTCAAGAAATCCGGATGGAAGTGATGAGAGAGAATTTTTGTCGGATTATTTTAAAGATAAGAGAGAATTGCTGACTAATACATTTTTAAAAGGATATCAATGGCCGTTTGATGTGAGAAAGGCAGATAGAGGAAGCTCTATTATTGATATTCTTGTATATATGGAAACTTGCAAAGGGCGCAAGATATATCTGGATTTCAGGAATAATCCGGGAGACACGGAGGTGGACTATACACTGCTTTCGGATGAGGCGAGAGAATATCTGGAAAAGGCAGAAGCATGTTTTGGAACACCGTATGAAAGGCTGCTGCATATGAATGCACCGGCAGTAGAGTTTTATGAAAAACGAGGTATAAATCTGTCCAGTCAGGTATTGGAAATTGCACTTTGTGCACAGCACAATAACGGTGGGCTGGCAATGAATGCCTGGTGGGAGACCAATGTTCCGCACTTTTTTGCTGTAGGTGAAGTGGCGGGAAGCCATGGCGTTTATCGTCCGGGCGGAAGTGCTTTGAATTCAGGGCAGGCAGGTTCGGCACGTGCAGCGCAGTATATTGCGGTGCGATATATCAAAACACCAGAAATGGAAAAAGATTTTGAGGAACTTGTGCAAAAGGCAGCAGAAAAAATGTCTGCACTGGCCGTTGCAGCTTTTGAAAAGGGTAGTATGAGAGTGGATGAACTCTGGGAGCATGCAGGAAGGCGTATGAGCCGGAACGCAGGGGCAATCCGGAGCCGGGAAGGAATTGCCGGGGCTTTGTCCGAGGTGAAACAGGAACTGGAGGATCTGAAATCTCTCGTATATATCGACAGTTCTAAGCAATTGGAGCGTGTGTACCGCTTGAGGGATATGTTGATTGCTCAGTATGTATATTTAAGTGCAATGGCTGATTATATGGATAGTGGAGGCAAGAGCAGAGGAAGCGCTCTGTACTTGGATCCAAATGGAAAAAAATCTTCCGAACAGCTTCCAGAACTATTTTGTTTTACACTGGATGACCAGTCAAGAAGCAATATGATTCAGGAAATCAGTTATCTGGACGGCAGATGTGAAGCATGCTGGAGAACGGTAAATCCGATACCTGAAGAGGAAGATTTTTTTGAAAATATCTGGCGTTCTTATCGTGAAAATGGAAATGTATATTGATGAAGCGATGCTGTGCTGATATCAAGCGGCAGAAAGGAGGGTTTGGATGAAATATGCATTGATCGGATGTGGCAGAATTGCTGAAAATCATATAAAGGCGGCAATTGAGAATAATCTGGAATTAACTGCAGTGTGTGATATTGATGAAGAGCATATGGAGGAACTTTTATGCAAGTTTCATCTGGAACATGATACAGATATTTTACGTTATTGTGATTATAAAGAGATGCTTTTTGAACATCCAGAACTTGAACTATGCGCGATTGCAACAGAGAGTGGTCTTCATGCGCAGATTGCGCTGGATTGTATGGAATCTGGAGTAAATATCATGATAGAGAAACCAATTGCAATGAATATGGAAGATGCAGAGAAAATTATCCGGAAAAGTGAAGAACATGGGATAGTGGTGTCCGTATGCCATCAAAACAGATTTAATGAGGCCATACAGGCAGTGCGCCGCGCAAGAGAGACAGGAAGATTCGGGAAACTAAGTCATGGGGCAGTTCATGTCCGCTGGTTCCGGGACGAAGCATATTATAAGCAGGCTCCATGGCGCGGTACATGGAAATTGGATGGGGGATGTCTGATGAATCAGTGTATTCATGGAATTGATCTGTTGGTCTGGCTGATAGATGCAAAACCTGTCAGAGTATATGGAGTGACTCGTCAGCGGCAGCATCCTTATCTTGAGGCGGAGGATGCAGGAATGGCAATTGTAGAGTTTGAAAATGGAGTGATTGCTGAAATCGAGGGTACTACTAATATCTATAGAGATGATCTGGAGGAATGCCTGTTGTTTTGCGGAGAGAAAGGAACTGTGAAAATCAGCGGCACATCGGCAAACCGGGTAGATTATTGGGAATTTGCAGAAGGAGATAATACGGACAGAGAGATAAAAACACTGGATGAAAGAACCATTAATATCTATGGAAACGGACATGGGCGGTTGTATGCGGACGTCATATCTGCAATAAAAGAACACCGACAGCCTTGTGTAGATGCTAAAGCCGGGCGGAACGCACTGGAAATTGTCCTTGCAATTTACAAAAGCCAGAAGACAGGAAATCCGGTGGAACTTCCTTTGAAAAATTTCTCAAGTGAGGATATGGAAACAGTAAAATTGGTATGACATGACAGAAAGAACGGAAAGGTGACAAGGCAGAGTCACTTGACCGTTCTTTTTGTTTATAGCAGACTACTCAGGATTCTCCTGCAGTAATACGTCAGGATCTAATAATAGTTTAGAATCTTCTGTTGGGATTTTTAAAGTAATGGAAGTTCCTGAACCATATTTGCTTTTGATTAGTATCTGAGCATGGTTTCCATATCTTAAGGACAGACGTTTTGCGGTATTCAGAAGACCGATATGCCGGATTTCCTGTTCTGGAATGGAATCGGAGCACAGTCGTCTTTTTAGTTTTTCAAGAGTTTCTTTGTTCATGCCGGCTCCGTTGTCGGAGACGGTGAAGATGAGATGGTTTTCCACACGTTTGATGTGGACCTTAATATGACCTTTTCCGCCTTTCGGTAAAAATCCATGCTGAATGCTGTTCTCAATAATCGGCTGTAAAATCAAGCGGAGAGTTTTTTCTTGCAGGATATTGTCATCATATTGAAAATCTGTCGTAAACTTATTAGGATAGCGAGTCATTTGGATTTGCAGATAATTACGTGTCTGCATAATCTCTTCCTCTAAAGGTACCATGACAAATGGGTTGCGGAGTGAGTAGTAAAGCATGCTAGACAGAACATCTATCATTTCGCTGACTTTGTTTGGACCATCGGTCAGAGAACAGGACATCCAGTATATATTTTTTAGTGTATTTACTAGAAAATGAGGATTAATCTGAGCCTGTAAAGCCTGTAATTCCAACACTTTCATATGAAATAGCCTTTCTGACACAGCGAGGCGCATGTATCGCTGTTCGATAAATGTTTTAATCAGAGTGTCTGTTAATATGGTATATTCGTCCTGCATATACATCGACCGGGTTGGCGGAAGCGGCTCTTCAGCTTCGGCAGCCTCAAATAACTGCATAATACTTTTCATCTGCCGGTAATTCCGATAAGTAAACAGAACGGCTAAGAGCATACCAAGCAACAGACAAAGCAGTAAAACAATCCAAAAAGTAGACTTAATCTGAGTGGACAAAAGATACAGAGATTCTTGAGGGACAATAGCCAGATAGGTCCAGTTGAGTTGATCAGAAGCCAGTCTGTGGATATTATAAGGCTTGCCCTCTAGATGGACAGAAAAAGTTTCATCTTTTTGTTCCATTATAGTACTCAGATCTATGTTGTTCTCGAAAGGGCAGAGGTCATTTTGAAATGCAACCTCTCCGTTTTCATTCAGTACGACAATGTATGGTGTACTTTCGGAAGTACTGTTTGTATAGAATCCATCCTCAATATATTGAGGAAAGAGATTCATAACGATGACACCGGGACGAGATACAGTACGACGATATATAGAGACTACAGATGTAGATGCTCCTACAGAAGATGGATAAACATCACGGATTTCTGTCCAGAGATGTGTATCAGGATTCTGATTCTGATAACTTTCAATCCATGCGGTATCAGTAGCATTTTTCACAGATTTAACCCCCTCTCTGAACGAAAAGAAACGTTCAGATGAATAGTCAAAATAAATGTAGACACTCTGAATATACGGTCTGGATATGGATTCTGAGGAGGCAAATGCCTGAATGATGCTGAGAGCCTGAGTCGTTGCGTAGGAGGATCCTTTTTGCTGCAGGCATTGATCAAGTTGAAAACCAATCTCACTGTTCAGATCAAAAGAAAGAGAAAGCTGATCGATTTGGTTCAAAATTAGATCCGTATTGAAACGAATCTGTTGAAGATAAGCATAATTTGCGCTTTCTGAAGTATTTCGGAGCTGGTTCTGGGTAATCGAAATTGTAACGATAAAAAACAACAGCAGCGGAACAATGAGCGCTACGATAATAAGCAGGAATGTTTTTAAAAATGTACGAGGTCTCATAATTATTTTTTTGCATGTACGATCAGCGGCGCTTTTCCGTTCCTGTAATCTCTGGGACTGATTCCAAAATAATCATGGAAAGCCCGGGAGAAGTTTTTGACGTATTTGTATCCCAGCGTTTCACTGATTTCATAGATTCTGTTGTGAGGGTCATTCAGAAGTTTTTCTGCCTCTTGCATTTTAACATCTAAGAGAAAATCAGAAAAATTCTGGTTTGTCAGTTCTTTAAATAATCTGCTGACATAATTTGGTGACATATACACTTTGGATGCCACAGAATTCAGATCCGCAGTGGCATAATTATCATATACATATTGTCGGATCTCATTCAAAATCTGAGCATCTCTTGTGTGAAGATTTTTCTCGGAGTCTGAATCTGCCGGATGAAACAGAGAAGACTGCTGGGCTATAGACTTGTCCAGTTCGTTTTTTATTTCGTGAAATATATGCAGCAGTTCTGTAGAAGAGGCAGATTTTAAAATGTATTGTATGACATTAAGTGAAATGGCTTTTTGTGCAAATTCAAAATCTTTGTGTGCAGTCAGGAAACATACCTTTACAGAAGGAAACTCTTTGCGGATTAATTCGGCAAGTTCGATTCCGTTTATAACAGGCATCATAATATCGCACAGGACAAGATCTACATGATTGTGATGTAGAAAATCCAATGCTTCACGACCATTCTCTACCTGTCCGGCTACAGTAAAACCAGCGGCATTCCATGGGAAATATTTGCAGAGTCCATTACGGATCTCATATTCGTCATCTACGATTAAAATTTGGTACATGGTTTGTGCTCTCCTTGAAAAATACAAATTAATTATACACTAATACATATTAAAATAAAAGAGGAAAGAAGTTGAAAATGTTTAGTGACAATTTGGTGGAATCAGGATATAATCAAGCATAAAAGATTAGGACAGGAGAATAACGGATATGCAGAGAATTGCAAAGTTTCATAAAGTAAGCGAAGAACAGTTTCAAAAGGACTGGATGGATACATTTGGCGAAAATGGAGATGATATCCATGGGATTTATGAGGATATCAAGCTGCCGAAACGGGCAACCGCAGGTTCGGCGGGATATGATTTTTTTGCTCCGGTGAAGATTATCCTTGTGCCGGGAGAGACAATTAAGATTCCGACAGGTATCCGGGTAGAAATGGAAAACAACTGGGTTTTGAAGTGTTATCCAAGAAGCGGACTGGGTTTTAAATACCGCCTGCAGCTTAATAATACGGTTGGAATTATTGACAGTGATTATTTCTTTTCTGACAATGAGGGACATATGTTTGCAAAAATTACAAATGACAGCAATGAAGGAAAGAAGGTTGAAATCAAAGCGGGAGATGGCTTTATGCAGGGAATCTTTGTGGAGTACGGGATTACTATGGACGATGATGCGGCGGATGTGCGAAACGGAGGATTCGGAAGTACTACAAAGTGAGTATGGAAGTCAGTATAGTGTTGTAAGAACAGAGCAGAATATTTTCTAAAATAGGGGATATACTATCTCACAGTAAGCAGAATTTCTGGCAGAAAATTGCAGGTAATACGTAATTTAAAGAAATGTAGTGTATGTCAGAGATTTTTTGGAAAGGATAGGATTCCCATGATTAAAAAGAATGAGAAAAAAGTCAGTTCGTTATTTGAGGAGAACATTGCATACATGGAACAGGTGCTTCCTGTCAAAGATAGTTTTGATATTGTGCGCCGGGATATAGAGATCGGCGGGAGAGCGGCAGTGTTTTATTTCATTGATGGATTTACAAAAGATGAATCCATGCTGAAGATCATGGATTCTTTTTTTGGAGTGAAAGAAGAGGATATGCCTGTGGATGCAACTACATTTGCCAGAAGGTATGTTCCTTATGTGGAGGTGGACGTGCTGCAAAGTTTTGATGAGGTACTCCGCAATGTGCTGTCAGGCGCAACATGTCTGTTCATCAGCGGATATGAGGTGTGTATTGCCATTGACTGCCGCACATATCCGGCTAGAAGTGTGGACGAACCGGATAAGGATAAGTCTTTAAGAGGTTCCAGAGATGGATTTGTAGAAACGATCGTTTTTAATACAGCATTGATAAGACGACGTATTAGGGATCCGCATCTTGTGATGGAAATGGTTGAGGCGGGGCAGACTTCCCGGACGGACATTGCCGTATGCTATATGAAAGACCGGGTGGATCAGGCATTGCTCGACAATCTGATGAAACGAATAAAGTCGCTGGAAATTGATGATCTGCGGATGAATCAGCAGAGCCTTGCAGACGCTTTGTTTAAACGAAAATGGTTTAATCCGTTTCCCAAATTTAAGTTTACAGAACGCCCGGACACGTCTGCAGCCTGTCTGCTGGAGGGAAAAGTTGTGATTCTGGTGGACAATTCTCCATCGGCGATGATACTGCCAACGTCTATTCTGGATATGGTGGAAGAGGCGAACGACTATTATTTTCCAACGATTACGGGAGTATACTTGAAGTTTTCCCGCGCGCTGATCACAATCGGAACTGTTTTTCTGACTCCGCTATATCTGTTGTTTATGCAGAATGTGGACTGGGTGCCGGATATGTTCCAGTTTACGATTGTAAGGGAACCGGTTTATGTGCCTTTGATCTGGCAGTTCCTTATACTAGAGCTTGCCATTGACGGTTTGCGGCTTGCAGCGCTTAATACGCCCAGTATGCTCAGTACGCCTCTCAGTGTAATTGCAGGTCTTGTGATGGGTGAGTTTTCAGTATCCTCCGGCTGGTTTAACAGTGAGATTATGCTGGGAATGGCATTTGTAGCGGTTGCGAATTATACGCAGCCCAATTTTGAACTGGGTTATGCCTTGAAATTTATGCGTCTGATGCTTTTGGTTTTGACTGCCTGTCTGAATTGGATCGGATTTGCCGTGGGATGTATACTGATCGTTTGTTTCTTGGCATTTAATAAAACATTGTCAGGACGGAATTATCTGAATGTTAAATTAAATTAGAATTTTAATCAATGTGGGAGACCGGAAAAAATTTTTTAGGACTCCCACAGTTGTTTCATTTTGTGTTATACTTACTATCGGACCATAAAAGAAAGGGTGAAGGGAATATGGTGAAAAATGATGAAAGACTGGGAAATGCACCTCTTGGAAAGCTGATGTTTAGTATGGCGCTTCCTACGGTGGCAGCTCAGGTGATCAACGTATTATATAACATTGTAGACCGGATTTATATTGGACATATTGAGGGATACGGGCAGATGGCTCTGACGGGAGTAGGGGTTACATTTCCGATAATCATGGTCATCTCTGCATTCGCTGCATTTGCGGGGACGGGCGGAGCGCCCTTGGCGTCCATTCAGCTGGGGAAGAAGAACTATGATAAGGCAGAGCAGATTCTAGGGGCATCGGCGATGATGCTATTATGTTTCTCGGTTGTACTGACAATCTTTTTTTCTATATTTAGAAATCCGATATTATATGCATTTGGTGCAAGTGATAATACAATCGTATATGCGCGGGAGTACATTACAATTTATCTGATGGGTACGATTTTTGTACAGTTTGCACTTGGATTGAATACCTATATCAGCGGACAGGGCAACACAAAGATTGCGATGTTTTCCGTACTGATAGGTGCGGTAACCAATATCATTCTGGATCCGATTTTTATATTTGTATTACATATGGGAGTTCGCGGCGCGGCTCTTGCAACAATTATATCTCAGGCACTGAGTGCAGTGTGGGTGGTTCGTTTTCTGACCTCCAAAAAGAGTGTGATCCGAATTCGCAGGAAGTATTTCCGGCTTGATAAAACGATTGTCAAAAATATTGCCGGACTTGGTATTTCTCCGTTTATTATGCAGAGTACAGAAAGTCTTGTAATGATCACATTAAATTCAGGACTACAGAAATACGGCGGCGATCTATATGTAGGAACGATGTCAATTATGACAAGCGTGATGCAGCTTGTGATGATTCCGACACAGGGAATCTCACAGGGAGTACAACCGATTATGAGCTACAACTACGGCGCTGGGAATCTGGAGAGAGTCAAAGGTGTGTTCTACCGTATGGCGGCAGTTTGTCTGACAATGACAATGATTTTCGGAGGAATGGCAGTGTTGAAACCGGAAATTTATGTGTCTATATTTAGTAACAATGAAGATCTGATAGCATTGACTTGCAAATATATGCCAGTTTATTTTCTTGCAATTACTATATTCGGTATTCAGATGAGCTGTCAGACGGCGTTCCTTTCTCTTGGACAAGCAAAGGCGTCTCTGACTCTTGCGCTGCTGCGCAAGGTGATTCTTTTGATACCTCTGGCAATTATCTTTCCTAAATTCATGGGGGTGGCAGGCATTTACCGGGCAGAACCAGTGGCGGACTTTATTTCAGTGACGGTATCGGTTATATTATTTATAACAGTACAGCGCAAGACTTTGCATCAGCAGCAAAACCCGTAAGAAAAATTTTGCGAAATGATACAAAAGGTGGTATGATATACCAGTAATTATTAATTTATGAAATATATGGAGGCAGGGAAATGAGAGAATATATCATTACAGTAAACAGTACAGTAGACTTGCCGAAGGTTTGGCTTGAAGAGCGGGAAGTTCCTGTGATTCCACTGAAGTATACAATTGATGGGGAAACTTATACAGATATGGAAGGACTGACTTCAAAAGAATTTTTTGACAAGCTGCGTGACGGTAAGATGGCAACGACTTCTCAAATCAATCCGGAGGAAGCGAGAGAGTACTTTGAACCATTTTTGAAGGAAGGAAAGGATGTGCTCCATCTCGGATTTTCTTCTGGACTGAGCGGAACACTTAACAGTATGAGAATTGCTGCAGAAGAGTTGAAGGAAGATTACCCAGAGGCAAAGATTTATATTATTGATACATTATGCGCATGCATGGGAGAAGGTTTACTTCTATACTATGCCTTGAAACAGAAGGATGCAGGGAAGAATATTGATGAAGTGGCAAAATGGGCAGAGGAGAATAAACTTCATATCTGTCATAATGTAACTGTAGACGACTTGCATCATCTGCACCGCGGAGGACGTGTGTCTAAGACCGCGGCAGTGCTTGGTACAATGGTGCAGATCAAGCCGGTCATTCACATGGATAACAACGGCTGCCTTCAGGTAATTGGGAAAGAACGGGGACGTAAGAAGGCTCTGAATAAGATTGTAAGCATGGCGGCAGAACAGATACAGGGCTGGGAAAATGATATGGCGATGATCACACATGGAGACTGTATAGAAGATGCTGAATATGTAGCAAAACAGGTTCGTGAGAAGCTGGGAATTCAGGAGATATTGATCAACAATATTGGAACGGTAATCGGAAGTCATACAGGACCGGGTGTTGTGGCAGTCTTTGTTATGGGAAATGCCAGATAGAACAGATACAAACAGATGAAAGAATGAATGGAAAATCATGTGAAGTAAAAAATACCATCGGACAAGCTGAGACTGTTTGTACGATGGTATTTTTGTTGTCAAACATGTGGTAAAACGGTTCGTTGGACTTTTACATTTTTGTCCATTACAATCAATATTGCCTTAAACCGGAAAAGCCATATTACAATACATATAAGCCCATTGCGTTTAACACAGAACTGATCAAGATTGCTACAAGGATAACAGGCGCTACCCATTTGATCACAACAGTAAATAGTGTTTTAGCTGTAAACTTAGCTCCTTCAGCTTCCGCCTCTTCGATAATCGTCTTAGGTTTGATTATAAAGGCTACAAAGAAGCAGGTCAGAAGAGCAACGATCGGCATCAGGATACTGTTACTGATAAAGTCATATGCATCCAGAATGGACATTCCTAATGGCTGGATAAAATCCCAGATACCGAATCCCAGGGAAGATGGAATACCCATCAGCAATATATATACAAATACGATAATACTTGTCAGCTTTCTTGACCAGTGGAAACGGTCCATTAAAATGGAAACAATGGTTTCCATCAGTGAAATAGAAGAAGTTACGGCTGCAAGGAACACAAGGACAAAGAATAACGTTCCGAATAGTCCGCCCAGCGGCATGCTGTCAAATACTTTTGGCAGTGTGATAAATACCAGTCCAGGTCCGGCATTTAATTTGGTAGCATCTCCGCCGGAAAATGCAAATACGGCAGGAACGATCATCAGTCCTGCAAAAAAAGCGATGGCGGTGTCGAAAAATTCAATCTGACGGACAGAACTTTCCAGTCTGGTCGCTTTTTTCATGTAGGAACCATAAGTAATCATAATACCCATAGCCAGTGACATGGAATAAAAGAGCTGTCCCATGGCTGCAAGTAATGTTTTCAATGAAAAATCAGACATATGAGGCATGATGTAATATTTGACACCATCCCATGCACCGTCAATTGTCAGTACATAGAGAGAAATACCAATTGTCAGAACTACCAGTACCGGCATCATAAACTTGCTGACTGTTTCGATGCCCTTTTCCACACCGAGAATAACAACAATAGCAGTAAAGGTGACAAACAGGGCAAACCAAAGGAGTGGTTCTCCTGTTTGACTGATAAATCCGGTGAAGTAGGCATCGTCCGAAGCAGCATGTGTCTGTCCGGAGATAAATACGATAAAATATTTAATAACCCATCCGCCAATTACGGAATAGTAAGGCAGAATCAAAATTGGAACAAGGGCAACCAGTACTCCGATGAAGCTGTATTTTTTGTCCAGGACAGCAAATGCACCGATGGCGCTGAGTCTTGTTTTACGTCCGAGAGCGATTTCGGCAACCATCAAAGCAAATCCGAATGTGACCGCCAGTATCAGGTAGCAGAGCAAAAATGTTCCGCCTCCGTACTGAGCCGCCAGATATGGGAAACGCCAGAGATTTCCGAGTCCGACTGCAGAGCCCGCCGCTGCCAGGATAAACCCGATTTTACTTGTAAAGTTACTTCTGTTATTTTTCATTAGTAGCTCCTCCGATTTTTGAAAAATTAATTTAAATCCCTATTGACTTTTGAACTTGTCATCTGATACGATTTTGTGTGACTTATAATAGGTATAGACATTAAAAGTATATTTTAGAAAAATTTTTTCTTTCATATAATTTAATTGCACGAAACGCAATCATTATATCACATCTTTTTATATAAAGAAAGAAAATATAAAAAGTTTTAAAAATTAATAAATTCATATTGACACTATGAATGGGATATGGTATAGTACACAAAGCGTGAAGCGAAAAAGAAAGTAGAGTAACCACTCTCACCGCAGCATAATTGGGTGACTTCGGTTTATACAGATATCATACCGACTGTTCTAGCGGCAGTCTGTAAGGGTAGATTGTGCGAGTGGATATTACATCACTCGTTTTTTTATTTTCTTTACGCTGCAGGACCTAAAAGGAAATTCAGGATGACGGAGGTATACGACAATTAGCGATTTTATGATTAATGAGCAGATCAGAGATAAAGAAGTGCGTCTGATCAGCGAGAGTGGGGAACAGTTAGGAATTATGTCTGCAAGGGATGCTTATAAGATGGCACAGGAAGCAGAACTGGATCTTGTCAAGATTGCGCCGACAGCAAAGCCGCCGGTATGCAAGATTATTGATTACGGTAAATATAAGTATGAACTGACAAGAAAAGAAAAAGAGGCTAAGAAAAAGCAAAAAACTGTTGAGATTAAAGAAGTACGTTTATCACCGAATATTGATACCAATGACCTGAACACGAAGATGAATAATGCGAAGAAGTTCATCTCAAAGGGCAATAAGGTCAAGGTTACACTGCGTTTCCGCGGCAGAGAGATGGCGCATGTTCATCAGAGCAGGCATATTCTGGATGATTTTGCAAAGCAGCTTGAAGATGTAGCATCTGTAGAGAAGCCGGCAAAGCTGGAAGGTCGGAATATGAGCATGGTTTTAACTGTAAAACGTTAAAAATATTTGTGGATTTTAATCCGCAGGCACAAGCACATTAAAGGAGGAAATCATTATGCCAAAAATTAAAACAAATAGAGCGGCAGCAAAGCGCTTCAAAGTAACAGGTACAGGAAAGCTGAAAAGAAATAAAGCTTATAAAAGCCATATCTTAACAAAGAAGACAACTAAGAGAAAAAGAAATCTTAGAAAGTCTACAATTGCAGATGCAACAAATGTAAAGAACATGAAAAAGGTATTACCATATCTGTAAGAATCGGTTAAGAGAAGGAGGAGCTTGAAATGGCAAGAATTAAAGGCGGAATGAACGCAAGAAAGAAACATAATAGAACATTGAAACTCGCAAAAGGATATAGAGGAGCACGTTCCAAACAGTACAGAGTAGCAAAACAGTCTGTAATGCGTGCACTGACATCTGCATATGCAGGAAGAAAGCAGAGAAAACGTCAGATGAGACAACTCTGGATCGCTCGTATCAACGCAGCAGCAAGAATGAATGGAATGTCTTACAGCACATTTATGCATGGTCTGAAGCTGGCTGGTATCGATATGAACAGAAAGATGCTTGCAGAGCTTGCAGTAAGCGACAAGGAAGGTTTTGCATCACTGGTTGAAGCTGCAAAGACTAAACTTGCTTAATGAAGTAGAATATGTTGGAAAAGCAGTATTACTGTGCACAGTAGAAAAGCAGTTCATCTGAACTGCTTTTTTTATTATGTACAAACGGCGAGGCGTTTGCTATAATATACAAAGATGATGAAGGAGGGATTTCAATGATAGATAAGACAATGGATAAGACAAAGAAGATGTTGATTAGCAGCTTCGCTATTTTAATTACAGTGAGCATGTGTATGATGTTTATACAGGCGCTTTTTATGAGTTATAAAAGTGAGGAAACCATCAGTGAAATGGGAGAGCTCTATATGTCGGAGACGAACTGGCAGCTTCAGCAGAAGTTTGAAATAGTTACAAACATCTGGCTGCAGGAGGGGGAAGGTATTATCGAAAGAACTCCGCCTGAAAATGCAGTGTACGGAGAGGAATTAAAAAGTGAGTTGATGTTAGGGGCGTATGTAAGAAATGTCGCTTCCATGGAGTTGTATGCAGACACAGGCGAGTATGAGGTGATATATGGAAAGCATGTTATCTGTGAAAACAGACTGGGGATTAATGGGCTTCTGGAAGAACAAGGAAGCTGGATCAGCGGTGGGGCAGATGAAGATGGAAACAAAATGTTTACTCTGGCGCTGGAAGTAGCATATCCCATGTCAGACGGAAAGAGAAGCACCATTATGACATTAAGCTATCCAATTGAGGTTCTGAAGAAATCTCTCGAACTGGATAATGAAGAAGGACTGGCGTATTCTTCGATTATCCGCAGGGATGGAAGCTATGTAATCTGCAGCAAGGATGCGATAGAAGAAAACTATTTTGAACGTCTTCAAATGCACAATGAAGAGACGAACAAAAAGAAGACAGAAGATTTTGTGAGCGAAATAAAAAGGGCAATGGGAAACAAAGAGGAATATACGGCGCAGATTAAAATGGATGGGGAACATAAGCATCTGTATTGTGCTCCTCTGGAAGGCTCTGACTGGTATCTGGTTTCTACTATGCCTTATGAAGTTTTGGAAAATACAATTCGTAACCTGGGAGATGCAAGACAATACTCTCTGGTCGGAATGGTAATCTTTATACTGACGGCACAATTCATTGTGTTTGCTATGTATTACCGGATGACCCAGGGACAGATGGAGAGTCTGCAAAAGCTCAAGGAGGAGGCTGAGAGAGCGAATAAGGCAAAGAGTGAATTCTTGTCCAATATGAGTCACGATATCCGTACACCGATGAATGGAATTATCGGTATGACAGCAATTGCATCGGCGAATATTCATGATACAGCAAAGGTACAGGATTGTCTGAAAAAGATTACACTTTCGGGCAGACATCTGCTTGGACTGATCAATGATGTTTTGGATATGTCTAAGATTGAGAGCGGAAGACTTTCTTTAAACATAGAGGTGATTTCGCTGCGCGAAACAATGGAATCTATTGTCAATATAGTACAGCCGCAGGTGAAAAGCAAAGGACAACATTTCGATATTTTTATCAAAAATATTGAGACAGAGATGGTATGCTGTGATGATGTGCGTCTGAATCAGGTGCTTCTCAACCTATTGTCAAATGCAATTAAATTTACTGATCAGGGCGGAAGAATCAATGTGTACCTATCGCAGGAGAAATCTCCGAAAGGTCCAGAATATGTAAGGTGTCTTTTTAGGGTAAAAGATAACGGTATTGGAATGACAGAGGAGTTCCAGAAAAAGATGTTTGAAACCTTCACTCGTGAGGACCGTGCGAGAAAAATAGAAGGAACAGGTCTGGGAATGTCGATTACCCGTTTCATCGTGGAGATGATGGGAGGAACAATAGAGGTTCAGAGCCGTCAGGGTGAGGGAAGTGAATTCCGGATTACTCTGGACTTGGAGCGTGCGGAGGAAAAACTTGGAGAAATGATACTTCCGCCATGGAACATATTAGTTATAGACAATAATGAAGATCAATGTGAAAGTGCAGTGACTGAACTGCGGGAAATCGGAATAAACGCAGACTGGGTGACAAGCGGCGAGACAGCGCTTCAGATGGTAGAACAACAGCTTGGACGGGAAGGCGAATATCAAGTGATACTTCTGGACTGGATGATGCCGGGAATGTGCGGACTTGAGACAGCGCGTCATCTTCGCAGTCTGGTGGGTGAGGAATTTCCGATTCTGATCATATCTGCGTATGACTGGAGTGACATTGAAGCAGAAGCGCGAGAGGTCGGAGCAGTTGGATTTATTTCTAAACCATTGTTTAAATCAAACCTGTATATGGAATTGAGCCGATTTATTGGAGGACATTCCGAAATAGAAAAGGAACTGGGGACAAAAGAGGTTCATTTTGAAAATAAACGTATTTTGCTTGCAGAAGATAATGAACTGAATATGGAGATCGCACAGGAAATCCTGTCAGATGTTGGCTTGGTGATGGAATGGGCAGAAAATGGGAAAATATGTACGGAAATGTTCTCAGATTCACCGGAGGGGTATTATGATGCAGTTCTGATGGACATCAGGATGCCGGTGATGGATGGTTATGAGGCATGCAGTATTATCCGTGCCATGAAACGGAAAGATGCCGGAATTCCGATTATTGCGATGACTGCCGATGCATTTTCAGAAGATATGCAGAGAAGTCAGCAGGCTGGAATGGATGAACATGTGGCGAAGCCAATTGATATTGATAAGTTATATCAGGTTCTGGGACGGTACATATCGTAGCCGGAGAACAGAAAGAACAAGAATATTTTGAAAGGAGAAGATGATATGGAAAAAACAGAGATGAGTGATTCCAAGCGAAAAATACTGATTGTAGATGATTCAGAGATGAATCGCTCTCTTTTGTGTGATATGCTGTCCGGAGAATATGAAATACTGGAAGCAGAGGATGGATTGGAGGCATCTGCCATTTTGCAGGGCAGAGAACAGGAAATTGCGCTGATGCTCCTTGATATTGTTATGCCAAAAATGGATGGCTTTGCTTTACTGACTGTTATGAATAAAAATGGCTGGATTAAAAGCGTGCCGGTTATTATTATTTCATCAGAAACTGTTCCGGCTTATGTGGACAGAGCCTATGACCTGGGAGTGCACGACTATATCAGCAGACCGTTTGACGAGCGTATTGTACAGCGGAGGGTAAGCAATACATTAATGTTGTTTGCCAAACAAAAGGAATTGGAACATATGGTGATAGAGCAGATTCAGAAGAGAGAAAATGACAATTCACTGATGATAGAGATTCTTTCCAATATTGTAGAATCACGTAACGGGGAATGTGGAATGCACATTCTTCATGTCCGGCTGCTGACAGAATTGTTTTTAAAAAAGCTTATAACAATGACGGACAAGTATTCTATTAGCAGAAAGGATATTCAGCTTATCTGTACTGCATCTTCACTCCATGATATAGGGAAGATCGCAATACCAACGAAAATCCTTAATAAGCCGGGGAGACTTACAGACGAAGAATTCGAGATCATGAAAACACATTCTATAGAAGGCGCGAAACTTCTGAAGGAAATACCGCGGTGGGAAGAAGAACCCTTGATCAAAATCGGATGTGAAGTTTGCCGCTGGCATCATGAACGGTATGATGGAAAAGGATATCCGGACAGACTTAAAGGGGACGAGATTCCAATTTCGGCCCAGGTTGTTGCGTTGGCGGATGTTTACAGTGCATTGCGTCAGGACCGTGTTTATAAAAAAGCGTTTAGTCATAAGAAAGCAGTGGAAATGATTATAGGGGGAGAATGCGGTGCATTCAATCCCGTTTTGCTGGAATGCCTGACAGCGGTTTCAGATACTCTGGAAAAAGAGGTAGGAGTACATTCTGAACAGACGGCTACCAGAATTGAGATTGTGGAGTCTATAGAGCAGCAGCTTGAAAAAGGCGATATTGCGGTATCTGACCGGACACTTCAGCTTCTGGAGAGAGAACGGATGAAGTATCGCTTTTTTGCAAATATTTCGCAAGAGATTCAGTTTGAATATACAAAAGTACCAGAGATGCTGACACTGTCAGAATGGAGTGCAGACTATCTGGAATCTCCTGAAGTGATCATGAATCCGAGAAACGATATATTCGGAAAAGAAATTTTTCGCGAAGAAGATTTTTCTGAGCTCTTGCAGGCATTTGAAGAACAGACTGAGGAAAATGGCAAATTTGAAAGAGATTATCTGCTCACGATTAATGGGAAAAAGCGTTGGAGCCGTGTGATAGCAAAGTCTATCTGGAGCGAGGAGGAGCCAAAGAAATTTGTAGGAGCAATTGGTAAGATTATAGATATCCAGAATGAGACAGAGAAGATCAATGATCTGAAAACGGACGCTGAGCGTGATTCACTGACAGGACTTTTGAACCACAAGACCGCCAGAGCGCGGATTTGTGAAAAACTTGCCAGAGATAGTGAATTAAAATATATTTTGATCGTGTTTGACCTGGATGGATTTAAACAGGCTAACGACCAATATGGGCACATGTTCGGCGATGAAGTGCTCAAGGAGGTGGCATCTACCCTGAAGGAGGGAACAAGAGGGAATGATCTTCTTGCCAGAGTCGGCGGTGACGAGTTTTTACTTTTTATGCCGTATAAGGATGAGAAAGAAATGCCGGTGAATCGAGTATTCTGTATGTTGGATAAAGATTATAAGGGTTTTCATATCAGTGTCAGTATGGGTGTTGCCAAGGCAAAAGACAGCGGCAGAGACTATGAATCTTTATTTCATATGGCAGATGTGGCAATGTATCGGGCAAAGAAGTCTGGAAAGCATGCTTATTATTTTTATGATGAATCAGATGAAACGATGAACTCGGTGTTAAATTCAGTAAAAGAGGACTAGTGCAGCAAATAATAAGCTTCGGATGTTTATCAGTTGTTGTATTAGGAACCAAAAAAATAGGAGGAGCAGAAAATGACAGTAAAAGAATGTTATGATGCAATGGAAGGGAATTATCAGGAAGTAGAAGCACGTCTGCGCACAGAAGAACGGATTAAGAAATTCTTGTGTAAGGTGCCGGAGGATAAGAGTTATGAGCTTTTGTGTAATTCTCTGGAACAGGGAAACATGGATGAGGCGTTTAGAGCGGCGCATACGATTAAGGGCGTATGCCAGAATCTCGCTTTGACAAAGCTGGGAAATTCCGCCCAGATACTTACAGATTATTTAAGGGATAGACGAGAGTACACTGCAGAGGTAGAAGAATTATTTGCCCAGGTGAAGAAGGATTATGAAAAGACGGTTGAATGTATCCGCAGTCTTTAAGCAGTCCGGCTTTTTGGCAGAACTATTGTTACTTTTCACACCTGTGGTGCTCAAAGCAACGAATCCGGTCTATTTAAAGTTGCCTTACGGCAAGAGACCGGATTCCAGCCCATTTTAAGTCGCCTTCGGCGAGGGGGTGGATATATCGCTGTCATCACTTCATTGGACGGACACCTTGCAGCGTAGTGCAAGATGCCGTGTGAACAGTAACAACGAACTATTACCAGATATGAAAAAAAATAAAAAAAGTATTGACTTTTTACAGGATAAATAGTATTATACCACTTGTGGCGTGTGAAACACAATACATATGCGGAAGTGTCGGAACTGGCAGACGAGCAAGACTAAGGATCTTGTGAGCAATGCGCTCGTGTGGGTTCAAGTCCCATCTTCCGCATTTATACATTAAAAGAGAAACTCTTGAGTATTCAGGAGTTTCTTTTTTTTGTCAAGCATGTGATAAAACAGTCCGGCGGACTGTTTTGAGTGTGCATGATATGTAATAAATCAATCTATTTTTGAACAAAAAACAATATTCATAAATTACATGGCAATAAATAGCTTGTATCTTTTGTATACAAAACGTATACTCAAATTAGATATTTTAGATAAAAATCAGGAGAGTAGAACTATGGCAGAGAATCAGAAAAGAAGAGGACAGGTTACAATTCCGACTGATCTGGATGTGATCGAAGAGACGAAAGAGCTGTTGGACCGTTGGGGAGCGGACGCTGTCCGGGATTGTGACGGAACAGATTATCCAGAGGAACTAAAGCAGATAGATGCTAAGGTATATGCAACTTATTATACGACCCGTAAAGACAATGAATGGGCGAAGGCGAATCTGGATGAAGTGCAGCAGATGTATATTATGACTGATTTTTATACTGCTGAGTCAGATATAGTATCGATTCACCTGATGGATCATCTTTATCCGGATATGCTGAAAGTGAATGACAGAGATGATATTTCACGGTGGTGGGAAGTAATCGACAGAACAACAGGGGAGGTAATTCCATATGGACAGTGGTCTTATGACACTGAGACAGGTAATGTGATTATCAGTTCTGCCAAAGCATTCCATGAATATACAGTCAGTTTCCTCGCTTACATTATGTGGGATCCGGTACATATGTATAATGCGGTGACCAATGACTGGAAGGGTGTGGAGAAGCAGATTACATTTGATGTGCGGCAGCCTAAGACAAGGGAATACTCTATGCAGCGTCTGAGAAACTATCTGGAGTCACATCCGTATGTAAATGTGATTCGGTACACAACATTTTTTCATCAGTTTACATTGATTTTTGATGAACTGGCAAGAGAAAAATATGTAGACTGGTATGGATACTCTGCTTCAGTCAGTCCGTATATTTTGGAACAGTTTGAGAGGGAAGCCGGATACCGTTTCCGGCCGGAATATATTATAGACCAGGGGTATATGAATAACACTTACCGTATTCCATCTAAAGAATTCCGGGATTTCCAGGCATTCCAGAGACGTGAAGTTGCAAAACTTGCAAAAGAAATGGTAGATATCACACATGAATATGGGAAAGAAGCAATGATGTTTCTTGGAGACCACTGGATTGGAACAGAACCATTTATGGATGAATTCAAGACAATCGGAGTAGACGCTGTTGTAGGAAGTGTGGGAAATGGTTCTACTTTGCGTCTGATTAGTGACATCAAAGGTGTAAAATACACAGAAGGACGTCTTTTGCCATATTTTTTCCCAGATGTATTTCATGAGGACGGAGATCCGGTCAAAGAGGCAAAATACAATTGGGTAACAGCGCGCCGTGCAATCCTTAGAAGTCCGATTGACCGTATCGGATATGGCGGATATCTGAAACTGGCGCTTCAGTTTCCTGAATTTATTGATTATGTAGAGAGTGTGTGTGACGAGTTCCGTCTGCTTTATGATAATATTAAAGGAACGACACCTTATTGTGTAAAAAAGGTTGCAGTTCTGAATAGCTGGGGAAAGATGCGCGCATGGGGGAACCACATGGTGCATCATGCATTGTATTATAAACAGAACTATTCTTACGCAGGAATTATTGAAGCGTTGAGCGGCGCTCCGTTTGATGTGAAGTTTATTAGCTTTGATGATATTCGTAAGAATAAAGCAGTTCTGGATGACATCAATGTAATCATCAATGTAGGTGATGCAGACACTGCATATACAGGCGGTGAGAACTGGACAGATCCGGCAATTGTGGAGACAGTTCGCAGATTCGTGCACAGAGGCGGCGGATTTATTGGTATTGGAGAGCCTTCAGGACACCAGTGGCAGGGAAGATACTTCCAGATGGCAAATGTGCTTGGTGTAGAGTATGAGAATGGATTTAATCTAAATAAAGATAAATATAACTGGGAAGAGCATAAGCATTTCATTACGGAAGACTGTAAAGGTGAGATTGACTTCGGCGAAGGGAAAAAATGTGTTTACGCACTTGAAGGTACAAAGATTCTTGTGCATAAAGACAAGGAAGTACAGCTTGCAGTTAACGAGTTCGGACAAGGAAGAAGTGTTTATATCAGCGGGCTTCCTTACAGTTTTGAAAACAGCAGACTGTTTTATCGTGCAGTGATTTGGGCGGCAGGGGATGAAGAGAATCTGCACAAATGGTTCAGCACGAACTACAATGTAGAAGTTCATGCTTATGTGAAGAATGGTAGATACTGTGTTGTAAATAACACGTATGAGCCGCAGGACACAACTGTATACAGAGGTGATGGGAGCAGCTTTGACATACATCTGGATTCTAATGAAATTCGCTGGTATGAAGTTTGAAGGACAAAAGAAAAGGAGATAATAAATGAAAGCGATAGAAGAAAGACTGAAAGAAGTCCTGGATGGATTTGAATTTGGGGGAAAACCGGTTCTTCAGGGCAGATATGGAAATGGTCATATTAACTTTACTTATCTGATACATGTGGATTTTAATGGAACAACAAAACGCATGATTCTGCAGCAGATGAATAAAGATATTTTCAAAAAGCCTGTAGAAGTTATGGAGAACATTCTGGGAGTCACTTCATATTTGGGCAGGAAAATTGCAGAGCGCGGCGGTAATCCGGAGCGAGAGACTTTGAATATTGCCTGTGCAAAAGACGGAAAACCTTATTTTGTGGATTCAGAGGGGGAATACTGGAGAGTTTATCATTTTATCGAAGGTGCAACCTGTTATGACCAGGTAGCAAGTGATGAGGATTTTTACCAGAGTGGATACGCATTTGGAAACTTCCAGTGCCTGCTTGCCGATTATCCGGCAGACACACTGCATGAGACGATCCCACAGTTCCATGATACTGTGAAACGTTTTGCGGATTTTAAGCGTGCAGTACAGGAAGATGTGATGGGAAGAGCTGCTTTGGTTCAGCGTGAAATCGAGTTTGCGCTGGCACGTGAAAAGGATACGGCTGTATTGGGAAATATGCTGGCAAAAGGTGAACTGCCGCTCCGTGTTACTCACAATGATACAAAGCTGAACAACATCATGATTGATGATGAGACGAGAAAGGGAATTTGTGTCATTGACCTGGATACGGTCATGCCGGGTCTTTCGGTTCATGATTTCGGAGATTCCATCCGCTTTGGCGCAAGTACTGCCACAGAGGATGAGAAGGATCTGGATAAGGTAAGCTGTAGTATGCATCTGCTGGACGTGTATAACAGCGGCTTCCAGAAAGGATGCCAGGGAAGGCTGACGGAGGCAGAGATTGAAATGCTTCCGATGGGTGCAAAGATGATGACATATGAGTGCGGAATCCGTTTTCTTGCAGATTACCTGGAAGGAGACCATTACTTCCAGATTCACCGTGAAGGACATAATCTGGATCGTGCCAGGACACAGTTTAAACTCGTTGCAGATATGGAAAAGAAATGGGATGAAATGCTCAGAATTGTCAGACAGTAGATTATAAAATAATATAGTATAATTAACGATTGAAAAAACGAATTTCTGGTTCCAATGTACAAGACTCATTTACATTGTGCAAAAGTTACCGAAAATTCGTTTTTTGTAATTTTGTGGTAATTATGTGATATAATCAGAGAATAAAGATGTGATATTAAAGAAATTGGATATAATAATGATACAATAAGGAGGTTGTTGCAATGCTTGAGAAAGTGGATTTGACGAAGAAGATGTCTAAGGAAGATTTTAAACAAAAGATGCCTGAGCTAGAGCGGAAAATTGGCAGACTGCAAAGGCAGTGCAGGGATTTAAATATTCCTGTTATGATTGTATTCGAGGGATTCGGTGCTGCTGGAAAGGGAGTTCAGATCGGCCGCCTGATTCAAAGTTTAGATCCCCGTGGATTCAAAGTGTTTGCAATTCAGAAGGAGACTGAGGAAGAGCAGATGCATCCCTTTTTATGGAGATTCTGGACTAAGACTCCTGCCCGCGGACGGATCAGTATTTATGATGGGAGTTGGTACCGCAAGGTGCTGATTGACCGGTTTGAGAAGCGGACAAAGAAAAAGGAACTTCCGAAAATATATCAATCCATCTGTTCATTTGAAAAGCAGCTTACAGATGATGGAAATGTGATTATTAAACTATTTCTGGATATTAGTAAGAAAGAGCAGAAAAGACGTTTTAAAAAGCTGCTGGAAAATAAGGAAACTGCATGGCGTGTGACAAAGGGAGACTTAAAGCGGAATCAAAAATATGAGACCTATCAGTCTTATATTGAAGATGTACTGCAGCAGACAGATACAGACTATGCATTATGGAACATAATTGAGGCAACTGATAAGAGGTTTGCAACTGTGAAAATCTACACAACTGTAATAAGAGCAATGGAAGAACAGGTAAAGCATGCTCTGAAAGAACAAGATTCAAAAGAGCTGAAAAGGGCAGAAACGGTTACACAGGAGAAGACTGAAAGTGTTGCGGATGTATCGAAAGCAGATGAAACGGCAAAGGATTTGCAGCAATCGGTGCTGGCGAAAGCAGATCTGACTTTGAGCTATACAAAGGAAGAGTATAAAGAGAAATTGAAAAAGCTGCAAGATAAGCTGGAACTTCTTCATGGGGAATTATACCGCAGACGGATTCCTGTTGTCCTTGGATTTGAGGGATGGGATGCTGGCGGCAAAGGAGGCGCTATCAAGCGCCTGACTGAAAAGATGGATCCCCGGGGGTATGTGGTAAATCCAACGGCTTCTCCAAATGATATCGAAAAAGCCCATCACTATCTGTGGCGATTTTGGAGAGCCATGCCGAAAGATGGACATATTGCAATTTTTGACCGCACCTGGTATGGACGTGTTATGGTTGAGCGGATCGAGGGCTTCTGTACGAAACGGGAATGGCAGCGTGCCTATAAAGAAATGAATGATATGGAGAAAGATCTGGCAGAGGCAGGAGCAATTGTCATTAAGTTCTGGATGCAGATCGACAAGGATGAGCAGGAACGGAGATTTAAGGCACGTCAGGAAGATAAAGAGAAGCAGTGGAAGATTACAGAAGAGGACTGGCGCAACAGAGAGAAATGGGAGCAGTATGAAGAGGCTGTCAATGAAATGCTGCTCCGGACATCTACAGAATACGCGCCATGGGTTGTCGTTGAAGGGAATAACAAGTATTATGCCAGAATTAAAGTGTTAGAAGCAGTTGTAGGAGCAATTGAAGAGCGGGTGAGGTTATGACGATCAGAGAGCAGTTGGAAGAGAGAGAACTGGAATATCTAAGTCCGTATGCGGCAAGAAGCAGGGAATCAAAAGGCAGAGAAAAAGAAGAGACAGAGTGTGATATCCGCCCGGTCTTCCAGCGTGACAGAGACAGAATTCTACATTGTAAGGCTTTCCGGCGTCTCCGGCAGAAGACACAGGTCTTTCTGCTGCCAGATGGAGATCATTACCGGACCCGCCTGACACATACTCTGGAAGTATCCCAGAATGCAAGAACGATAGCCAAGGCGCTCCGGCTGAATGAAGATTTGGCAGAGGCAATTGCTCTGGGACACGATCTCGGGCATACTCCCTTTGGTCATGCCGGAGAGCGGGCGCTGAATAAGGTGTATCATTTTGAACACAACGTGCAAAGTCTGCGTGTGGTGGAGTGTCTGGAGCGTCATGGCAGAGGGCTGAATCTGACATGGGAAGTGAGGGACGGTATTTTGAACCATAAGACAGCGGGGCATCCGGTAACACTTGAAGGATGTGTGGTCCGTTTATCAGATAAAATCGCTTATATCAATCATGATATTGATGATGCCACACGGGGAGGTATTTTGACAGAGGATGAGATTCCGAAGGAAATCCAGAGAGTGCTGGGAGCTTCGGGAAAAGAACGGCTGGATACGATGGTGCATGATGTAATTGTTAACAGTATGGAACGGCCGGAGATCCGAATGTCTGGAGAAGTTAGTCAGGCGATGATGGATCTGCGGAAGTTCATGTTCAAAAATGTGTACCTGAATCCGAAGGCAAAAGGAGAGGAGATGAAGGCGGTCCACCTTGTCAGACAGTTGTTTGAATATTACGCAGAGCACCCGGAGGGAATGCCGGAGAAGTATCAGAGTGCGATCCGTGCAGGGAAATGTGAGAAGGAGCAGATCGTATGTGACTTCATTGCAGGAATGACGGATCATTATGCTGTTATGAAGTACGGAGAAATCTTTGTGCCGCAGGCATGGAAAAATTAAAAAAATTTCAATATAATAAAGGAAATGACAAAGCTTTGTCGAATATATAATAATGTGGAGGTTATTATGTATTATTCGGATGAGTTGATTGAAGAAGTCAGAATGAAAAATGACATCGTGGATGTGATTTCCGGATATGTCCGTCTGCAGAAAAAGGGAAGTTCTTATTTCGGGCTTTGTCCGTTTCATAACGAAAAGTCACCATCCTTTTCTGTCAGCAGACAGAAGCAGATGTATTATTGCTTCGGCTGCGGCGCGGGAGGGAATATATTTACTTTTTTGATGGAATATGAGAACCTGACCTTTGTAGAGGCGGTGCAGATGCTCGCTGACCGGGCGGGAGTGGAACTTCCTAAGATGGAGTATTCCAAAGAGGCAAAGGAGAGAGCAGACCTGAAGTCTGTTCTTTTGGAAATCAATAAAGCAGCGGCACAATATTTTTATGTACAATTAAAAAATGAACAGGGCAGAGCCGGCTATACATATCTAAAGAACCGCGGATTGTCGGAGGAGACTATCAAGGCATTTGGTCTTGGATATTCTAATAAATATAGCAATGACTTGTATCAGTACTTAAAGTCTAAAGGATACAGTGAAGATCATATCCGTCAGGCAGGACTCGTCAGTACAGATGAAAAGAATGGTGTGTACGATAAATTCTGGAACAGAGTCATGTTTCCCATTATGGACGTGAACAGCCGTGTTATTGGATTCGGAGGCCGTGTGATGGGAGATGGGAAACCAAAATATTTGAATTCTCCAGAGACACCGGTCTTTGATAAAAGCCGGAATTTGTATGGGCTGAACAGGGCACGTTCTGCTAAAAAATCTTATTTCCTTCTTTGTGAGGGATATATGGATGTAATCGCATTGCATCAGGCGGGATTTACGAATGCAGTAGCATCTCTTGGTACAGCGCTGACATCTGGACATGCTTCTTTGATTAAGAGATACGTGCAGGAAGTATATCTTACTTATGACAGTGACGAGGCAGGAACAAGGGCGGCACTTCGCGGTGTCCCGATTTTGAAATCAGCGGGAATTTCTGCAAAAGTCATTCGGATGGATCCCTATAAGGATCCAGATGAGTTCATCAGGAATTTGGGAGCCGAAGAATTTGAGAAGCGGATTATGAATGCAAGAAATGGCTTTATGTTTAGTCTGGAGATTTTGGAACGTGAATACGATATGAATTCACCGGAAGGCAAGACAGCATTTTTCCGTGAAACTGCAAGGCGTCTGACTGGGTTTGAGGATGAACTGGAGCGCAGTAATTACATAGAGGCGGTAGCGAAAGCATATAAAGTCAGTGTTGAGAGCCTGCAGAAACTGGTAACTAAAACTGCCATTTCCGATGGGCTTGCCAAACCTGTAGAAAGACCAAAACAGGCGGCAAGTAAGCCTTTGAAGAAAGAAGACGCACATCTGACATCCCAGAAGATACTGCTTACGTGGATGATTGAAGACAAAAGGCTTTTCGGCGCGATCAGCCAGTATATCCGTCCGGAAGATTTTACAGAAGAGCTGTACAGAACAGTTGCAGAGATGCTGTATGAGCAGTATGCACAGGGAGAACTGAATCCGGCAAAGATCCTGAATTATTTTACAGAAGAAGGAAAGCACCGGGAGGCGGCATCTTTGTTTCATACAAGAATCAAGGAACTGACTACACAACAAGAAAAGGAGCAGGCGCTCAAAGAAACGATTCTTCGTGTTAAGAAGAACAGTATTGATGTGCAGACGAGAAATCTGGATCCAACGGATATGGCAGGACTGCAAAGGCTGATGGAAGAAAAAAAGAGGCTGACAGACCTTAAAAAACTGCATATTTCTATAGATTAAGGATAAAATAGAACAGGCTTGTCTATACTTGGGTATAGGCAGAGGAAGGAAGGACACATGGAAGATAACGCACAGAAATTTTTGGAAAGGCTGAGAGATCTGGTAGCACTGGGAAAGAAAAAGAAGAGCATACTGGAAATTCAGGAGATCAATGACTTTTTTCATGATATGGAGCTGAATCCTGAACAGATGGAAAAGGTATTTGAATATCTGGAATCAAATAATATTGATGTACTCCGTATCAGCGGGGAGGGAGATGCAGATCTTGACCTGGATGCAGACCTGGATATTGATGCGATGATTTCCGAAGAAGACGAGGTCGATGTAGAGAATATCGATTTGTCAGTTCCAGACGGTGTGAGCATTGAAGATCCGGTCCGTATGTATTTGAAAGAAATCGGTAAAGTTCCGCTCTTAAGTGCAGAACGTGAGATTGAACTGGCACAGCGTATGGAAGAAGGCGATGAGGATGCGAAAAAAGAACTTGCAGAGGCAAACTTACGTCTCGTTGTCAGTATAGCAAAGCGTTATGTAGGACGCGGCATGCTCTTTCTGGACCTGATTCAGGAAGGAAACCTTGGTCTGATCAAGGCAGTTGAAAAGTTTGATTACCATAAGGGATATAAGTTCAGTACCTATGCGACATGGTGGATTCGTCAGGCGATCACAAGAGCGATCGCAGATCAGGCGAGAACCATCCGTATTCCGGTGCATATGGTAGAGACGATCAATAAGCTGATCCGTGTGTCCAGGCAGTTATTGCAGGAATTAGGACGTGAACCCACGCCGGAGGAGATTGCAAAGGAGCTGGACATGCCTGTGGAACGTGTGCGCGAGATTCTGAAGATTTCTCAGGAACCGGTATCTCTGGAAACTCCGATCGGAGAGGAGGAGGACAGTCATTTGGGAGACTTTATTCAGGATGACAATGTACCGGTTCCGGCAGAAGCAGCAGCGCAGACATTATTAAAGGAACAGTTGGATGAAGTGTTGGATACACTGACAGAACGTGAGCAGAAGGTGCTCCGGCTCCGGTTTGGTATGAATGACGGACGTGCCAGAACACTGGAGGAAGTAGGGAAAGAATTTGACGTCACACGTGAGCGTATCCGTCAGATTGAGGCGAAGGCGCTGCGTAAGCTAAGACATCCGAGCCGCAGCAGAAAGCTTCGGGATTATCTGGATTAAGGCTGGCGAAAACGTGAGATTCAAAGATTAGAAAATGGACAGCAATTTGCAGGAGAAGGGAATTGCTGTCGGAATACAGGTAAGGGACGGCAGAAATGGAATTATCAAAGCGGTTATCCGCAGCTGCATCTCTGGTAACACCGGGAAAACGTGTTGTGGATATAGGTACTGATCATGCCTATATCCCAATTTATCTTATAGAAAAAAAGAAATGTCTTTCTGCTGTTGCAATGGATGTAAATGCAGGACCCCTCAGGCGTGCTGCGGTACATATACAGGAAGCGGGATTCCAAAAGGAGATAGAGACCCGGCTTTCAGATGGGTTTGAACAATTGAAACCGGGTGAGGCAGATTGTGCTGTGATTGCCGGAATGGGCGGGGGGCTTGTGATAAAGATTTTGTCAGCTTATCCAGAAGTGACATGCAGTCTTAAGGAGTATATTTTGCAGCCGCAGTCAGAGATTGCCAAGGTACGTGTATTCTTGCTGAAACAAGGATTTATATTTGCAGATGAGGAGATGGTGCTGGAGGATGGGAAGTATTATCCGATGATAAAAGTGCTGCCGCCGAAGTGCATGACGGCATTAAATAATCCGGCAGAGATTTGCGGCTGGACAGAGACAGAGATTCGGTATGGCAGGCTTTTACTTGAAAAGAAGCATCCGGTTCTCAAGGATTTTCTGGAAAGAGAATATATTATACATAAGAAAATTTTGGAGGTAATAGAGGATAAGAGTGGGGAGAAAATCGAGAGCCGTAAACGGGAACTTGAAAGGGATTTATCATACATAGAGAGAGGGCTTGAATATTATGCGGTGTAAAGAGATTATGGAAATTATTGAAAGTGCTTATCCGAAAGATGCGGCATTGAGCTTTGATAATGTAGGTCTTCAGGCGGGAAGACAAAATAAAGAAGTAAAGAAAGTCTATCTGGCTCTGGATGCTACAGAGAAAGTAATTGCAGACTCCATTCAGAAAGAGACAGATATGCTGATCACCCATCATCCGTTGGTTTTCAGTCCGCTTAAGGCGGTGACAGATGAAGACTTTGTCAGCAGACGGATACTTACAATGATTCAGAACGATATGGCATATTATGCTATGCATACTAACTATGATGTGCTTGGTCTGTCGCCGCTGCTGGGAAGGCGGCTTGGACTGACGGAAACGGAGATACTAGAGGAAACCATGGCATCAGACGGAGGCGCAGAGGGAATCGGACGAATCGGAGAATTAAAAAGTACGAAGACGTTAGAGGAATGCTGTACGTTCGTGAAAGAAATCCTTGGACTGGAAAATGTTAAAGTATTCGGAGATTTGTCTCGTGAGGTAAAGCGGCTGGCAGTTTCTCCAGGTTCCGGTAAGAGCGCAGTAGTTCCGGCGCTTAGAAAAGGCGCGGATGTGCTGGTGACAGGTGATATCGGACATCATGACGGTCTGGATGCACTGGAGCGGGGACTGTGTGTGATCGATGCCGGACATTATGGGACGGAATATATTTTTATGGAAGATATGAAACACTTTTTAATGGAACACTGTCCGGAACTTACGGTGGAGACGGCTGAGGTAAAGATACCGTTTCAAACTGTGTAGGAAAAGAAAAGTGAAGAAACAGGCAGATGCAGCAGATATATGGAAGGAGTTAAGCAATGGATAGAACTATGTGTACCGTGCAGATCAAAGGTGAGAGCAGAAGCTACGAGGTGGGAACGCCTTATCTGAAAATTGCAGAAGACTACCAGGAAAAATATGCGCACAGCATTGTACTTGTGAATCTGAACGGCAACCGTTTACAGGAATTAAACCGTACTCTGGAACAGGATTGTCAGCTTGATTTTGTGACAACCGCAGAGCAGTCCGGGCATGAGACATACCGGCGCAGCATGAGTTTTCTTCTTGTTAAGGCAGTACATGGCGTGTGTGGGCATGAGAATGTGGAACGGGTTCGGATACATTTCTCTGTGAGTAAAGGATATTATTGTACCGTAGAAGGAAATGTGACAGTAGATGAAGCATTTCTGGAGAAAGTTACAGAGCGCATGCATAAGCTGTGTGAGGCAAAGCTGCCTATAGAAAAACGCTCGGTGCGGACCGGCGAGGCAGTGGAACTGTTCCACAGGCATGGGATGTACGATAAGGAGAAGCTGTTTGAGTACCGTCGTGTTTCCAGTGTGAATATCTATAAGATTAAAGCATTTGAGGACTATTATTATGGATATATGGTGCCGGACACAAGTTATTTGAAATATTTTTCACTGCATTTGTATGATGAGGGATTTGTGCTGCAGATGCCGACAGCAGAAGAGCCGGAGAAGGTGCCGTCTTTTAAACCTCACGAGAAGCTGTTTCAAGTATTGAAACAATCTGTGACGTGGGGAGACATACAGGATATCGAAACAGTAGGAGCCTTGAATGACCGTATTACAAAAGAGAATATGCAGGAAGCGGTACTTGTTCAGGAAGCCCATCAGGAACGTCAGATCGGTGAAATTGCCAAGCAGATCGCAGAGCGTCCGGATGTAAAAATAGTGTTGATCGCAGGTCCTTCTTCTTCCGGAAAGACCACATTTTCCCACCGTCTCTCTATTCAGCTTCGTGTAAACGGCTTAAAACCACATCCGATCGCTGTGGACAATTATTTTGTGGACAGAGAGAAAACACCGAAGGATGAGAATGGAAATTATAATTTTGAATGTCTGGAAGCAATTGATATTGTTAGATTTAACAAAGATATGAAAGCGCTTTTAAACGGGGAAGAGGTGTATCTTCCGATCTTTAACTTTAAGACCGGAAAGAGGATGGAATCGACAAAGCCGAAGAAACTGGAAAGTCAGGATATTCTTGTCATAGAAGGAATTCACTGTCTGAATCCGAAGCTGACAGAGATGCTGGATGATTCCAGTAAGTTTAAGATTTACATCAGTGCCCTGACACAGCTTAATATTGATGAACATAACAGGATTCCGTCTACAGATGGACGGCTGATCCGCCGTATTGTGCGCGATGCACGTACAAGAGGGACTTCTGCAAGCGGAACGATTGCTATGTGGAAGTCAGTGAGAAACGGGGAGGAAAAGAATATCTTTCCATTTCAGGAAGAAGCAGATGTGATGTTCAATTCTTCACTGCTCTATGAACTGGCAGTGCTAAAACAATATGTGGAGCCTCTTTTATTCGGTGTAGATAAAAATTCACCGGAATATGCAGAAGCGAAACGTCTTCTGAAGTTCTTTGATTACTTTGTTGGTATCGGAACAGAGTTTATTCCGACGAATTCACTGCTGAGGGAGTTTATCGGAGGCGGATGCTTTCAGGTATAAGAAATAATAGAATACATTTCAAAATAAAATTATATTTATAGCTACTGTGCACAGCCTGCTACTGTGCACAGTAGCAGCATTTATGCATTTAAAATCGCCTGCGGCGAGGTTAAGTGCTTGCAAAATCTTAAAGTCAGGAAGGCGGACTAATACATCTCATCGTTCAATTCTTTAATCGTATCTTGCATATCCAGGATTTCCTTTACATAGAAATAAAGTTTTCCATTCTTTCTTTTGATATCTGTTAAATTATTACAGCGGAATTTTAATGCAAATCCCTGTTTTGCGTCAATTTTGTTGTTTATAACCATTTCGTCAAATTCTTTCATCACCGGATTTTTTAAGACAAAATAAATTTGTGTAGTTCCATATGCCACAGGATCAATACCTTAAGCCCGTAAGAACGTGTGAAGGAAAGATAAAATATCTTTCCTTAAAAAGCAAAATAATAGTTGACTTTTTGTTTAGTAAATGTATAATGTATTTTGGTAAACAAAAAATTTAGTAAATGTAAGTTATACTATAAAAGAGGTTGATTAGAATGACAATTGAAGAGCAGATTGGGGCGAAGGTGCGGGACTTGCGAAACCAGAACGGACTGACGCAGGAAGAACTTGCCGACAGAACAGAACTGACGAAGGGATTTATCTCTCAGCTGGAGAGAGGACTGACGGCACCATCCGTGTCTACGCTGCTTGATATTGTAGAATGTCTGGGTACAAATCTGTCGGATTTCTTCCATGAGAAAGATGATCTACAGATTGTATACCAGAAAGAAGATTATTTTGAAAAAGAAGACGAGGATGGAAACAGTATTAAGTGGCTGATAGCAACAGCGCAAAGCCGCAGTCTGGAACCGATTCTTGTTCAGCTCCAGCCGGGGCAGTCTATGCCAGAGGATAAGCCTCACGAAGGAGAAGAATTCGGATATGTACTGGATGGGGAAATTTTTTTGCATTATGGAAAGGAAAAATATACGGTAAGAAAGGGGGATTCTTTTATCTTTCCTGCTGACCGTAAACATAAGATAAGTTCAGCTTGTAAAAAGGTGTCCTCCATTCTGTGGATCAGCACCCCGCCAAGTTTTTAAGGAGGAAAAGGATGAAAGACATGATTTTGGAACTGGATTCCATCAGCAAATCTTTTGATGGGGAGAAAGTTATTGATAATCTGAGCCTGGAAATTCAGCGCAATGAGTTCATTACATTACTTGGTCCATCGGGCTGCGGTAAGTCTACAACACTTCGTATTATCGGTGGATTTGTAAAGCCGGATGAAGGAAGAGTTCTATTTGAGGGTAAGGATATTACAGGGCTTTCTCCGGATAAGAGAAATGTTAATACTGTATTTCAGAAGTATTCATTGTTTCCACATATGACTGTTGCGGAGAACATCGCTTTTGGTCTGAAATTAAAAAAGAAAAGCCAGCAGTATATCAAGGATAAGATTGAATATGCACTAAAGCTGGTTAATATGGAAGGTTACGGAAATCAGTCCCCGACTGTTTTGAGCGGAGGACAGCAGCAGCGTGTGGCGATTGCCCGGGCAATTGTAAATGAACCGAAGATTTTGCTCCTTGATGAGCCCCTTGGTGCGTTGGATTTAAAACTGCGTCACAGTATGCAACGGGAACTGATCAAGATCAAACAGGAAGTCGGTATTACGTTTGTCTATGTGACTCATGATCAGGAAGAAGCGCTGACAATGTCTGACCGGATCATTGTTATGAATCAGGGGATCATTCAGCAGATGGGAACTTCCAAAAGCATTTATGATGAGCCGCAGAATGCGTTTGTAGCTGATTTTATCGGGGATAGTAATATCATCGACGGGATTATGAAAGAGGACTGTCTTGTACAGATTCAGAATGCAGATATTCCTTGTGTGGATACGGGATTTGCCAGAAATGAGCTGGTGGACGTGGTCATTCGTCCTGAAGATTTAGTTATTGTGAAGGAAGAGGCGGGCTATTTAAAGGGATTGGTTGTTTCCATCATATTTAAGGGTGCTTATTATGAGATTAAAGTACGTGTGGATCAATATGAATGGACAGTACAGAGCGTCAATCCGGCTCAGATTGGAAGTATGGTTGGTCTGAGGATTCTTCCGGATAACATTCAGATCATGCATAAACCGCATTCCAAAGACGCGGAGGTCGTAAAAGAGGATGAATAAACTAAAGAGCATCAATAAGAGAAGCTGGCTGTCTTCTCCATACATTGTCTGGATCATTGGTTTCACAGTAATTCCGATGATCGTGATTTTCCGATATGCATTGACAAATCCAGACGGTGGATTTACATTTTCACAAATTACGGCGATTTTGGATCCGGTACATTTAAGAGCGCTTGTATTTTCACTGGAAATAGCGGTCGGAAGTACGCTGGTCTGTATTCTGCTTTCTTATCCATTGGTACTTGCAATGCGCCGGCTGAATTTAGGAAAACAGGGATTTGCCTTGTTTATATTGATTTTGCCCATGTGGATGAATTTTATATTACGTGTGCTTGCATGGCAGATGATTCTGTCCAAAAACGGAATACTGAATTTTGTATTAAAAGGATTGGGACTGGAACCTCTGGCTATTGCCAATACAGGCACGGCAATTATGATCGGTATGGTTTATGACTATCTGCCTTATATGGTGCTGCCGATTTTCAATGCGGTTGCAGAGATTGATGAGGATATCATTGAGGCTGCGAAGGATTTGGGGGCAGGAGGACTGACGATCTTCCGTAAGATCATTCTGCCGCTGTCCATACCGGGGCTGCTGAGTGGGATCGTGATGGTATTTGTGCCGTCTATGACCTCTTTCGTTGTGTCTGATATCTTAGGCGGCGGTAAACTCCAGCTTGTAGGAAATATCATCGAGCAGGAGTTTACGAAGAATATGAACTGGAATCTTGGTTCCGGGTTGTCTGTGTCGCTGATGATCTTTGTATTGATCAGCATGGCGTTTACAATGAAACATGATGTGGAAGGAAAGGGTTCGGCAATATGGTAGAAAGAATCAAAGACTGGATCAGCCGGTTTTATCTTGGCTTGATCATATTGTTTTTATATGCTCCGATCGCGGTGCTGATCGTGCTTTCCTTTAACAGCTCACGTTCGAGGGTTGTATGGGGCGGATTTACATTGAACTGGTACAGCCGTTTGTTTTCCAATCGTCAGATCGGGGAAGCGTTGTCTACAACGTTGATTGTGGCATTGTTATCGGCTCTGATCGCAACGGTTATCGGAGTCCTTGGGGCATTGGGAATCCATGCAATGCGGGAGAAAAATTATCAGCTTGTGATGGTATTTACCAACATTCCGATGGTAAATGCGGACATTGTGACAGGTATCGCCCTGATGCTCTGGTTTGTACATTTTATTCCGCTGGGATTCGGAAGTGTTCTGCTGGCGCATATTACATTTAATATTCCTTATGTAATTTTAAGTGTCATGCCGAAGATACGGCAGATGAATGTGAGTTTGTATGAGGCCGCAAGGGATTTGGGTGCGGGTCCGGTGTATGGATTTTTTAAGGTTCTCCTGCCGCAGCTGGCAGGCGGGATCGTTTCCGGGTTTTTTATGGCATTTACAATGTCCATGGATGATTTTGTAATTACTTATTTTACAAAAGGGCCGGGTGTGAATACATTGTCCACCATGATCTACGGAGAAATCCGTAAGGGAATCAAACCGGAAATGTATGCATTGTCAACACTGATCTTCGCGTTTGTATTTGTGATTTTATTGGCGGCTAACTATCTGCCGCAGAGAAAGAAAAAGACAGTAAAGGAGAGAAGATGATCATGAAAAAGAGAGTGGTGGGCGTTGTTCTTTTACTGGCGCTTTGCATGGGGATTTGCACAACCGGCTGCAGCGGCGCTCAGGAAAAAAAAGGGAGCCTGACTGTATTTAATTACGGAGAGTATTTAGATCCGGCTGTTTTGGATATGTTTTTTGAAGAAACAGGAATTGAAGTAAAGTATGAAGAGGCTTTGACACCAGAAGAAATGTACACAAAATATAAGGCGGGAGCCATAGAGTATGATCTGCTTTGCTCAACGGATTATATGCTTGAAAAGCTGATCAAGGAAGGCGAACTTCAGGAAATCGATATTGATTCCATGGAAAATGCCGAAAATATCGGGGATAAATACTGGGAGTTTTCTGAAGCATTTGATCCGGATAATCAATATACAGTTCCTTATTTTTGGGGAACCGTAGGGATTCTTTATGATAAAACCAAAGTAAACGATCCGGTTGACAGTTGGGGTGTGCTGTTTGACGGAAGCTATTCAGGAGAAATCATTATGCAGAACAGCATGCGTGATACACTCTCTGTGGCATTAAAAGCGCTTGGCTTTTCTTTGAATACGAATGATGAAAATGAAATTCGTCAGGCATATGAATTGTTGGAAAAACAGAAAGCAGATGTACAGGCATATCTTGTTGATGAAGCACGCGATGAAGTTGTTGCCGGTAATGCAGCACTGGCTCTTGTGTATTCGGGAGAAGCATATCTGGGAAAGGAGTACAATCCGGATCTGGAGTATGTTGTACCGAAAGAAGGCTCTCAGGTATGGCTGGATTCATGGGGAGTGACTAAGAACTGCAAGAATCTGGAAATGGCAATGCAGTTTTTGGACTTCCTGTGCAGAGAGGATATTGCACAGATGAATTTTGAGTATATTTATTATTCTACGCCGAATGATGCTGTGATCGAGGCTTTATCTGAGGAAGAACGTGCAGATGAGACACTGGTACCGACAGAGAATGCAACTGAGAATTGTGAGGTTTGCGTACAGCAGGAGCCGGAGGTCGTTGAACTGGAAAATGAATTGTGGAAAGAATTAAAAGCAGAATAGGAAATTATCATTTCAGATCATTTTATTAATCAGCGACAGTAGTATCTTAAGGCATACTCGTGAGATACCTACTGGCGCTGATTTTATTTTTCCATTTATTTCTTATAAAAACTCTTAACCGAATCAAGACGGCTGCTCATATTTTGCAGCAGCAGGTCTGTCAGTACGATCGCAATCATAGACTCCACAACCACTACTGCTCTTGGCGCGATGATCGGGTCGTGCCGTCCTTTGATTATGAGTTCTGTTTCTTTACCTTCTGTTGTAACTGTTTTTTGCGGCTGTGCGATCGAAGGGGTAGGTTTTACATAAGCCCGGAGTATCAGATCAGAACCATCGCTCATACCGCCAAGGATACCGCCCGCATGATTCGTTTCTTTGCAGATATTGCTGTTTTCACCTATAGAAAATGCATCGTTGTTCCGGCTGCCGTTAGAAGCGGCAGCTTTGAAGCCTGAGCCGAATTCTATGGCTTTGACAGCACCTATAGAAACAACAGACTGAGAAAGCAGGGAGTCTAATTTGTCAAAAACCGGTTCGCCGATTCCGGCTGGCATGCCTTTAACGATACATTCTATGATTCCACCTGCAGAATCCAAATGTTCTATCAATGTATCTAAATATGCAGAAGCTTCTTCGGCACGCGCGTTACTTGGCATATTGAATGGATTTTCTGAAATCTCGTCAAAACAATATTCAGTTTCATCTACTACAACAGGTCCCACTGCCTTGGTAAATGCAAGAAGAGAAATTCCCAGTTCATTTAAAATGAGAGAAGCAACGGCGCCTGCTGCGACACGTCCGATAGTTTCACGTCCGGAGGAACGTCCGCCTCCTCTGTAGTCACGAAATCCATACTTGGAATCGAAAGTGTAATCTGCATGTCCGGGGCGGTATACGGAAGCAATATTTCCATAGTCTTTGGAACGCTGGTCTTGATTTCTGACAAGAAGAGAAATCGGTGTACCAGTGGTTTTTCCGTCGAAGGTTCCAGACAAGATTTCAACCAGATCGCTTTCCTGACGTTTTGTTGTGTATTTATTCTGTCCGGGCTTTCTGCGGTCTAAAAAAGCCTGAATATCGGATGCGCTAAGAGAAAGCCCTGCGGGACACCCGTCAATGACCACCCCGATTGCTGCACCGTGGGATTCTCCCCATGTTGTAATGCGAAATATTTTACCAAATGATGAACCACTCATATTTTTATGCCTTCTTTCTGTCGCTGAAATGTAAATCAGATGAATTTGTTCTTATAAAATGTTTCTTAGCATAGATGTTATTATTATATAAGAGAGAAAAAATATATGCAATCTTAATTTTTATTTAAAATAAGGAATTTTGCTGTACAATTTGATAAATACATAATATAATGTTGTCTAGATGTTGAGTAATTTTAGAGGGAGTAATACTAAATGAGCAAAAGGGAAAAGATTCGTAAGAACAAAATTAAGCCCGAAAGGCAATTTGAAGAGGTCATTTATCTTGATGATGATTACGATTCCGAAGAAGAATATTTAGATGAAGAATATGATTCTGAAGAGGAAGACGTAAATGAAGAGTATGATTCCGAAGAGGAAGATGCAGATGAAGAGTACGATTCCGAAGAGGAAGATGCAGATGAAGAGTACGATTCCGAAGAAGACTATTTGGATGAAGTGTACGATTCCGAAGAGAAAGATTCAGATGAAGAATATGATTCCGAAGAGGAATATTTGGATGGAGATTATGATTCGGAGGGGGAAGAGGTGGATGATATTCCGAAGAATAAAAATGGCTGGAAGAAAGCGGCAATAATTGCAGGGAGTATTCTTGGTGTTTTTGCAGCGGTATATATTGGGGTTTCTGTGTTTTTTATGAGTCATTTCTACATAAATACGGAAATTAACGGGCATAAATTTTCTGGCAAATCTGCTTCCGATGTAGAAAATTACATGAAAGAGCAGGTGAAAGGGTATACACTTACGATTCAGGAAAAGGATAATAAAACGGACAAGATCGTAGGGAGTGATATTTCTCTGAGATATAAAGAAAACAGTGATATAGAGAATGCATTAAAGAATCAGAATGCATTTTTGTGGCCGATTGCTTTTTTTGTAGAGAATTCTACAGAAGTGACTATTGACGTAGGATATGATGAAGCAGCGTTGAATGAAAAGATTGAGAATCTGCAGGCTGTTAATGCAGAACAGATTCCAGCAACTAATGCATACCCCAGATATGACGGCATGCAATATGTGGTAGAACCGGAAGTGCTGGGTACGGCAGTAGAAAAAGATGTTCTTCGGAAAAAGATTCATGAATATATTTCTGGTTTCAAACCAGAACTGGATATGGAAGAAGAAGGATGCTACGCACTTCCAAAGTATACTGCCGATTCTGCAGAGGTAAAAAAAGCATGTGACGATATGAATCAGTACTTAAGAGCCAGTATTACCTATACAATGGATGAAAATGTAGTGGTGGATAAGGAGTTGATTTCTACATGGCTGACAGCAGATGAGAATATGCAGGTTACTTTTAATGAGAATGGTGTGAGAGAATGGCTGACACAGTTTGGTGACAGGTATGATACTATGGGGGGAACAAGAGAAATCACTTCACCATGGGGCAAGACTACAACCGTTTCCGGCGGTGATTATGGCTGGTCTATTGATGAAGATACTGAATTTATAGCTTTGACAAACAGTATCAAGAACGGAGAAGTTGTAACAAAGGAGCCTGCTTATTACAATGGCGGAATTGCTGCTTCTCACGGTCCGCAGGATTGGGGAAGTACCTATTTGGAAGTAGACCTATCTGCACAGCATATGTGGTTTATTGTAGACGGTGCAGTTGCAATGGAAACAGATGTTGTAACAGGCGTGCCGATTCCTGCAAGGGAAACTGTACCAGGCGTCTGGTTTGTGAAAGAGATGCAGCAGAACAAGACGCTGGTTGGAGAAACTGATCCTGAGACCGGAGAACCGGAATATGAGACACCGGTTGCTTACTGGATGCGGATCACATGGAGCGGGATTGGATTCCATGACGCTACGTGGCAGCCTGCGTTTGGCGGTACTTTATATGCAGATGGACTTGGTTCACATGGATGTATCAATATGCCGTATGATCAGGCAGCTTTACTCTATAGTATGCTTCCGATGGGAACTCCAGCGGTTGTACATTATTAATAACAAAAGCAAGGAATAAGTAAGATAGAAGTGGGGGCAGTGTAACAGTTCAGCCCAGGAGTTTGCACTTGCTGCAAAGTCCGTGAAATAACGTATAGGTAGAGATGCATCAAGCCACCACGAAGTGGTTTTGCATGGCTTGATGCCTGTAACAGGAAGCCGAAGGCTGAACTGTTACGGGGACAGTCTTATAGGACTGTCCCCTTTAGAAAGAGGATAGGATGTACGAATTAATAAAAAAAGACGGGATGGCAAAGCGGGGACGGCTGCATACAGTCCATGGAACAATCGAAACACCGGTATTTATGAATGTAGGAACTGCGGCAGTGATCAAAGGAGCTGTTTCTACTGATGACCTGAGGGGAATTAAGACGCAGGTGGAATTATCGAATACTTATCATCTGCATGTCCGTCCGGGGGATAAAGTTATCAAACAATTGGGAGGTCTCCATAAATTCATGAACTGGGACAAACCGATCTTGACGGATTCCGGCGGATTTCAGGTGTTTTCTCTTGCGGGGCTGAGGAAGATCAAAGAAGAGGGGGTGCATTTTCACTCCCATATTGACGGTAAGAAGATATTTATGGGGCCGGAAGAAAGTATGCAGATTCAGTCGAATCTGGCATCAACGATTGCCATGGCATTTGACGAGTGCCCGTCCAGTGTGGCAGACAGGGCTTACATGGAGCAGTCCGTGGCAAGAACAACAAGATGGCTGAAACGGTGCAAAGACGAGATGGCCCGTCTTAACAGTCTGCCAGATACCATCAATCCCAATCAGATGCTTTTTGGAATCAATCAGGGAGGTATCTATGAAGATATCCGTGTAGAGCATGCAAAGAAGATTGCAGAGCTTGGTCTGGACGGTTATGCAGTCGGCGGACTGGCGGTAGGAGAGAGTCATGAAGAGATGTACCGGATTCTGGAAGCTGTAGTTCCGGTGCTGCCGGAGAATAAACCAACGTATCTGATGGGAGTGGGAACCCCGGCAAATATTTTAGAGGGTGTAGACAGAGGAGTTGACTTTTTTGATTGTGTATATCCTACTAGAAATGGTAGACACGGACATGTGTATACCAATCATGGTAAATTGAATCTGTTCAATGCGAAGTATGAACTGGATGACAGACCGATTGAGGAGGGGTGTCAGTGTCCGGCATGCAGAAGCTATAGCAGAGCCTATATCCGGCATTTGCTAAAAGCAAAGGAAATGCTTGGAATGCGTCTTTGTGTTCTACATAATCTGTATTTCTATAATACGATGATGGAAGAAATCAGAGAAGCCATCGATGCGGGAAACTACGAAGAATATAAGCGAATAAAATTGGAAGGCGTGCTCGGCAGGAAGTAAAATAGAGGAGATAGCTGGTGGTCGCAGAAAAAGATTATTAAAATCTCGTAAATTAGACAGAAAAAAACAAAAATCTATTGAAGATATAAGAGATTTTGTGTATAATTGTAGCATTGCTTGTGGCTGTCCGACAGATGTCTGGCGGGACAGTTATGTTTGGCTTTAAGCAAAAGTTAGGAGGAAACAATATGTATGGTGTATTAGCTTCGGGCGGAGGCGCGAGCATGTTTAGTCTGATTCTGATTTATGTAGTAATTCTCGTAGGTATGTGGTTTTTACTGATGCGTCCGCAGAAAAAAGAGCAGAAGAGAATTCAGGCTATGCTTTCCACAATGGAAGTTGGCGATACAGTTCTGACAACAAGCGGTTTCTACGGTGTGATCATTGATATCACAGATGAAGATGTAATCGTTGAGTTTGGCAACAATAAGAACTGCCGTATTCCAATGCAGAAGGGTGCAATCGCACAGCTTGAGAAACCAAGCGCAGAATAATGAATGGAAGAGGAGCCGGAAGCAGGAGTGTTTCCGGCTCTTTTGACGCTGTTCGTTCAGGTCTGCATGTACTGTACAGAGTAACAGTTCAGCCATAACAGCTCGAATTGGCGGTTTCACCGCCTATACGCTGTGATGCAGCACAAATTCTCGCTTATGGCAGAACGCCATATACAAATCCTACAAAAAACGTCTTGTTGTAAGCAAGCTTACCAATTCG
>NZ_CALPDG010000021.1 GCF_943193195.1 Mediterraneibacter agrestimuris | reverse complement strand
CAGTTGCCAAGCATGCGATAAAACAGTCCGGTGGACTGTTTTGAGTAACAGTGCAGCCGAAAGGCTGAACTGTTACGAGGATGCAGAAAAGAAGTGATAACTTTCTTGACAATGCACCTTGTTCGATGTTATCCTTTTTATGAATAAATATAGGAAAAGGAACGTGAATAACAGTGGCTATTTTTAAGGGTGCAGGTGTAGCAATTGTTACACCGATGAAGAATAATTTAGAAGTAAATTATGAGAAATTGGAAGAGATTCTGGAAGAGCAGATCAGTGGACAGACGGATTCTATTATTATTTGCGGAACAACAGGTGAGTCTGCAACTATGTCAGAGGAAGAGCACATGGATGTTATCCGTTTTACGATTGAACGTGTGAACCATAGAGTTCCGGTGATTGCGGGAACCGGTTCTAATTGTACAGCGACAGCCGTGCAGATGTCCAAGGAAGCAGCTGAGGCAGGAGCAGAGGGAATACTTCTTGTGACTCCTTACTATAACAAAGCGACACAGAATGGATTGATTGCACACTATACAAAGATTACTGATGAAGCAAAGATACCGGCGATTCTCTACAATGTACCAAGCCGTACTGGATGTAGTCTGCAGCCGGAAACCATTGCAAAGCTGGTGAAAGATACAGAATATGTTGTTGGTATCAAAGAAGCTTCAGGGGACATCAGTACAGTGGCAAAGATTATGCATCTGTGTGACGGTAACATTGATATGTATTCTGGAAATGACGATCAGGTTGTGCCGCTTTTGTCTCTCGGAGGTATTGGCGTTATCTCTGTATTGTCTAATATCGCGCCGACTTATGTTCATGATATGGTATACAAGTATTTGAGCGGAGATACCGAAGGCAGTTGTCAGATGCAGCTGAAGGCATTGCCGTTGTGTGATGCGTTGTTCTGTGAAGTGAATCCGATTCCGGTAAAGGCGGCGATGAATCTGATGGGAAAAGGGTGCGGACCGCTTCGGGGGCCATTGACAGAGATTGAACCGCAGCACGAGGCAGTTCTTAAGAAAGCAATGCAGGAATTTGGTCTTTTGTAAATGAGTGTCTAAACAGCAGGACAGAGCCGGGCGGCGGGATCATTAAAAATGAATAGTAAGTGTGATATGGCAGGTGCTTAAAAGCATCTGCCATTTTTTTGATGGGAAATAAAAGAAACTGCATTACGCATCTCCGTTTAGAGTTGTATGAATTGTGAAAACATAGTTATCAATTACAATGTATGAACTTATACTCAAAGAAAAAGATGGGAAGATGGAGCAAATCAGCGGAGGCAGAGTATGATAAAGGCAGACTCACAAATGTGGTTCAGACAATAGGAAAAGGGGCAGTCGGAAAATAGACTTCACATACAATATGCGGTTATGAGTCTGAATAAACTCCAGTATATATTGTAGTAAATCTGCCATTTCCAGACAGCCCCTTTGTTGGATGTATTACTTACCAGTTTTTATTACTTCTTCCGCACGTTTCAAGGCTGCCGTGATGTTTGGACAGAAGTTTTCTTCACCGACGATCTCTGTAAATTTAGAATGTCTCATCACCTTCATCGGCTGTTGGTTTACATGAGAGAATACCACAGTGATATTCCTGCTCTTGCAGAAGTTTACGAGATCCGTCAGGGCGTTTAATGCGGTACTGTCGAGGGCGGGAACGCTTCGCATACGCAGTACCAGACAGGCAGTGAATTCCTTGACGATGATACGCTCAATGGCGTCTGCCGCGCCGAAGAACAGTGGTCCTGTAATTTCATATACGCGGATCTGGATCGGGAGTTCCTGTAAATGCTCCTTCATTTTTGCACTGTCATGGTCGACATAAGTCCAGCCGCGTACCTGAGTCTCATCGCTCATACGTTTGATAAAGAGCAGACAGGCTAATATCATACCGACCTCAATTGCAATGACCAGGTCGAAGGCGATGGTCAGTACAAAAGTAATCAAAAGAACGGCAATGTCGCTCTTGGTAGATGTTTTTAACTGACGGACAAATACGCGCCACTGACACATATTATAAGCGACTACGAAGAGGATGGCGGCAATGGTTGGCATTGGAATCAGTCCTGCGTAAGGCATTAATATTACGAGGACGATGACCAGCGTGACAGAGTGAACCATACCTGCGATTGGGGTGCGTCCGCCATTTTTGATGTTAGCCGCTGTTCTTGCGATTGCGCCGGTAGCGGGGATTCCGCCAAATAATGCAGAAGCTACGTTACCTGCACCCTGCGCAACAAGCTCCATGTCTGAGCGGTGTTTGCTGCCCGTCATACCGTCTGCAACAACACAGGAAAGCAGTGACTCGATTGCAGCCAGAATAGCGATGGTAAATGCGTTTGGTACAGCCGCCTGCAGTAGTTCCAGATTCAGTTCTGGAAGCTTAAAGGATGGAAGGCTATTGCTGATCGTATAGAGGTCTCCGATCGTATTTGCCTTTAGAGGCAGGAATTTTACCATTAAGATACCGCCGATCACCGCTAGAAGTGAACCTGGAATCTTTTTGAAGACCATTGGGGAGAGAAGCAGGATTGCAAGGCTGACTCCGCCTACGATCAAGGCATCTATATTTATAGTAGTAAGATTCTGGAAAAAGACTTCCAGTTTTTCTAACGTTTCAATTGGGCTTACACCTTCTGGATAGGTAAGACCGAAAAAGTCTTTAAGCTGTCCAATGACGATCGTAACTGCAATACCAGAGGTAAATCCAGTAGTAATTGTAAACGGGATAAATTTAATCAAGCTTCCGAAGTGACACAGTCCCATTACGATCAGGAAGATACCTGCCAGGATAGTAGAAACGATCAGACCGTCAATGCCATCGGCAGCGACGATTCCGGCAACGATGGTTGCAAATGCCGCAGTAGGACCGGAAATCTGCACTGTGCTTCCACCAAGGGCAGAGGCGAAAAATCCTGCAACGATTGCTGTAAAGATACCTGCTTCTGGACCAACGCCTGAGGCAAGCGCAAGAGCGATGGACAGTGGAAGTGCGATGATTGCTACGATGATTCCGGCAGTGATGTCTTTGATGAACTGCGCACGGCTGTAGTTCTTGAGTGTCGTAAATAACATAGGTTTCAAAGTTTCCATAATAGTAGATAATACTCCTCTTTTGCATGTTTTTGATGTCGATGACATCAATATAGCAAAAAGATTATAGCATAGCTATAAGTCCTTGGAAAGTCCTTGTAGATAAAAATGGCGGTCAATTGTATTAAGACATTTAAGGTTATAGATAAGGTTATTTGTAAAAATTTCTTGACAAAAGAAGATGTTACGGATATAATAATTGATGTTCGGTAACATTATAGGGGATTGGTCAAATGGTATGATAGGGGTCTCCAAAACCTTTGGTGGGAGTTCGATTCTCTCATCCCCTGCTGAAAAAAGCTTAGAAACTTTGTACATCAAGTGTTTCTAAGCTTTTTCTTTTGTTGCCAACATATTTTTTTGGTGTTATGATATGCTTAAAAAGGATATAACAGTAACTATTCGGCACAACAAATGATAAAACAGGAGGAGCTCTATTTTGCTTACGATTCAAAATTATGTAAAAGCGAAGACGTTAGAAGAGGCCTATGAACTGAATCAGGCAAGAAACAGCCGTGTAATGGGCGGCATGATGTGGCTGCGTCTGGGGAATGCCAATGTTAAGACGATGATCGATCTGTCTGGCCTGGGACTGGATCAGATTGAAGAAACGGATCATGTGATTAAAATCGGGGCAATGTGTACCTTACGTCAGTTGGAACAGAGTGAGGAAATTAAAGCATACTGTGGGGATGCACTGGCAGAGGCAGTGCGGCATATCGTAGGGGTACAGTTTCGGAATCAGGCGACAGTAGGCGGAAGCATTTATGGAAGATATGGTTTTTCCGATGTACTGACCTGCCTGCTGGCAATGGATACTTTTGTGGAGTTGTATGACGGAGGAACGGTCCGGCTCAGAGAATTTATTGAAAGAAAGAAGGACAAGGACATTCTTCTGTCCATTATTATAAGAAAGAATCCGAGAAAAGTGCGCTATCTCTCTGTCCGCCGGACAAAGACGGATTTTCCTGTGCTGACCTGTGCGGTAGTGACCGGAGAGGTACATGGAAAAGAATGCTGGTATTTTTCAATTGGGGCAAGACCAATGCATGCGGCTCTCATCGAGAAGGAGTGGCGCATTTCGGCGGAAACAACGAAAGAACAGCTTGAAGCGTATGCAAAGGAAGTTGCGGACGGCTTCCGGTATGGCTCCAATATGCGTGCCAGTTCAAGATATCGGAAGCATCTGGCGCAAGTACTGGTTATGCGCGCCATGGAATCAATCATTACGGAGGGACGATAGATGGAAATACAGTTTCGGTTAAATGGAAAGCAAGTGGCAGCAGAAGTAGCCGGCGACAGTATTTTGCTGGATGTTCTGCGTAAACTTGGCTGTGTCAGTGTTAAGTGCGGCTGTGAGACAACGAACTGTGGACTGTGTACGGTGTGGATCAACAACAAGACACGGCTGTCATGTTCTGTACTGGCGGCAGGTGTAGATGGTCAGGAAGTGACCACATTGGAGGGTTTACAGGAAGAGGCGGCAGAATTTGGCAGATTTCTGGCGGAGGAAGGAGCAGAACAGTGCGGTTTCTGCTCACCGGGATTTATCATGAGTGTATTAGCAATGGTTCGTGAACTGGATAATCCGACGATTGGCGAGATGAAAGAATATCTGGCGGGCAATCTCTGCCGCTGCACCGGATATATGGGACAGCTTCGTGCGATCCAGAAATATATGAAAGCAAAGCGGATGCAGTTTCAGGCAGCGGGAGAGGAGGTACAGGCATGAGGTATATCAATCGGGGAGTACCGAAAGTGGATTATAAAGCGCTTGTGACTGGAAAGGGAGTATATGTCAATGATCTGGCGCCGTCTGGCTGTCTGGTAGTAAAAGTGCTGAGAAGTCCTCACGCACATGCGCTGATTGAGGATATCAATCTGAACCGGGCGAAAGCTGTACCGGGGATTGAGGCGATTTTTACATATAAGGACTGTCCGGATAAGCGGTTTACGCTGGCAGGACAAACTTACCCTGAACCGAGTCCCTATGACCGTCTGATATTGGACAAGAGAGTGCGTTTTGTAGGAGATCCGGTTGCGATCGTAGCGGGGGAAAATGAAGAAGCGGTAAAGAAAGCACTAAAGCTGATAAAGGTGAAATACGAAGTATTGGAACCTGTTTTGGATTTTCATCAGGCAAAGGACAACACGATTTTGATACATCCGGAAGATAATTGGAAGAGTCTGTTTCCGGTAGGCGCTGACAATCAGAGAAATCTCTGTGCGCATGAAGAGTGCGAGGAAGGAGATGTGGAGGCGGTTCTGGCATCCTGCGATTATATAGTAGACGAGGTGTACCATACCAAAGCCAACCAGCAGGCAATGATGGAAACCTTCCGTGCATATTCCTATAAAGATACATATGGGAGGCTGAATATTGTTTCTTCCACACAGGTTCCGTTCCATGTGAGAAGAATTCTGGCAACTGCACTGGATATTCCGAAGTCTAAGGTGCGTGTGATCAAGCCGCGGATCGGGGGCGGTTTTGGGGCAAAACAGACAGCCGTGATGGAAATGTATCCCGCATTTGTTACATGGATGACGGGAAAGCCGGCAAAAATGATATTTACAAGAGAAGAGTCCATGATTGCATCTTCCCCGCGTCATGAAATGGAAGTGCATGTGCGCATAGGTGCAAATAAGGAAGGTATCATCAAGGCGATTGACGTCTATACATTATCCAACACAGGCGCTTTTGGAGAACACGGACCAACAACAGTTGGGTTGTCCGGTCACAAATCGATTCCACTGTATGGCAAAGCGGAGGCATTTCGTTTTGTATATGACGTTGTTTATACAAATACCATGTCAGCGGGCGCATATCGTGGCTATGGAGCTACACAGGGGTGTTTTGCGGTAGAATCTGCGGTGACAGAGCTTGCTGAAAAGATGGGTATGGATCCGGTGAAGCTGCGGGAGATGAATCTGCTCAAGGAAGGACAGATCATGCCAGCTTATTATAATGAAATAAATAATAGCTGTGCGTTGGATCGCTGTCTGGCGAAAGCGAAAGAAATGATTGGCTGGGAAGAGAAATATCCGGCAAAGGATTGCGGAAATGGAAAGGTTCGTGGAATCGGTGTGGCAATGACGATGCAGGGTTCTGGAATTTCAGCATTGGATACCGCATCTGTGTCGATCAAAGTCAATGATGACGGTTTCTATACATTAATGGTTGGCGCAACGGATATGGGAACGGGATGCGATACAATTTTAAGTCAGATTGCAGCAGAATGTCTGGACTGTAGTATGGATGAAATCGTAGTACATGGTGTGGATACGGATGTTTCCCCGTATGATTGTGGGTCTTATGCATCTAGTACCACATATGTAACAGGCATGGCAGTGGTAAAGACCTGTGAGATATTGCGTGAGAAGATCAGCGCCAAGGGAGCAAAATACCTTGGCTGTGATGCAGAGGATGTAGAGTTTGACGGTGAAAAAGTGACGAATCTGAAAACAGGCGAGTCTATTAGCCGTGCAGAAATCGGAAACAATGTGATGTGTAATAATGAGGATGCATTAAGTGCCAGCGAGGCATTTTCCTCACCGATTTCCCCACCGCCGTTCATGGTTGGTATGGCAGAGGTGGAAGTGGATAAAGAGACCGGTGAAGTAGAACTTATGGACTATGTGGCAGTTGTTGACTGCGGAACTCTGGTGAATCCGAATCTGGCGAGAGTACAGGCAGAAGGCGGCATTGCCCAGGGAATCGGTATGGCGCTCTACGAGGATGTGGTATATAACGAGAAGGGTAAGAATTACAGCAATTCCTTTATGCAGTATAAGATTCCGACACGTCTGGATGTGGGAAATATCCGTGTTGATTTCGAGAGCAGTTACGAGCCGACAGGACCGTTTGGAGCGAAGTCCATCGGAGAAATCGTAATCAACACACCATCTCCGGCGATTGCAAATGCAGTCAGCAATGCGGTCGGTGTGAGAATACGTGAACTGCCGATTACGGCTGAGAAAGTCTTCTGGGGAATACAGGAAAAATCAAAGTAAGAGTCAGAAAAAATTAAGCATTTACAGCTAAAGTGCAAAGAAACAGATGAATGACTTTTGCCAAGTGAAAATGAGACCTAAGAAAGTGTGTCAGCGTTTGCTGTACACACTTTCTTGTTTTAGAAGGTTCATTGTAATGTTTTGTGCAACAAAATGAAGACACTGATTGTTTATATTTGGATGTTGAAGATTAAGAGTGACTTTTCTGGTAGGCAAGACGGTCTGTCCCATCGTCAATATAAATAATCCCACAGTAAGTAAATCCGTTCTTTTCCAGTAAATGCTGCATTACCTTATTATCCCGGTGGGTGTCAATTTTGAGGTTGCCGCACTGGGAAAGCGCCCAATTGATACAGAAGGATGCAGTTCCTTTGACACTGCCGTCAGAAGTAATGCGGTGTACTGCCCCATAAGGTCTGTCGTTCAGCCATTCTCCCTCATAAATCCGGGCATAAGTATCATCCTTACCGGCACGGAAATAGAAGGTTGCGATGATGCGTCCGTCTTCCACGCATACATAACTGTGTCCATCTATGATATCCTGTTCCAGCATAGTAACCGGAGGATAGTTTGTACTCCACTGAGTTGGATTGCCGTTACGTGCCATAAAGCTGCGGGCATTCTCGTATAGTTTCAATATCACATCCAAGTCATCGAGGGTAGTTTTTCTGATATTCATAAGTAAAGCTCCTTTGTAAGAATTCTTATAAAACATAGCTGAATCATACCACATTTTGTATTGGGTCGGCAAGGATTATACTATATATCACAAAAAGAAAAGTAGATTTATAAGTAAATATTATAAAAAACAAAAGAATTGTATAAAAAGAGGTACAAGAACCAAAATAGAAAATTATATATTGTGATTTTTTTAACCAGATGATATACTTAAGCCCGTAAAAAAGAAACAATAGAATTAGACCAGAGGAGGTTACTGTAAAATGGCACAGTTTGAACAGTGGGCAGGATTTGCCGGAAAAAACTGGAGAAACTCTGTAGACGTCCGCGACTTTATTCAGGAAAACTACACTCCGTATGACGGAGATGAGTCATTTCTGGAGGAGCCAACAGAAGCAACAGATAAGCTTTGGGGCAGACTTCAGGAATTGCAGAAAGAGGAGCGTGCAAAGGGCGGTGTGCTGGATATGGAAACAGAAGTTGTTTCCGGTCTGACAGCATACGGTCCGGGATATATTGATGAGAGCATGAAGGATTTGGAGAAGGTTGTCGGTCTTCAGACAGATAAACCGCTGAAGAGAGCATTTATGCCGTACGGCGGTATCAATATGGCTGTGAAGGCTTGTACAACTTACGGTTATGAGCCAAGTGAAAATCTGAAAGAGATTTTCACAAAATATCATAAGACACATAATCAAGGTGTATTTGATATCTATACACCAGAGATGAAGACAGCACGTCATAATAAGATCATCACAGGACTTCCGGATACATATGGGCGCGGGCGTATCGTAGGTGATTACCGACGTATCGCTTTGTATGGTATTGATTTTCTGATTGAGAAGAAGCAGTACGATTTCGAGCGCTATGCAAGACATGGCATGAAGGGAACAGATTTCCGTCTTCGTGAAGAGATTGCAGACCAGATCCGTGCACTGGGTGAAATGAAAGAAATGGCAAAGGTATACGGATATGACATTTCTCAGCCGGCTAAGGATGCAAGAGAAGCAGTACAGTGGCTGTATTTCGGATACCTTGCTGCAATTAAGACACAGAATGGTGCAGCCATGAGCGTTGGACGTATCTCTACATTTCTTGATATTTACATTGAAAGAGATATGAAAAACGGTATTCTGACAGAGAAGGAGGCTCAGGAGTTAATTGACCATATTGTTATGAAATTCCGTATGGTGAAGTTTGCGCGTATTCCTTCTTATAATGAGTTGTTCTCAGGAGATCCGGTATGGGCAACTCTGGAGATGGGCGGTCTGGGTCAGGATGGACGTTCTATGGTTACAAAGAATGATTACCGTTTCCTTCATACATTGGAGAACATGGGACCGGCGCCGGAGCCGAACCTGACTGTTTTGTATTCCGAGAGACTTCCGGAGAACTTTAAGAAATATACATCTCTCATTTCTGTTAAGACAAGCTCTGTACAGTATGAGAATGATGATGTTATGCGTCCGGTATGGGGCGATGACTATAGCATCTGCTGCTGTGTATCTGCAACTCAGACTGGTAAGGAGATTCAGTTCTTTGGAGCTCGTGCAAATCTTGCAAAATGTCTGTTGTATGCGATCAATGGCGGCATTGATGAAAAGACAAAGGTACAGGTAGGACCTGCTTACAGACCGATTACTTCTGAATATCTGGATTTCAATGAAGTGATGGAACGTTATGATGCAATGATGGAATGGCTGTCCAAGCTGTATGTAGATACATTGAATATGATTCACTATATGCATGATAAATATTACTATGAAGCAGCAGAGATGGCTCTGATCGATACAGATGTAAGACGTACATTTGCAACAGGTATTGCAGGATTCTCACACGTTATTGATTCCCTGAGCGCAATTAAGTATGCTAAGGTAAAGGTAATACGTGATGAGGATGGAATCGCAACAGACTTTGAGGTTGAAGGAGATTTCCCAAGATACGGTAATGATGATGACCGTGCAGATGATATTGCAATCTGGCTGTTGAAGACATTTATGCACAAATTGAGCAAATGTCACACATACAGAGACTCCGAGCCGACAACATCTATCCTGACAATTACATCTAATGTGGTATACGGTAAGGCAACAGGTTCTCTGCCAGATGGAAGAAAAGCAGGCGAGCCGCTTTCGCCGGGAGCAAATCCGTCTTACGGCGCAGAGATGAACGGTCTTCTTGCTTCACTGAATTCCGTAGCAAAATTACCGTACGAGTTGGCTCTGGATGGTATTTCCAATACACAGACAATCAGCCCGGGTGCACTGGGACACAATGACGATGAGCGTAAGGCTAACCTTGCACGTGTGATGGATGGATATTTCCATCAGGGAGCGCACCATTTGAATGTCAATGTATTCGGTACAGACAAACTGATCGATGCAATGGAGCATCCGGAGAAACCGGAGTACGCTAACTTCACGATCCGTGTATCCGGATATGCTGTTAAGTTCATTGACCTGACACGTGAACAGCAGATGGATGTTATTGCAAGAACCTGCCATGAGGCAATGTAATTGATGGAAGAAAAAAAAGAATTAAAAGGATATGTACATTCTTTGGAAAGCTTCGGGTCTGTAGACGGACCCGGAGTGCGTTATGTGATTTTCCTGACAGGCTGTGCCATGCGCTGCCAGTTCTGTCATAACCCGGATACGTGGGATATGCCAAAGGGAACGCCATATACGGCGGATGAACTGGTTAAGACAGCTCTGCGTTACCAAACTTACTGGGGGGAGCAGGGCGGAATAACAGTAAGCGGAGGCGAACCACTTTTGCAGATTGATTTTCTGATGGAATTATTCCGTAAGGCAAAAGAACAGGGAATCCATACAACACTGGATACGAGCGGTAATCCGTTTACAAGAGAAGAGCCTTTCTTTGAGAAGATACAGGAGCTGATGAAGTATACAGACCTTGTGATGCTGGACATTAAGCATATTGATGACGAAAAGCATAAAGTGCTGACAGGATGGACAAATGAGAATATTCTGGATATGGCAAAATATCTGGATGAGCTTCACAAGCCAGTATGGATTCGCCACGTACTTGTTCCAGAACGAAGCGATGAAGATACAGCGCTTGAAAAGCTTCATGAATTTATTGAAGGACTTGGAAACGTAGAGAGAGTGGAAGTTCTTCCTTATCATACGCTCGGGGAATATAAATGGAAAGAATTGGGATATGATTATCCGCTTAGGGGAATAGAGCCACCTACAAAAGAACGTGTAGAACATGCAAAACAAATATTGCATGCTATCTGATTCAACACTTTACATCATAATATAGTGTAAATAAAAGACCGGTCAGGATATATTTGCTAACAGATATCCTGACCGATTTTTTTATCTCAGAGCTAAACTGTGGAATTACGCTTCCTCAGCGAATTCATCCTTACCCATTCCGCACAGCGGGCATACCCAGTCTTCCGGCAAGTCTTCAAAAGCTGTTCCCGGTTCAATACCGTTATCTGGATCGCCGACTTCGGGATCATACACATAGCCGCATGGCTCACATACATATTTTTTCATGTCAATATCCTCCTTTAAGAATAGTGTGTTCATAGATGAACGACTTTATTATATAAGATGTATGTTTACTCTCGCAACAGTGAAAATGCACAAAAAAACTGATATAAATTTATATAGTTGCAACAAAATTACGAGAAATATGAAAGTAAGTCCTATAAAGAATACTGATAATTTTAACAATTTTAGAGCATGCTATAGAATAGTACATTGTAAACTGCTGTTATATTTGAATTGTGTACTTTGCTGTACGGCCGTGGGTCAGTATATGGAAGGAGAAATAAACGTGGAGAGCATTAAACAAACATCACTTTGGAGGGATACAACTGTATTTCCTGAATATGCAGCATTAAACGGAGATATAAAAACCGATGTTGCGGTTATCGGCGGCGGTCTGGCGGGAATATTGACAGCCCACTTTCTGGAGCAGGCGGGCAGAAAATGCATCGTACTGGAAGCAGAACGGATCGGGAGCGGACAGACAGGGAACACGACTGCCAAAGTAACATCACAGCATGGATTGATTTATAATAAATTACTGGCAAATGTTGGGAAAGAACAGGCACAGCAATACGCAGATGCCAATCAGGAAGCGATCGAGAGATACCGGATATTGATCCAAAAGTATGGAATTGAATGTGAGTGGGCCGAGAGGGAGGCATATTTGTATACGGTAAAGGACGCCAGACTGCTCCGGCAGGAGTACAGGGCGGCGGAAAGTCTCGGACTGCCTGTGGAATTGACATACAGGACAGAGCTGCCTTTTCCTGTAGAAGCTGCATTGAAATTAAAAGGACAGGCAAGCTTCCATCCATTGAAGTTTTTACAGAAGATGGCGGAACAGGTGAAGGTGTATGAACAGACAAAGGTACTTCGGGCAGAGCCGCATTTACTTGTAACAGACCGGGGAAATGTACGGGCAGAGCAGATTGTTTTTGCAGGACATTATCCTTTTGTGCTTCGGCCAGGATACTATTTTCTCCGGATGCATCAGGAACGGAGCTACGTGCTGGGTCTGACAAATGTAATTCCTCTTTCAGGGATGTATCTGGGAGTGGATGCAGATGCACTGTCTTTCAGGCAGTCAGGAAATGTGTTATTGTTCGGGGGCGGCGGTCACCGCACCGGAGATGGGGAGCAGGGGAATCCTTATGATTATCTGCATCACAAAGTAGAGAAATACTTCCCACATGCAAAGGCTGCATATCAATGGTCAGCTCAAGACTGTATGCCGTTGGATGGAATCCCTTATATAGGACAATTTGGACGGCGGACAGAAGGGTGGTTCGCGGCAACTGGATTTCAAAAGTGGGGAATGACGTCCTCTATGGCTGCTGCTATGGTACTGACCGATTTGATGTGTGGACGGAAGAATGATTATGCTGATGTATTCTCTCCGCAGAGAGTCAATATACTGGCGTCTGCGAAAACATTTCTGGAAGAAGGAAAGTATGCGGTTATTAATCTTACAAAAGAGAAATTGACATTTCCGAAGGAGAAACTGGAAGACATTCGGCTGGGAACAGGAGGCGTTATCGAATATCAGGGGCAAAAAGCCGGGGTATACAAAGCAGAGGACGGGGAGATTTTTCTTGTTTCTGTGAAATGTCCTCATCTCGGATGTCAGCTTGCATGGAATCAGAGTGAGAAGAGCTGGGACTGCCCCTGTCATGGTTCCCGATATGATTACAAGGGCAGGCTTTTAGATGGACCGGCGCAGACGGCGTCTGTTGGATGTGAACTGCATAGAGATAAGTAAATGTTACTGTTATAAAGGCATCTTCTTTAAAGTTTTTCGGATAAAGTACACTGCCGGAAGAGCTACAAGCAGTTCGGTGAATGGAAGGGTAATCCAGATTCCGTTGATCCCAAACAAAAATGATAACAAAAATGCCATCGGAATAACCAGCAGGAATCCGCGGAAAACAGAGACGAAAAAAGCATCCCCCGGGTTATCTGTGGAGCTTAAAAAGGTAGCGGTGATAATGTTGATTCCTATGAAAACGAATGCTGTAAAATAAATGTGCATTCCATTTACTGCGATTGCATTCAGCACTGGATCGTTATCTTTGTTAAAGGCAGAGACGATCGGTCCAGCCCAGATAAAGGTAATCAGGTAGGATAGGGCTGCAAGTACCGTTGAGGTAGTAAATGCGTAACGGAGAACTTTGCGGATATTTCCGTATTCATGTCTGCCGAAGCACTGGCTGATAACTGGCTGTACACCTTGTGAAATACCTGTGTACATGGAGGTAAGAACAAGTGCGATATTGGCAATGACTCCGTATGCTGCCACGCCGATGTTGCCACTGATCCCCAGAATCAGCAGGTTGAAGATCAGCATGACTACGCCAGAGGAAATTTCTACGATCAGGGAGGAAGAACCAAGGGCGCAGATGTCTGTGATCCGCCGCAGAGACGGGCGGATACGGCAGAGACGGAACTGATTCTGCTTACGGATAAAGTGAGCGGAGAGTACAAACATACTTATAACAGGAGAAGCAGCGGTTGCCAATGCGGCGCCTGTCATTCCCATACCAAATGGAAATATAAGAACGTAGTCCATGACAATATTAGCAAAGCTTCCGGTCAACATTGCCAGCATAGAGAGCTGCGGCGCCCCGTCGTTCCTGACAAAGCAGATCAACAGGTTATTGCACATGAAAAAGGGTGCGAAAACCATCAGAATCCGTAAATAATCAGTTGTCAGTCCAAGCGTATCGGCATCCGCTCCCATCAGCCGGGAAAGCGGCTCTGCTGTAGTTGCTCCCAGAAATAAGAAGATGGAAGATAAAAAAAGCGCAAAACAAAATGCATGTGTAAAAATTTGTTTTCTGACGGTTGTGTCTGAGGTTCCCTTAGAAATAGAATAACGGGTTGCACCGCCCATACCAGTCATCAGTCCCAAACCGTTCATAAAACTATAAATGGGGATTGCAAGATTCAGTGCGGTCAGTCCATCAGCGCCGATGCCGCGGGCGATGAAAAAGGTATCTGCCAGGATGTAGCAGGACAGACCGATCATTCCGAGGATGTTGGCAGATACATATTTGAAAAATGTACTTTTTATATTGTTCATGGAAATATCCTTTCATATATAGACATTCGAGAAATGTTACTGTGAACACCGTAGGTTAAACAGTGACCGAGAAATTTTAGCATAGAAAATAAAAGAAATCAATTCTTTTTTATCCGTATAATCCGATGTAAAATAGATAAGAATGTGTTATATTATTTTACAACAGAAACACACATGGATGAAAAAAGAATGAAAGAGGGAAGATAAATGAATAAGAAGGAAGTACTGGAAATCAGGAAACAGTTTTCACCGGCTAACTGTGCAATTACAAGAATCTGCGGCTGCTATGTGGATCATGAGAAGAATAAGAAAATGCAGTTCAGGGATGCATTTCTTTCGCTGCCGGAGGAAGAAGCATTTAAATATTTCGACATTTTTAAGAAGACGTTGTCGGGAAGTCTGGGACGTAATCTGCTGAATATGGAGTTTCCGCTGGAGCAGGAAATGCCGGGCGGCACGCAGGAATTTTTATTAAAGCTGCGCAACAGTAAGCTGGAAGATGATATGCTTCTGGAAGAGTTCTACAACAAGGTAATTGAGAACTACATATATGACGAAAATTACTATATAATACTGATTCACGCAATGTACGATGTTCCGGGCAAAGCATCTGATGATCTGGAGATGTATGATGCATCTGATACAGTTTATGAATATCTGTTGTGCAGCATCTGCCCGGTATCTCTGTCAAAAGCGGGATTATGCTATTATTCGGATGATAACCGGATTAAGGACAGAGTGCGTGACTGGCTTGTAGATATGCCGGATAAGGGATTTTTGTTCCCGGCATTTACAGACCGCAATATGGATATCCACGGCGCTTTGTATTATACGAAGAAATCAGGAGATCTGCAGCCGGAGCTGATCGACCAGCTTCTTGGGGCGAATATGCCGATGTCTGCGGACACACAGAAGGAAACATTTCAGATGATCATCGAGGATACTCTTGGAGAAGATGGCGATTATGAGACTGTTCGTAATATCCATGAGACATTGAACGATTTGATCGAAGAACACAAAGAAGAGCCGGAGCCGCTGATGCTGGATAAGACAGATATGAAGAAGGTATTTGAAAACAGCGGAGTATCAGCGGAGAAGATGGAATCCTTTGAACAGGTTTTTGAAGCGGCGGCAGGAGAGAAGGCTTCTCTGATAGCGGCGAATATAACAGAAACTAAGAAGTTCAATATCGAGACACCGGACATCGTTATCAAGGTGAACCCGGATCGTGCAGATTTAATTGAAACAAGAGAGATTGACGGTCGTCAGTGCCTTGTGATCGCAGTAGACGACCATATTGAGGTGAATGGGATCAATGTCCGAACGATGAAAAGACCGGGAAGCATTACGGTCTTGAATCGGGAAGAGGAAGAGTAGAGAGACATAAAAATAGAAAGTATTTATAATAAATGTGTAGAGTCGTTTGTATTGTTAAGCAGCCGATTTTACACATTCTTTATTTGATTAGATATCTAATTAAAAATTGGTAATAATTATGAAAAAAAGGTGAATTTTAAGATGGGATATTGACTTTTTAAGTGGATATGAATAAAATAACCGTTAGATGTCTAACTAATTAAATGAGGATGGATGAGAGAAAAGAAAGACGAAAGGGAAGAGAAAGACATGGAATTGAAGTTTGAAGATATGCCTATGATGGGGATACTAAGTCAGATCGCACATTTAAGTGAATGTTATGCGAAGCAGGCGTTTGAAACCTGTGATCTGAAACCTTGGCAGGCGGGAATCCTTGTTGTGTTAAGCATGGAAGGGGAACTGTCTCAGCGGGAGCTTGCAGCAAAGTTGGATCTGACGCCGTCATCCATTACAACGTCTATCCAGAAAATGGAGAAGATGGGGTATATTGTGCGGAAGCCGGATACGGCAGACCAGCGTATTCTCCGGTTGATCCTGACAGATAAGAGCAGAGAATATCTGCGGTATATCAAAGAAGTGACAGAGCAGATGGAGAAACATATATTTAAGGGACTGAATATGGAAGAAAAGATGTTATTTAAGCGTCTGCTCCTTCAGGTCAGGGAGAATCTTGCAGCGGGAAAAGAACCGGACTTTTTCAAAGCACACATCAAATTTTAGATAAACATAAATAATAAAAGACAGAAAGGAAAGACATTATGAGAAAATTATTTAAGTATCTGGGTATGTACTGGAAGACTGTACTGCTGATTTTTGCCGTACTGTTTGTTCAGGCATACTGCGATCTGTCACTTCCGTCTTACACATCTGACATTGTCAATGTGGGAATCCAGCAGGGGGGAATTGATGAAACGGTTCCCCGGGCAATTGCGGAAGAAGACATGAACAGGGTACTGCTGTTTGTGACCGATGAAGGCGACAGACAGACGGTGACCAATGCATATGTGCTGGATGAAAACACATATGATAAGACAGCTTTTGTTTTAAAAGAAGGCGCGGAAGAGGACGAGATGCTGCTGGAAGAGCTGTCTGATATTCTGGGACTTCCAATGCTTCTGACACAGGGATTTTCATCAGGCAGTGAAGAAACTCAGAAGATAGAAGAGCAGATGAAGGAACAATTTGCGGAGGCGCAGAAAGCACAGGCGGAGGCAGCGATGCAGCAGTCTCCAGAAAGTATGACGCCTGAACAACTGGCGCAAATACAGCAGCTTCAAGAAGAAATGACGCCTGAACAACTGGCGCAGATGCAGCAGCTTCAAGATGGTGATGCACAGGAAGCACAGCCGCAAATGAACATAGAAGAGATGGATATGTTCCAGATTCTGCAAATAATGCCGGAAGAACAAGTACAGATGCTTGTAGATGAGATTCGCAGGCAGATGAGCGAGATGCCGGATATGATCGTGGAGCAGGCTGCTATCAGTTATGTAAAGACGGTCTATGAGAATTTGAATATGGATGTTGATTCCATTCAGATTCAATACATTTTGAATACGGGCGGAAAAATGATCGCACTTGCATTTCTGGGGATGATGGCAAGTGTGCTGGTTGGATTCTTTGCATCCAGAGTGGCGGCGTCTGCCGGACGGGATTTGCGAAGCAATGTATTCCGTAAGGTAGTCGGATTCTCTAACAATGAGTTTGACCATTTCTCTACGGCGTCACTGATTACCCGCAGTACCAATGATATCCAGCAGATACAGATGCTGATGGTAATGCTGCTTCGTATCGTTTTATATGCCCCGATTATGGCAATCGGCGGTATTTATAAAGTATTCCACACAAATGTCTCTATGTCATGGATCATTGGACTGGCGGTTGTGCTGATCGGTCTTGTGGTACTGACTTTGTTTGTTGTGGCAATGCCGAAATTCAAGATCATGCAGCAGCTGGTTGACAGGCTGAATCTTGTTACAAGAGAGATATTGACAGGATTGCAGGTAATCCGTGCTTTCAGTACAGAGAAACATGAGGAAGAGCGGTTCGATATAGCAAACCGTGATCTGACACGAACGAATCTGTTTGTTAACCGTGCCATGACATTTATGATGCCGGTTATGATGGTGATTATGAATGGTATTTCTGTATTGATTATCTGGGTCGGCGCAAATGGTATCAATGATGGTCAGATGCAGGTCGGGGACATGATGGCGTTTATACAGTATACGATGCAGATTATTATGAGTTTCCTGATGATTTGTATGATTTCTATTATGCTTCCGAGAGCGGCTGTGGCTGCGGAGCGTGTGGATGAGGTGCTGACAAGCGAAACATTGATCCACGATCCGAAGCAGCCGAAAGTACTTCCAGAAAATGCAGCCGGAGTGCTGAGATTTGAGCATGTGTCTTTCCGTTATCCGGGAGCAGACGAAGATGTGCTGCATGATATTACATTTGAAGCAAAACCGGGTGAGACAACAGCGATCATTGGAAGTACCGGAAGCGGAAAATCTACGCTGGTCAATCTGATTCCGAGATTTTATGATGTGACAGATGGAGCCATTACTCTGGACGGAATTGATATCCGTCATGTTGTCCAGCATGAACTGCGTGATAAGTTGGGATATGTACCGCAGAAAGGAGTACTGTTCTCTGGAAATATTGCTTCCAATATTATGTTTGGAAATGCAGATGGATCAGAGGAAGAAATGAAAGAGGCGGCGGAGATTGCGCAGGCAGCAGAATTTATTGAAACAAAGAAGAAAAAATATGAAAGTTCAATTGCGCAGGGAGGAACCAATGTATCCGGAGGACAAAAACAGCGTTTGTCTATTGCCCGTGCGATAGCAAAACACCCTGATATCTTTATCTTTGATGACAGCTTTTCCGCGTTGGATTACAAGACAGATGTGGCGCTTCGGAGCGCACTGAAAAAGCAGACTGCTGACAGTACCGTGCTGATCGTGGCACAAAGGATCAGTACGATTCTTCACGCAGAGCAGATTATCGTATTGGATGATGGTGAGGTTGCCGGAATCGGAACCCATCATGAACTGCTTACGAACTGTGAGGTATATCGTCAGATCGCGGAATCCCAGTTGTCTGAAGCGGAATTAGATGCAGGGCTTAAGGAAGCAGAACAAATGGGAAATGAAAACAGAAAGGAGGCAGATGGCAATGAGTGAAAAACATACGCCAAGGCGGGGACCGATGGGCGGTCACGGACACGGAATGGGCGCCGGAGAGAAGGCTAAAGATTTTAAAGGAACCATGGGTAAATTGATCCGGTATATGGGTGCATTTAAGATTCAGATGATATTCGTTGCTATCTTCGCTGTCGGAGGAACTGTTTTTAATATCGTAGGACCTAAAATACTCGGTAAGGCGACGACAGAGATATTTAACGGTCTAGTCAGCAAAGTATCCGGCGGATCGGGAATGGACTTTGGAAAGATTGGTCAGATTCTTTTGTTTACATTGGGGCTGTATGTTGTCAGCGCAGTACTTTCCTTTATACAGGGACTTATTATGACAGGGGTGTCCCAGAAAACGACATATCGTCTGAGAAAAGAGATTTCTGAAAAGATCAATCGGATGCCGATGAGCTATTTTGATACAAAGACATACGGTGAGGTGCTTTCCAGAGTGACCAATGATGTGGATACGCTGGGGCACAGCCTGAATCAGAGCGCAACACAGCTGATTACTTCTGTGACAACGATCATCGGCGTGCTTATAATGATGCTGTCCATCAGCCCACTGATGACACTGGTAGCTCTTTTGATTCTGCCGATTTCTATTACGCTGATTTCAGTTGTCATGAAACACTCGCAGAAATATTTCCGAGGACAGCAGGAATATCTGGGAAATGTCAACGGACAGGTGGAAGAGGTCTATGGCGGTCATAATATTGTCAAAGCATTTAATAAAGAAGAAGATATGATTAAAACCTTCGAGGAGACGAATGACCAGCTGTACGATTCTGCATGGAAATCTCAGTTCTTTTCAGGTATGATGATGCCGGTTATGCAGTTTGTCGGTAATCTGGGATATGTAGGGGTAGCAATTCTGGGTGGATTTCTTGCAATCAGAAAGACGATCGAGGTCGGCGATATCCAGTCCTTTATCCAGTATGTAAGAAATTTTACACAGCCGATCCAACAGGTGGCGCAGGTGGCAAATATGCTCCAGTCCACGGCTGCAGCGTCTGAGCGTGTGTTTGAGTTCTTAGATGAGAAGGAAGAAGATGTAACGGTTCTAAATCCGGTATCGGTAGAAGGACTTCAGGGAAATGTAGAATTTGATCATGTACATTTCGGATATAATGAAGACAAAATAATTGTTAATGATTTCTCAGCCAAGATAAAAGAAGGACAGAAAATAGCAATTGTTGGTCCGACCGGAGCGGGAAAGACAACAATGATCAAATTATTAATGCGTTTCTATGATGTCAATGACGGAGCGATTCTGATAGACGGACACAATGTCAAAGACTTCAATCGAAGCGAGCTGCGTCAGATGTTTGGTATGGTGCTGCAGGACACATGGCTCTTCCACGGAAGCATCAGAGACAATATCAAGTACGGTAAACTAGACGCGACAGACGAAGAAGTTATTGAAGCAGCAAAAGCAGCCAGAGTACACCGTTTTGTGCAGACACTGCCGGGAGGCTACGATATGGAACTGAACGAAGAAGCAAGTAACGTATCTCAGGGACAAAAGCAGCTCCTGACAATTGCCAGAGCGATCCTTGCAGATCCGAAAATCTTGATCCTCGACGAAGCAACAAGCTCCGTTGATACCAGAACCGAGATTCAGATACAAAAAGCAATGGATACACTGATGAAAGGACGAACCAGTTTCGTTATCGCTCACCGCTTATCCACAATCCGGGATGCGGACATTATCTTAGTAATGAAAGACGGAGACATTATCGAGCAAGGCAGTCACGATGAACTCATCGCAAAAAATGGATTCTACGCAGAACTGTATAATTCACAGTTTGAAAAAGCTACAAGCTGTGCATAAATCGAAAAAAGAGTCTCAGAAAAGTGCATGCATTTTTCTGAGACTCTTTTTGAAGATTTATATACGGCGCGAGCCGTCAATCGACGCATACGGAGTATGTGGCGATTGAAAGCACAGCGTAAAAGGATCAGAGGAAAAGTAGCAACCTTTAAAGGAAAGTGATACATGAAATAAAAAGGCTATTCATATATATTAAATAATGACATATTTCTGTGAGTTACATATGCTGATTTCATGTATCCGTGCAATTCAGGAGGCTTTGTGGGGACTTCCGATGCTGCTTGCACTTTTTGCAACCCACTTATATTTTACGATCCGCCTGCGGTTTATTCAGAAAAAGATTCCCCAGGGGATTTATATGAGCTTTTCAAAGAAAGGACAGGGTGAGGGAAATATTTCACCCTTTTCTGCACTGGCAACGGCGCTTGCGGCAACCATCGGAACAGGGAATATCATTGGGATTTCTACGGCAATTGCCATTGGCGGTCCGGGAGCGATATTTTGGTGCTGGGTGACGGGAGTATTCGGAATCGCAACCTGTTATGCAGAATGTTTTTTGGCTGTGAAGTTTCGGATCCGGAATGCAGATGGTACCTATGTGGGTGGTCCGATGTATGTGATGGAACATGTCTTGCATCAGAAAAGTGCAGCGGTGCTCTTTGCTTTAGCGGCAGTACTGGTGTCCTTCGGAATGGGCAGCAGTGTGCAATCTCATTCCATTGCATCGGCGATAGAAGAACATTTGCAGATTTCCCCCGGCTTTATTGGCATATGTCTTGCATTTCTGTCCGGGGTTGTGATTCTGGGTGGGGCAGAACAGATTACAAAGGTGTGTACTTGTCTTGTTCCTTTTATGAGTGTTTTTTTCCTGGGAGGATGCTTTTTCCTGATTTGGATGAACCGGGATGTTTTCTTTGAGACGGTGAGAGTCATTGTGAGTTCTGCGTTTTCTTCAAGGTCTGTTGTGGGCGGCGTTGTCGGAACGGCAGTGATGACCGGACTGCGTATCGGAATTTCACGAGGGCTATTTACAAGCGAAGCAGGACTGGGTTCCATTCCGATTTCAGCGGCTGCGGCTCGTACAGAATCACCGTACCGCCAGAGCCTTGTATCAATGACAGGGGTATTCTGGGATACGGTTGTTATGTGCGCAGTTACCGGTATAGCAATTGTGAGCTGTATGTTAAAAGAACCGGAATTATACCAGAGTGCGGCAGAAGACCGACTCTGCTTTTTGGCATTTTCCAATCTGCCGTTTTGGGGAAGTGAAATGCTGTCGGTGTCACTGGTGCTGTTTGCTTTTGCAACAATCATCGGCTGGAGCTATTATGGAGAATGTGCGGTGCAGTATCTTGGTAAAGGACGGGGACGTTCTCTATATAAAGTGCTGTACATATGCTTTGTATTTGGAGGAACAGTTCTTCCATTACAGGCAGTGTGGGGAATGTCGGATTTATTCAATTCCCTGATGACGATTCCGAATCTGATCTGTCTGTGGATGCTGAGGAAGTGTGTGATTAGTAAATGACAACGGTTGTTCCGGCAGGAATGTTGTCATAGATCCACTTCGCATTATTGGTTTCCAGACGGACACAGCCATGAGACAATTGCATCCCTACACGGTCATCTTGTACGGATCCGTCTGAATTATAAGTTGTGCTATGGAACAGATAGTCTCCGTAAAACTGTGTAGCATAATATTGCTGAGAGCCGAAAGAATAAAAACCATTCATTTTGAGCGGGGTGACGGTAAAGACTCCTGTTATGGTAGGTGTGTCCGGCGCTCCGGGGGCACAGAGCCAATAGTACATATAATCCCATGTGTTTCCGTTTTTGAAGAATACGCCGGTTTTGCAAGCGGTTGTATCTACTACGAGGAGATAATCTGTATCGCTGGAATAGCCTTGGACAGTCTGGCGCATGGAAACGGCATGTGTTCCGTTGATCTGACCGGAACTGCTGCCGGCATATAAACGGACACCGTTATCCATAAGTACATAGGCTGCTGCGTGATAGATGCCGAAATGGAAACGGTGGTTTCCTACATTCGCAGAGAAACCATAGGAACCATCCGGCTGGTAATCGGCATAATAATATCCGATATCATTCTGATCCTCATCACACCATATAGCGACAGAGATTTTCTGAACCCCGTGGGTTGTGGCAACGCCGGAGAGCTTAACCCAGAAAGTGCCGTCTTCCAGCTCGTTTGGAGTGAGGAAAATATTCTCACAGGAAGCACTCATTTCTACGTTGGGAAGTTCTTCTGGAAAAAGATTTTCACAGAAACGCTGAATCATTGCGGCACATACTGCACGGGCAGAATTTCCCTGAGGATTCAGCATTCCGTTATCTCCGGTAATGATTCCAACACCCACTGCCCAAGACATAGCTTCCTTTGCAAAGTCTGTGACCGAGGAAGCATCAGGATAGCTGTTGAGATCAGCAGTAGCTGTAGTATCCAGATTTAAATAATTCGCATAACGGAAAAGCATAGCTGCAAGCTGCTCCCGTGTAATTGCGTCATTTGGACCAAAGGTTCCATTCTCATATCCTGTAATGATTTTTACATCCTCCTGTGCTGCCCAGAGAACAGGAGTTGTATAAAAATTGTTGTCTGAAACATCTGGGAATCTGGAACTGTATTCTATAGGCTGGCTGCCGGACATACGGTACAGGATAGTTGCAAACTGTGCACGGCAAATAGTTTCACCGGGAGCAAACTGGTTATCTCCCGTTCCTGTCATGATCCCTTTGTTTAAAACATATCCAATGTAAGAGGTATACCATGCGTCCTCGGTTACATCATCGAAAGTGCTTCCGGGCAGACCGGCAGCAGTGGGAGCTGCCGCAGTTACATTAATCCGGGCAGACATTGTTGATAGAACGAAAGTTAATATAAATAAAGATAAAATTTTTCTGTATTTATTCATTTTGTTTCCATCCTGTTCTTGTGATGTTTATATACGGTGATATTATATATTATGTAATCATTTTATCATAAATTAATTGAGAATGCATTATCAAATAGAAAGCCATTATTGTAAAATAATACATTTCCCTCTATAATAAAAAAGACATAGTATATTATGTAACAGTTCAGCATGGGACTTTACATTTACTGCAAAGTCGGTAAGAACGTGTAATGGAGAAATAGAATCTATAAGAATAATAGTGAAGAAGCGAGGGAAATGTATCATGGAACTGACGCATTTTGATGAAAACGGAAAAGCGGTGATGGTGGATGTGACTGACAAGGCGGATACTGTACGTGAGGCAACGGCTGCCGGAAAAATTACAGTCAGCCGTCAGGTATTTGACGCCATTTCAGCAGGAACGATCGGCAAGGGGGATGTGCTCGGAGTAGCGACAACTGCCGGAATTATGGGGGCAAAACGGACATCAGAATTGATTCCTATGTGTCACATTTTACCGATTACAAAGTGCCGGGTGAACTTTGAGATGGTGCCGGAAGAGAGTGCGGTTTATTGCTATTGTACTGTGAAAGTGACTGGCAAAACCGGAGTGGAGATGGAGGCGCTGACAGGTGTGAGTGTGGCACTTCTTACCATTTACGACATGTGCAAAGCTTTGGACAAGGCAATGGAGATCGGGGAAATTTATCTCTGTCGTAAGACAGGAGGAAAGAGCGGAGAAGTTCACAATGAACGACCGGGGAGAACTTGCTGCAAAAACGGTGGCTGCACGGCGGGCGGATATGCGAGGGAAACTTTTGGAAGAACAGGAGAAACAGGAGAAGCCAGGGAACTGGATTATCAGCTGGGAAATCAAGTGAGACAAAAGCCGTCTTCTGGGCGGGAGAGCAGGAAGGGAACGCTGGATGATCTGGATATTTTGTAAACAAATACCTGTGATAAAAGATGTAGATGAGTATATATAAGAAAGGAAATAGTGACTATGAAATGGAATCGGTTTCGGCTGAAAACAACAACTGAAGCAGAAGATGTTGTTAGCAGTATACTTGCAGACCTTGGTGTAGAAGGGGTGCAGATTGAGGACAAAGTACCGCTTACTGCAGCGGATAAGGAGCAGATGTTTGTGGATATTCTTCCGGAAGTTGAGGATGATGATGGTGTAGCATATTTAAGTTTCTATCTGGATTCTGAGATGGACAAGGAGGAGATGAATGTTCTGCTTGCCAATGTGAGGCGAGAACTGGAAGAAATGTCAGAATTCATGGATTTGGGTGAGTGTACCATTGAAGAATCTCAGACGGAGGATATTGACTGGGTGAACAACTGGAAGCAGTATTTCCATCAGTTTTATGTAGATGATATTTTGATTATTCCGTCGTGGGAAGATATAAAACCGGAGGATAACGATAAGATGGTTATTCATATTGATCCGGGTACAGCATTTGGTACAGGTATGCATGAGACAACCCAGCTCTGTATCCGCCAGATTCGGAAGTTTGTTACACAGGATACAAGGATTCTGGATGTGGGCTGCGGAAGCGGTATCTTAGGAATGCTGGCATTGAAGTTTGGCGCAGCATATTCTGTCGGTACAGATCTGGATCCCTGTGCGATCGACGCTACCCATGAGAACATGGGAGTGAATGAAATCGCGAAAGACAAGTATGAAGTTATGATTGGAAATATCATTGATGATAAAGCAGTACAGGAGAAGGTCGGTTATGAAAAATATGATATTGTAGTGGCAAATATTCTTGCTCCGGTACTTGTGGAACTGACACCGGTTATTGTCAATCAGATGAAGCCGGGGGCTGTCTATATTACAAGCGGAATTATTGATGATAAAGAAGCTATGGTTGTAGAAGCAGTAAAGAAGGCTGGACTGGAAGTCTTGGAAGTGACTTATCAGGGCGAATGGGTATCTGTTACAGCAAAAAAGAACGCTTAGAAAGGAAATAAACAATGCATCATTTTTTTGCAGAGCCGTCTCAGATAGCAGATGGAAAAGTGATGATTACTGGGTCAGACGTGAACCACATGAAGAATGTCTTGCGAATGAAGCCGGGCGAAAGGGCTGAAATCAGTGATGGAAACGGACTTCGATATTTGTGCGTGTTGGAGGAATTTACCGATGCAGGTGTGAGTCTGTGCATTGAAGATGTGGAGGCAGACGCAGTTGAGCTGCCATCAAAAATCTATCTCTTTCAGGGACTTCCGAAAAGTGATAAGATGGAAATGATCATCCAGAAAGCTGTAGAATTGGGGGCTTATGAGATTATTCCGGTTGTTACAAAACGGGTGGTTGTGAAGTTGGATGAGAAAAGGGCTGCAAAAAAAGTGCAGCGGTGGAATGCTATTGCGGAAGGCGCGGCAAAACAATCCGGGCGCTCAATGGTACCGGAAGTCCATGATGTTATGACTTACGAGGAAGCTCTGGAATATGCGCAGGAATTGGATGTACGTCTGATTCCTTATGAAAAAGCAATTGGTATGGAAATGACAAGACAGGCGATGGAAGCAATTTTACCGGGACAGTCTGTTGGAATCTTTATTGGTCCTGAGGGTGGATTTGAAGAGGCAGAAGTGGACCTGGCACAGGAAAAGGGAACCTTGTCGATTTCTCTGGGAAAACGGATTTTAAGAACAGAAACGGCGGGGCTTGCCGTGCTGTCGGTTTTGATGTATCATCTGGAATGTGTTCAGGAAACAGAAGATCAGGGTTTAGCGACAGTTCATAAAGGTGAATTTAAAATAGAGCAGATTCTGTGACTATGAAGCCGAAAGGCTGAATAGTTACACACGCGTAAGATTTTAGATTCATATACTGTAAATAAGTAGTGATAAAAGGAAGGATATCATGGAGATTTATTTGGATAATTCAGCAACCACCCGGTGCTATCCCGAGGTTGGGGAACTGGTTTATAAAGTGATGTGTAAGGATTATGGCAATCCCTCATCCATGCATAAAAAGGGTGTTGAGGCAGAACGTTATATCAAGGATTCCAAAGAAAATATCGCAAGGATATTAAAAGTTAATGCAAAAGAAATTTTCTTTACATCCGGCGGGACGGAGAGTGATAATCTTGCACTGATCGGAGCTGCAAGAGCTAATCGGCGTGCGGGTAACCATCTGATTACGACATCGATCGAACATCCGGCGATTCTCAATACGATGCGTCACTTGGAAGAGGAAGAAGGTTTTCGTATCACTTATCTTCCGGTAGATGCCAGCGGAAGGATGAAGCTGGATGCTTTGAAAGAAGCACTCTGTGAAGAGACTATTTTGGTATCTGCGATGTATGTCAACAATGAGGTTGGAAGTGTACAGCCCATTGAAGAGACCGCAAAAATAGTAAAACAGTATAATCCGAAGATCCTTTTTCATTCGGATGCGGTGCAGGGATTTGGGAAATATCATATTTATCCGAAGCGCCTTGGAATTGATATGCTGTCTGCCAGTGGTCATAAGATTCACGGACCGAAAGGAACAGGTTTTCTTTATATCAGTGATAAAGTGAAGATCACGCCGATTGCTTACGGAGGAGGACAGCAGAAAAATATTCGTTCCGGTACGGAAAACGTACCAGGAATTGCGGGTTTGGGACTGGCATCCAAAATGATTTATCAGGATTTGGACATGAAGGTTGCTCTGATGAGAGAACTAAAAGCACATTTTCTGAAAGGTCTGGAAAAGCTGGAGAATACAACAGTTCACGGCATGACAGATGAGAACAGCGCACCGCATATTATCAGTGTAGGAATTGCAGGCGTACGGAGTGAAGTACTGCTTCATACATTGGAAGACAAAGGAATCTATGTATCTTCCGGTTCCGCCTGTGCATCCAATCATCCAGCGATCAGCGGCGTACTCAAAGGAATCGGTGCAGCGAGTGAGTATCTGGATGCGACCATCCGGATTAGCATGTCAGAATTTACAACCAAAGAAGAAATTGACTATACGCTGGAAACACTATATAATTGTGTTCCGATGCTTCGGAAATATACCCGGCATTAGTTACAGTGGGGAAACAGCAGAACCTCAGATGAGAAGGAGAATACAACCATATGAAATTTCATTCATTTTTGATTAAATACGGTGAGATTGGAATTAAGGGGAAGAATCGATATCTGTTTGAAGACGCTCTTGTGCGTCAGATGAGATTTGCCCTGAAAGATGTAGACGGAGAATTCTATGTACACAAGTCTTATGGAAGAGTGTATGTGGACTGCAGCGGAGAATATGATTATGAAGAAACCATCGAAAGTCTGAAGAGAGTATTTGGTATTGTTGGCATCTGCCCTGTGGTCCGTTTGGAAGACAAAGGTTTTGAGAATCTGAAACAGGATGTTATTGCTTATGTGGAGAAAGTGTATCCGGATAAGAACCAGACTTTTAAGGTAGAGGCAAGAAGAAGCAAGAAGTCTTATCCAAAGACTTCAATGGAGATCAATTGTGATTTGGGAGAAGTGATTCTGGAAACTTATCCGGAGATGAAGGTAGATGTACACAACCCGGATATTCGTCTGAATGTAGAAATAAGAGAAGAGATTTACCTGTATTCCGAGATAATTCCAGGACCAGGCGGCATGCCGGTAGGAACAAACGGAAGTGCCATGCTTCTGTTATCCGGCGGAATCGACAGTCCGGTTGCAGGTTATATGATAGCAAAACGTGGTGTGGAACTGGAGGCAACTTATTTCCATGCACCGCCGTATACGAGTGAAAGGGCAAAAGAAAAGGTTGTGGATCTGGCTAAACAGGTATCCAAATATGCAGGACCGATCAAGCTTCACGTTGTCAATTTTACAGATATTCAGCTTTATATTTATGAGAAATGTCCTCATGAAGAGCTGACGATCATCATGCGCCGCTATATGATGAAAATTGCGGAATATTTTGCAAAAAAGGACGGCTGTCTCGGACTGATTACAGGAGAAAGCATTGGACAGGTGGCAAGTCAGACAATGCAGAGTCTTGCTGCTACTAATGCGGTCTGTACACTTCCGGTATACCGTCCGCTGATTGGATTTGATAAGCGTGATATTGTAGCGATTTCTGAGCAGATTGATACTTATGAGACATCAATCCAGCCTTTTGAGGATTGCTGTACAATCTTTGTTGCAAAGCATCCGGTGACAAAACCGAATCTGGAGCGGATTGAGAAGTCTGAGCTGAATTTGGCGGAGAAGATTGATGAACTGGTACGGGAAGCAATTGACACGGTAGAAGTGATTAAAGTCAAATAAAAACAGACTGCGTGTAAATGCAGTCTTCGCGCGTGGATTGTAAATTAAAAATCACAGAGGCTGCCTCATTGAGACAGCCTCTATGTAATTAATTATTTGATAATGTAGGAATCAAGAGCAGACAGAATAGTTTCTAAGTCGGCATCGGCATGGATGTTGAGGTCGATTGGCTTAGAGAGATCTAAGCTGAAAATCCCCATGATGGATTTGGCGTCAATTACGTATCTGCCGGATACTAAATCAAAATCATTATCATATTTTGTAATTTCATTTACAAATGATTTTACCTTGTCGATAGAATTTAAAGAAATCTGTACAGTTTTCATTACAATAGTCCTCCTTGCTTAAGTTTAAGTTAGTCGGGCAAATGCCCTATGAATATTCTACGGGAAACAATTGCAAAAGTCAAGGAAGAGACAGGAAAAAATAGGGAGAATATCTATGAGCAAAAAAGTAGCGCTGCACAATCTTGGGTGCAAAGTAAATGCATATGAAACAGAAGCTATGCAGGAAATGCTAGAGCAGGCTGGGTATGAGATTGTTCCTTTTAAAGAAGGGGCGGATATTTATATTATTAACACGTGTACCGTAACGAATATTGCTGACCGGAAATCCCGGCAGATGCTGCACCGTGCCCGGAAAATGAATCCGAATGCCATTGTGGTTGCAGCGGGATGCTATGTACAGGCACAGCAGGAGGAAGCGGACTCTTGTATTGATATCGTAATCGGTAACAACAAGAAGAAAGATTTGATCGGGATATTGGAGCAGTACGGCAGGGGAAATAAAAGTACAGAGCAAAAGGAATCTCTGGCAGCAGAAGGAACATTTGCAAAGGAGCAGGAGGAACAGATAAAAACAGTCATTGATATCAATCATACGAAGGAGTATGAAGAACTGCATTTGTCAAAGACAGGAGAACATACCCGTGCTTACATCAAGGTGCAGGACGGCTGTAATCAGTTCTGCACGTATTGTATTATTCCTTATGCAAGAGGGAGAGTGCGCAGCCGGAGTATGAAAAATGTCATTGAAGAAGTAAGTGATTTGGCGGCTCATGGATATAAAGAAGTGGTACTGACAGGAATCCATCTGAGTTCTTATGGAATTGATATGGAAGGAACAGACCTGCTGAAACTGATTTTGGCAGTTCATGAAGTGGAGGGTATTGAGCGGATTCGTCTTGGTTCACTGGAACCACGTATTATTACGGACGAGTTTGCCAGAATAATTGCAGGTTTGCCGAAAATGTGCCCTCATTTTCATTTGTCCTTGCAGAGTGGGTGTGATGCAACTCTCCGCCGCATGAACCGCAGATATTCTTCAGATGAATATTATGAAAAATGTGTACTGCTCCGCAAATATTTTGATAATCCGGCACTGACAACAGATGTAATTGTCGGATTTCCGGGAGAGACAGAAGAAGAATTTGAGGAATCCAGAGCATTTGTGGATAAAGTGAATTTTTATGAAACACATATTTTTAAATATTCCAGAAGAGAGGGCACGAAGGCGGCTGTGATGGACAATCAGATACCCGAGAGGAAAAAGACAGAGAGAAGTGCCGTGATGATTGCAATGGGACATGCGAAGCAACGTGCTTATGAAGAAGCTTTTCAGGGACGGAAGGTGACGGTTCTGGCAGAAGAAAAGATTTGTTTTGCCGGAGAGGAATACTGGATTGGCCATACAAAAGAATATATTAAGGTTGCAGTCAAATCAGCGGAAAATCTGGAAAATAAACTTGTAAAGTGTGTAGTCGGCAGTCGTAAAATAGATGGAATCTCATTTGCGGCAATAGTTTAGCATAGTAACAGAAATACTATTTGTTTACAAATTCAGCATTGAATTTTGTACAGGTTTATATTAGAATGATAGATAGGGATTTTGGGTTACTTTTACAGATTTTTCTGTGAAAAGGAATTTATTTAGGACTAGACAGAGTAAATAGATTGGAGGATAAAAGATGAGTGATTTAAGTAATACACAGTTTTTTCAGGTAGAGCCAGGACCGCAGATTTCTGCAAAGGACATTCTGGAAATTGTATTTAAGGCTCTGAAGGAAAAAGGATACAACCCGGTGAATCAGATTGTCGGATATATTATGTCAGGGGATCCGACATATGTAACCAGTTATAATGGAGCAAGAAGCCTGATTATGAAGGTGGAGCGGGACGAACTGGTGGAAGAACTTCTGAAGTCGTATATCCAGTATAACTCTTGGGAATAATGATAAGAGAGTGACTAGTATGAGAATTATGGGATTAGACTACGGAACCAAGACTGTGGGGGTTGCGGTCAGTGATGCATTGGGTGTGACTGCGCAGGGGATTGAGACGATTACACGTAAAGAAGAAAACAAATTGCGCCGTACCTGTGCCCGGATTGAAGAACTGATCCGGGAATACAAGGTGGGAAGGATTGTGCTTGGTTTTCCGAAACATATGAATAATGATATTGGTGAACGTGCGGAGAAGTCGCTGGAGTTTAAAGAGATACTTGAGCGCCGCACCGGACTGGAAGTTGTGATGTGGGATGAGCGTCTGACCACAATTGCAGCAGAACGTACATTAATGGAAAGCGGTGTGCGCCGGGAAGACCGGAAAAAGTATATAGATAAGATAGCCGCGGTATTTATTTTACAGGGGTATCTGGATTCAATCTGAATAGACATAAAAGGGGAATATAAGTATGGAGAAAATTCAGTTTACATTTGAGGATACAAACGAAACAGCAGAATTTTATGTACTGGAGCAGACAGTAATTAACGGTTCTGCATACATACTGGTTACGGATTCAGAGGAAGATGACGCAGAATGTTTGATTTTGAAGGATACAAGTGCGAAGGAAGACAGCGACAGTGTATATGAGATCGTTGAGGATGATACAGAGCTTAAAGCAGTGTCCAAGGTGTTTGAGGAATTACTGGAAGACATTGATATAGAGATGTAATAAATATGACATGGTAAATAACTGCTGTAGGGAACAGCAGAAGAGATATAACCTAAAAGAGAGAAAAAGAATACATAAAAACATGATGGAGGTGTGAATTTTTGAGAAAAGATTATAATGGAAAACTGCGAATCATCCCATTGGGAGGATTAGAGCAGATTGGAATGAATATTACTGCCTTTGAATACGAAGACAGTATTATTGTCGTGGATTGCGGTCTGGCCTTTCCGGAAGATGACATGCTGGGAATTGATCTGGTTATCCCGGATGTGACTTATTTAAAGGACAATGTTGACAAAGTAAAAGGTTTTGTAATTACGCATGGTCATGAGGATCATATCGGCGCATTGCCTTACATTTTGAAAGAGTTGAATCTGCCGATTTATACGACAAAACTGACAATGGGAATTATCGAAAATAAGTTAAAGGAACATAATCTGCTCCGCAGTACGAGAAGAAAGGTGGTACGTCACGGGCAATCTATCAATCTGGGAAAGTTCCGTATTGAATTTATTAAGACGAACCACAGTATTCAGGATGCTTCCGCACTGGCAATCTACTCTCCGGCAGGAACTGTCGTGCATACAGGAGATTTTAAGGTGGATTATACACCGGTATTTGGTGATGCTATTGATCTGCAGAGATTTGCAGAACTTGGTAAGAAGGGTGTGCTGGCGCTGATGTCAGACAGCACCAATGCAGAACGAAAGGGATTTACCCAGTCTGAGAGGACAGTAGGGATTACGTTTGATCATATTTTTGCGGAACATCAGAACACCCGAATTATCATCGCAACCTTTGCATCCAACGTAGACCGTGTGCAGCAGATTATTAATTCTGCTTATAAGTATGGAAGAAAAGTTGTTGTTGAAGGACGAAGCATGGTAAATATTATTTCTACTGCTTCTGAACTGGGGTATCTGAATGTGCCGGAGAATACACTGATCGAGATTGATGAGATGCGGAACTATCCGCCCGAAAAGATGGTATTGATCACAACGGGAAGTCAGGGAGAATCTATGGCGGCTCTGTCGCGTATGGCGGCAGATGTACACCGGAAGGTGACGATTCAGCCGAATGATACGATTATCTTTAGTTCTAATCCGATTCCAGGGAATGAAAAGTCTGTATCCAGAGTGATTAATGAACTATCTGCAAAGGGCGCTAATGTGATCTTTCAGGATGCTCATGTATCAGGACATGCCTGTCAGGAAGAATTGAAGCTGATTTATTCTCTTGTAAAACCCAAGTATGCAATTCCTGTTCATGGAGAATATCGTCATTTGAAAGCAAATTCTGAAATTGCCAAGAATCTGGGTATTCCGAAGGAGAACATTTTTATTTTGCAGTCAGGAGATGTAATCGCACTGGATAACGAGTCTGCAAAGGTTGTTGATAAGGTGCACACCGGAGCTATTCTGGTAGATGGTCTGGGCGTAGGAGATGTAGGAAATATTGTACTCCGCGACAGACAGCATCTGGCAGAGGACGGTATCATTATCGTAGTCCTGACGTTAGAAAAGGGAACCAGCCGTTTGCTTGCAGGACCGGATATTGTATCCCGCGGATTTGTTTATGTGCGTGAATCAGAAGGACTGATGGAAGAGGCGAGGCAGGCTGTCTCCGAAAGTCTGGAGAAATGTCTGTCCGGCCGTTATGCGGACTGGAATAAGATTAAGCTGAGTATTCGTGATACTATGAATGATTTTATCTGGAAGAAGACAAAGAGGAGACCGATGATCATTCCGATCATTATGGATGTAGATATATAAGATATATGGAAGTGGGAAAATGATAGTAGACGAACGTATTGTAACGTTCATCAATTCCATGGAAACAGAGAACAGTGAAATATTGGAAGCAATCGAGAGAGAGGCTCTGGATACAAACGTGCCGATCATACGAAAAGAAATGCAGAGCTTTCTCAAGGTGCTTTTGAGTGTACAAAAACCTATGTGCGTTCTGGAGGTTGGAACTGCCGTAGGTTTCTCTGCGTTATTGATGAGCGAATATTTACCGGATGGCGGGACCATTACAACGATTGAAAATTATAAAAAGCGGATACCTATTGCGAGGGAGAACTTTAAACGCGCAGGAAAGGAGTCCATGATCACACTGCTTGAGGGGGATGCACAGGATGTGCTGAAAACCCTGTATCGGGAGTATGATTTTATTTTCATGGATGCGGCAAAGGGACAGTATATTCATTTTCTGCCGGATGTGCTGCGGTTGTTAAAGAGCGGCGGACTTCTTGTATCAGATAATGTGATGCAGGACGGAACAATTATGGAGTCCAGGTTCGGGGTAGAACGAAGAGATAGAACAATTCATGCGAGAATGCGGGAGTATTTGTACGAATTAAAGCATCATGAAAAATTGATTACTTCGATTATTCCATTAGGAGATGGCGTCGCATTGAGTGTGAAACGATAATGACAGAATAAAAAGATAAAGCAGACAGTGTGGGATGTGTCTGCATGGAAAGGAAATATTATGGCAAGACATCCAGAATTATTAGTTCCGGCAAGCAGTCTGGAAGTGTTAAAGACGGCGGTTATCTTTGGCGCAGACGCAGTATATATCGGTGGAGAGGCTTTTGGGCTTCGTGCAAAGGCGAAAAATTTTTCCATAGAGGATATGGAAGAAGGAATTGCATTTGCTCATGAGCATGACGTCAAAGTCTATGTAACCGCCAATATTCTGGCGCACAATGAAGATTTAGAAGGTGTGCGGAAGTATTTTGAGGAATTAAAAAAAATTAAGCCGGACGCACTTATTATCGCAGATCCAGGCGTGTTTGAAATTGCAAAAGAGGTGTGTCCAGAGATAGAACGGCACATTAGCACACAGGCGAATAATACGAATTATGGAACTTACAATTTCTGGTATAAGCAGGGGGCGGGCCGTGTCGTGTCTGCGAGAGAACTTTCCATAGAGGAATTAAAAGAATTGCGTGCTCATATACCAAAAGATCTGGAGATTGAGACATTTATTCATGGCGCCATGTGTATCTCCTATTCTGGAAGATGCCTGCTAAGCAATTATTTTACCGGTCGTGACGCTAACCGGGGAGCATGTACCCATCCGTGCCGGTGGAAATATGCAGTGGTGGAGGAGACAAGACCAGGTGAATATATGCCCGTTTATGAAAATGAAAGGGGGACATACATTTTTAATTCCAAAGATCTGTGTATGATTGAGCACATTCCGGAGCTGATCGATGCGGGAATCGACAGCCTGAAAATCGAGGGGCGCATGAAGACTGCGCTGTATGTGGCAACTGTAGCGCGTACTTACCGTAAAGCGCTGGATGATTACAGACAGGATCCGAAGCTGTATCAGAAAAATATGCCATGGTATCTTGACCAGATTTCTAACTGTACTTACCGTCAGTTCACGACAGGATTTTTCTTTGGAAAGCCAGATGAGAATACACAGATTTATGACAGCAACACATATGTGAAGGAATACACCTATCTTGGAATTGTGGGGGAAGAGAAAGAAGGACTGGTTAGAATTGAGCAGCGAAATAAGTTCTCCGTGGGTGAAACTATCGAGATTATGAAGCCGGACGGGCGCAATGTTGAAGTCATGGTGAAGAGAATTGTCAATGAAGACAAAGAAGAGCAAGAGAGTGCACCGCATTCTAAGCAGGTGCTATATCTGGACTTGGATAGTAAGGCAGAGAAATACGATGTTCTGAGAAGAGCAGAAATAAAATAGGCTTTTCACACTAAATTACCGACATCTATTGCATACTTAAGGGTTTTTCGCTATAATAATAGCGTTGTGACTAATGAAAAGGAGAGAGGATATGAATGACAAAGAATTTAAGCCATATATTCCGGCTGAAAGAGTAACACCTGAGTTAACAGTAACGTCTATTGTTATGGGTGTGATCCTTGCGGTGGTATTTGGCGCAGCAAACGCATATCTTGGATTACGTGTTGGTATGACAGTATCTGCTTCCATTCCGGCAGCAGTTATTTCTATGGGTGTAATCCGTGTGATCATGCGTAAAAACTCTATTTTGGAGAGTAATCTAGTACAGACGATCGGTTCTGCCGGAGAGTCTCTTGCAGCAGGAGCAATCTTTACTTTGCCGGCGCTTTTTTTGTGGGCAGCAGAAGGAAAGATGGACAAGCCGAGTATCGTAGAGATTACAGTTATCGCTCTGCTCGGAGGTCTTCTCGGAGTGGCATTTATGGTACCGCTTCGTAATGCTTTGATTGTAAAAGAGCATGGAACACTGCCATATCCGGAAGGAACAGCATGTGCAGAAGTTCTTCTTGCAGGTGAGGAAGGCGGCGCGAATGCATCTACAGTATTTGCGGGTCTTGGAATCGCAGCAGGATTTAAATTCATCATTGATGGATTAAAACTGGTTCCGAGTGAAGTTTCTTTCCGTGTAAAGGGATTTGCAGGAGAGATCGGAACTCAGATTTATCCGGCAGTAATGAGTGTTGGTTATATCTGCGGACCTAGAATTTCTTCTTATATGTTTGCCGGCGGATGTATCAGCTGGCTCGTACTGATTCCGTTGGTAGTACTGTTTGGAGCAGACGCAGTTTTGTATCCGGGAACAGCTCCGATTGGACAGATGTTTGCAGAAGGCGGAGCAAGTGCTATATGGGGAAGCTACATCCGTTATATTGGTGCCGGTGCTCTTGCTGCCGGTGGTATTATCAGCCTTATTAAGTCTCTTCCGCTGATTGTACGCACATTCCGCGATGCAATGAAGAGTATGAAGGGCGGTGTAGGAAGCACAAGTAATGCCCGTACAGATCAGGATATGAATATGAAGTTTATCCTTGTCAGCATTCTTGTACTGACGTTGCTTGTATGGCTTGTACCGGCTATCCCGGTAACAATTGTTGGAGCGATCATTGTTGTAATCTTTGGATTCTTCTTTGCTACAGTATCTTCCAGAATGGTAGGTCTTGTAGGAAGTTCTAACAATCCGGTATCTGGTATGGCAATTGCAACACTGCTGTTCGCTACAATTATCCTGAAAATAACAGGAGACGTTGGAGCACACGGTATGCAGGGCGCAATTGCAATTGGATCTATTATCTGTATCGTAGCAGCTATTTCAGGAGATACTTCACAGGATTTGAAGACCGGTTATCTGCTTGGCGCTACACCGAAGAAACAACAGATTGGAGAAGTTTTTGGTGTTGTTTCTTCAGCATTTGCTATCGGCGGTGTACTGTACCTGCTGGATGCAGCATGGGGATATGGTTCAGCAGAGCTTGGCGCTCCGCAGGCTATGCTTATGAAGATGATCATTGAGGGCGTTATGGATGGCAATCTTCCGTGGGCACTTGTATTTACAGGAGTATTCCTTGCAATTGTTATAGAAGTTCTGGGAATCCCGGTACTTCCATTCGCAATTGGTGTATACCTTCCGGTACAGCTTAACGCTTGTATCATGGTAGGAGGACTTGTTCGTCTGGTATTTGATAAGATGAATAAAGAGAAAAAAGAGAAAGAAAGAATCATCAATGATGGTATTCTCTACTGTTCTGGTATGATTGCAGGAGAAGGTCTTGTAGGTATACTTCTTGCATTATTCGCAATCGGCGGAATTGATAAGATGATTGATCTTTCTGGTATGCTGAACCTTTCAGAAGGTGTTGCCAACGTAGGCAGCCTTGTAGTTTTCGCTCTGGTTATTTTGACAGTATTGAAGTTTTCACTTTGGAGAAAACCTAAAAAAGAAAGTAAATAGTCATGAAGAAAAAAGATAATGTCATTTCGGAAAATTATCTGGAAAGGATTCCAATGCGCCCGGAAGGAATTCCGTGGAGTACGGATGATAAAGGAATTGTGACACTGGATATCGCGAACAGAGGTGTGTTTAACCGAATTGCACAGAAGTTTTTTCACAAGCCAAAAGTCACACATGTTCATCTGGATGAGACAGGCAGCTTTGTCTGGCCTCTTCTGGATGGAGAAAAAAATATTATTGAGCTTGGTAAAATGGTGAAACAGCGTTATGGAGAAAAAGCGGAGCCGCTCTATCCGAGACTGGCGAAGTTCTTTCAGGTATTAGACAGTTATCATTTCTTGAAGTGGCGAGATCTACGCTGAACTAATAGGATAAGGTGTCATATATAAAAGGAGTTGTTGTGAAAGCAGCAGCTCTTTTTATGATAAGTCTTGTCTAAACTCGTGAAATACTGTATATTGTATGGTAAGCTTATTGAACTGATCTCAATTCAATAAGATATATGCAAGTTAGAATCTAAAGGAAAAGGGGAATTTACAAATGAAGAAAAGTAATCCAATTGCATTGCTGCCTATCGGGGTATTTCTGGTGCTTTATCTGGGACTGGGAATTCTTTTTGAATATGTTCTCAAAATACCGATGGGATTTTATAACATTCCGATTATTATTGCATTTCTGGCAGCAATTCTGGTTGCCTGTCTGCAGAATCGGAGTGTGAAGTTTGATGACAAGCTGGAGGTGATGGCGAAGGGACTTGCGGATAAGAACATCATTACCATGCTCTTGATTTTCCTGACAGCAGGAACGTTTGTCGGCGTAGTAGGAAGAAGCAGTGCGGAAAGTGTGGCATACTTTATGCTGGGATTGATTCCGACGCGGTTTGCAGTAGCGGTTCTCTTTGTAGTAGCCTGTTTCGTATCTACGGCAATGGGAACATCTGTTGGAACTATTACACTGCTGACTCCGATTGCAGTTGCTGTTTCTACAGCATCCGGCTTCAATACATCGCTTTGTATCGGTTCTGTTATGGGCGGAGCAATGTTTGGCGACAATTTGTCATTTATTTCTGATACAACAATTGCAGCATGTAACGGACAGGGCTGTGCTATGAAAGACAAGTTCCGTGAGAATTTCGGGATTGCGCTTCCGGCAGCGTTGGCAACGCTGGTGTTGATTCTTGTGCTGTCTTTCAATACAGAGTTGAATGGAGGTGTAACAGAATCTTACAATCTGATCCAGATTATTCCGTATGTGCTTGTTCTAATTGGGGGAATTGCAGGAATTAACGTATTTGTTGTACTTATGATAGGAATTGTATCTGGTGCCGCCATTATGCTGGGGACAGGACAGACAGCGCCGACAGATCTTCTGGCAAATATGGGCTCCGGTGCAGCAGGTATGTTTGAGACATCAATGGTTGCAATTCTTGTAGCGGCAATGTGCGCTCTGATACGGGAGTATGGCGGATTTGAGGCATTATTATCTGCCATCCGTCGGGTATTCAAAGGAAGACGCGGCGGACAGCTTGGAATGGGTCTTCTGGTTGGTGCAATGGATATTGCAACAGCCAATAATACAGTTGCAATTGTTATGGCAAATCCGATTGCGAAAGAGATGGCAAAGGAGTACGAAATCAGTCCGAGAAAGGCGGCCTCCCTACTGGATACATTTTCCTGTGTGTTCCAGGGAGTCATTCCTTATGGTGCGCAGATGTTGGTTGCGATTTCTGCAGCTTCTGAGCTTGGATATGAAGTATCAGCTTTTCAGATTATGCCAAATCTGTTTTATCCGGGACTTCTGCTGGTGAGTTCACTGATTTTCATTTCTTTTGCGCCGCATAAGACAGAAAATAATTAAAAGAAAATACGAAGTTTCTCGATAGCGCTTTTTTCAATCCGGGAAACATAGGAGCGGGAGATACCCAGTTGCCGGGCTATCTCCCGTTGTGTATATTCTTCTCCGTTATAAAGACCATATCTCATTTTCAGAACGAGCTTTTCCCGTTGGGAAAGTTCATTTTCTACTTTTTCATATAGTTTTTGGATATTTTCCCGGAGCTGGATTCGTTCGGGAACATCATCTTCTTCTGCCTCAATGATATCGTACAGTTTGATTTCATTACCTTCCCGGTCTGTTCCGATAGGTTCATAAAGGGAGATTTCTTTGTTTGTCTTTTTCTTGGCGCGCAGGTACATGAGAATTTCATTTACTATCCTCACCCCAATGCGTTTTTGCTGCAGCAGCAATTTCCGGATACTCGATTTCATCATCCCTGACACCAAACAGAATGACATGAGCATTGACGCCATCCCAAACCACCTTACGCACGATGGTGCGAATGGCAGCACGTTTCTGTTCAACAGTCATTTCATCAATGTCATCCTTGAAGATCGTCAGCAACTGACGAAGCAAATCAAATTCAACATCACTAAGAGTGTGCTGTGAAGTCAGACCTTCCAGTTCCTGAATACGCTGTTCAAGAGACTGGTATTCTCCATTCAACTGTTCAATTCGTTTGGTCACGTGAGCCTTAGCAAGGCTGTCTCCCATATCTACAAGGGAGTCTACCAGAGAATTGATTTTCTTCTCTGCATCTGCCTTTTCCTTTCGCATATCATTCAATCGCTGTTCATAGTCCATACGATTGCCAGTATAGAATCTGCGGCTCTGTTCCAACTGTGCGATGAAAATATCTTTGTCCTCTGCAAGCATTTTAATCTGCTCGACTACAGCCATATCCAATGTATTGCCGTTGGCATTCTTGCTGTTGCATACAGATCTCTGACTGCGTTCTTTCATCTTGCAGACATAGGTGTAAATAACCTTGTTATCTGCAGTTTTGCGTTTGCTCATTTTTGGATACATACGCTCACCGCAACTACAGAACAACAGACCGGTCAAAAGTGCTTCGTTGCTGCGTGGCTTTCTGAAAGATTTGGATTTATTGCGTTCAAGAGATTCTTGAATCTGTACCCATACCTTGCCCGGAATCAGACCCGGATGCTTGCCAACAGATACAATCCATTCGCTTGCAGGAAGGTACTTTGTGGCTCTGCCTTTTTCCTGATCGGTACGGTTGTAAGCCATAATACCATGCTTGTTGTCAAAAGCATCTTTCTCTGAGAACAAGTCTGTGTCGTTCTGAATGAAGAAATTATAAGCATCTTCATCCGCAATCATATAAACCGGATTCTGTAAAATAGCTTTGATGGAAAATCGAGTAAAGTAATTATTGTTCTTCGTTTTGATACCTTGTTTAATCAAAGCTGCTTCGGTCAATGTCAGAGAGTCCGTTTCTATATATAAGTCATAAATCATTCTGACAATATCCGCTTCTTCCGGAATCAGTTTCAGCTTGCAGGCTTTCTTTGATTTTCCATCAATCGTTACACTCTTGACTGCTTCAGAAGCATAGCCGGTAGGCGTTGTACCACCAAGCCAGCGACCTGTCTTTGCCAGTTCGTGCATATTGTCACGGATACGCTCTGCAATGGTTTCACGTTCCAACTGAGAAAAAACAGATGCGATATACATCATAGCTCGTCCCATAGGAGTGCTTGTATCGAACTGCTCTTTAATAGAAACAAAAGAAATATCCAGACGAGCCAGTTCCTCGATCAGACTGGCAAAGTCGCTAATATTACGGCTGATACGGTCAAGACGATAAACGATGATAGCCTTAAACTTTCGTTTCTTGGCAGCATCCATCATTTTCTTGAAGTCCGGACGATTCAGATTACCACCGGAAAAGCCCTCATCTTCAAACACGACCACTTTATCTACAGCTGCATCGCCAAAATGCACACGAATATATTCTTTACATAGTTCTACCTGATTACCGATACTTTCACCTTTTCCGGTAAATTTAGACTTACGGGAATAGATAGCTATGATGTCTTCATTTTTCCGCATTTCATATCCTCCTTATCTTGATATGTTATGTGTCTTGCGGTATTATAACATAGCGTAGCGATAAAGTAAACAGATTGGAGGTATTACTATGACCTTGCAAATGAAGGAACGGCAGGGTGTAAACGAAGCATTAAAGGCTCGTGACCAGATGGCATGGGTGGGGGGCTTGCAATAACATTCTTTGTTTTTAAGGGAATAAGAAATCCACCAGTCTCAGATTGAGTTCTGGTGGATTTTCTGAATTATGGATTCTATTTGATTGAATTTAGAGGCTAAACCTGATTATTTTCCTTCCATTAACTTTATGATCCTTTTAAGGTTTACTGCAAACGGAAACCATACGCCAAAGCACATAACTGTCACAATAGTTAATACTTATTTTTCAAGAATCTGCGGATCAAGAAGGAAGTCATAAATGTTTACAGTTAAGATACCATAGTCATCATAATAGGGCTGTACAATATCTTTGGTAACAACGATTTTCTTGAAAGAATCATCAATCTTTCTAAACGGTCTAATTTCCTGAGTACGCTTCGCTTCATCTGGCAGCGAGTATGCAGACTGGATATAGTATCTGGACGAACCAAGATTGCATACAAAATCAACTTCAAGTTGTTTACGGATAACCTTACCTTCCTGAGCTCGTTCTGCAATCGGTATTACACCTACATCCACGCTGTAGCCACGCATACGAAGTTCATTATAAATTACATTTTCCATAGAATGGGTCTGTTCAAACTGACGGAAATTGATTCTGGCATTGCGAAGTCCAAGATCGGAAAAGTAATATTTCTTTGGAGTTTCAATATATGCCTTTCCTTTAATGTCATATCTTTGTGCTGATTCAATCAAGAATGAATCCTCAAAATAATCCAGATATTTCTTAATGGTAGCGGAAGTGATTCTGGATTTCTTTACCGTCTTGAAAGTATTCTTCAATTTTTCCGGATTGGTCAGCGAACCAATGGCAGAGGAAAGAATATTCAGTAGATCTTCCAGTTCTCCGATGTTCTTCACTCGGTTACGCTTGGTAATATCTCGAAGATAAATCTCATTGAACAGATTCTGTAATACAACTGCCTTCTCGTTTGCTCCCTCACGAAGAACAACCAGAGGGATACCGCCATACAGCATATATTCCGATAAGCCCATGTACTTATCACCATTGTAAATGGTCATAAACTCGGCAAAGCTCAGGGGATACATATGAACCTCGTCGCCACGACCGGCGAACTCGGTGGCAATGTCTTTGGACAGTAATTTTGCATTACTTCCAGTCACAAATACATCCATATTATCTTTGCGCAGATAACCGTTCAGAACAGCTTCAAAACAATCCAACATCTGAATTTCATCAAGAAGCAGATAATACATTCCTTCGCCTACAACTTTGGAACGGATATATGCCATGAACTTTTCAGGGTCAACTCCACGCTTTTCCTTTTCAATCTTAATCAGGCTTTCTCCAATGAGATAAAGATCATCTGCTGAATCAAATGCAAAACGGATAATATGGTCAGCATCAACTCCGCTTTCCAGTAAGTGTTGATAAAACAGGTTATTCAGCAAATAAGACTTACCACATCTGCGAATACCAGTAATAACTTTAATAAGTCCGTTGTTTTTCCTTTTTATCAATTTATCCAAATAGAAATCTCTGCGAATCTCCATCATCAAAACCTCCTTGCGAAAGATTTTTGCAACTTGTTGCACTTTTCTATTCTATTATATCCAGATAGACTTCAAAAATCAATATATCAGATGCTCTTTAGAATAGATTTTTGTGACTTATTGCATTTTTCTATTCCGTAATCATATTATATGCTTTAGTAGCGATTATTATCCCGTATTTTAATCGTATTCTTGCAAAAGAAGCAGCCACACACCGAAGTGCATGACTGCCATAATAGTACTGTTTGATATTATTCTTGAGGCGTTCCTCTCAAATGGAAAAATTGCTTTTGATCCTCAACTCTCCACCCTTTGATATATGCTGCTTTATGAATAAATGCTACGGCATGACCATGTCCACCCAGAATGTATTTGTTGTACATCTCTACTGGAATGGGGCAGACAAATCTGCTGTAAGCTGTCAAGCAAAGTACGGCAAGAAATAACGGACGGTTTGATTTTTTCAACAGCCACTTCCTGCACCATCGGGTGTAAAGCAATTACATGACCTTCCATTGCCTGCACAAAGCCTTTTTCCATCCTTAGTAATGCCAATCGTATCGGTGGCATCCAGACCTACTTTTTCTTCTTTTAGTTTGTTCAACAGGAGTATTGGCTACATAATTCCGGTTTCCAACAAACGAGCTGACATTTCTACAGCCAAAGTATGACTGTGAACCGTTTGGATGATTTGCGCCAAAACAGGCGTTATATTGTGGGTATAGCGGACAACTTCTCTCTCATAGACTGAAATAACGAGGGAGGTGCGTGGTATCGCAAGAAAGAGTGCTCCAATCAATGTAATTGTCCATTATCCAAAAACCATAGAAGGTCAGCGTGAATTGGCAGAGCGTGTTGCAGGTGTCCACGCAAGCTTGGTCAATCAGCATATTAAAAAACTGAATTGTCCTTCTGATCAGAAGGTACAGTTATTGGATGCAGTTATAAAATCTGCATCCATAGAGAAAGCAGGTGAACAAACTCCTTAAAGTTTGAACACCTGCTTTTCGTCATTCTCCCAATACCTGAGTGTTCCCGGATCAAGTTTTATCAACCGGGCAAACTGTTTCTTTTTCAAGCCAAGACTCTCACGATATTCTCGTATCATTTTTCCTTGTCCTTTATATAAGAAGCGATTGAAATCAAAGTCTATGTAATGTCCTCTGGTTATTCCAATCAAATCTGCAGCTTCTTTCTGCATCAGCTCCATGCGATGACGGCACCAACGGAGCCTGTCCTGCACATTCGGTATGTCTTCATAATTCTGATACTGCTGATTGAATAATTGCGCTTCCAAGAGCTTGCGGGGGCTATCAGTCGGAAACTATGGATATACATAGGTGCATACCTCACATAGCCGTCCGAAGTGGAACAAAGGATGTAGATGTTCTCGGAAACTTGTGCCAGAATACGCCACTTTGGTGCTTTTCTGCTTTGGGGGGATTGGTTCCCCACCATAAACGCATCTGCGAGAGGATAGCATTATCAATACATTTGGAAGCATAGGCGGCAAGCCGGTTTCCTTTTTCAGCATTGAAGGTAACAACTGCCTTGATCAGACCAATGGTTCCGATAGAGATCAAATCCTCCGGATCTTCCTCTAGATACTGGTATTTCTTAACAATATGTGCAACAAGACGGAGATTGCGCTCAATTAAGATATGCTTTGCCTGAAGGTCGCCTTCTGTATATCGTTGGATATAGTATTTTTCTTCCGAAGGAGTGAGAGGAGTTGGAAATGATTTCAAGATGGCACCTCTTAGCACATTTGATATAGTTTATGTATGAAATATCATTTTTGTGCTTTTCCATATAGGATTTAATATTGGTATAAAAAATCTATTTTCATCTGATGTCTTTCAACAGTGAAAATTCATCATTATATCTAAAAAATAATTAGAATAGAGGTAAAAAACTGACAGATTTTTGAAAAAGGGCTGTTAAATGAAAAAAGACTGTGGTACAATGGTGAAAATAAGGCTGAGAGAAAGAAGGCGAAGCTATGAACAGTTTGATTGATGCTTTGCAATTATATATGGAAGAAGAGCGTGAAGTCGTGCTTCTGACGATTTATGGACGTACCGGAAGTGCGCCGCGTGGTGCGGGCGCACACATGGTTGTGGGTGAAGAAGGAAGGATCTTTGGCACGATTGGCGGCGGAGCAATAGAATATGAGGCGGAGCAGCAGGCGATCAAGTTGTTAAAGGAGAGACATTCCTGTTGTGCTCATTATTATCTTACAGAAAATGAGGTACAGGACTTAGGCATGGTCTGCGGCGGTGAGGTAGATGTGGCTTTTATTTATCTGAATCCGCAGGAACATCTCATGAAGGAAAGCATTTCGTTCTGTAAAATGCTGGGAGATCAGGAGGAAACAGCCTGGCTGATTCTGGATATTACAAAAGGAAGCGGCGGATTTGCTTTCTACGGAAGAAAGCATGGTACGATGGGAATGGCAGTTCCCGAAGCGGTTATCGACAATATGATGTCGGCATTTGGCATGGTGGAAGTGGACGGTCATATGTATTATTATGAGCGGCTGATACAGCAAGGCAGAGTATACATTTTTGGAGGAGGACATGTGGCGCAGGCTCTTGTTCCGGCGCTGGCGGCAATTGATTTTTCTTGTATTATCTTAGAGGACAGAGAAGCTTTTTGTAAGCCGGAATTATTTCCGCAGGCAGAACGGGTGCTGAAGATCAATATGCAGAGAATCGCAGATTTTGTTCAGATTACAGAAGAGGACTATGTTTGTGTGATGACACGCGGGCATAAAAATGATACAATAGTACAGGAACAGGTTTTAAAAACACCGGCACGATATATTGGTGTGATCGGAAGCAGGAAAAAGAAGGCGGCGGTATTTCAGATATTGAAGCAGCTTGGAATGACAGATGCGGATTTGGGGCGGATTACAACACCGATTGGTTTGGAGATTCAGGCAGAGACTCCGGCGGAGATTGCAGTGAGCATTGCGGCACAGATGATTCAGGTGCGCGCAGGGGGAAAGTAAGCTACAGGTGATGAAAAGGCGGTGGATGTCAGTATGGTGCAAAAAGCAGGCACAACATGGTCGAAGGCAACGATCGGTGCTATTATCACGGCAGCGGGAACGGGAGAACGCGGAGGCGCGGCTCATGCGCTTATGAAGGTGCGGGGCATGAGTCTTGCCGAGCATATTGTTGTGAATTTTCAGCGTGCAAACGTAAAAGATATTGTTTTGATTACCGGAGTGGAATGCGAAGAATTGAAAAAGACTCTCAGGGGTTTTGGTGTTACATTTCTGCAAAATGAAGGATATGAACAGTCTGAAATGCTGGATTCAGTCCGACTGGGGCTGAACTACCTGCAAGATCGGTGTGACAGAGTTCTTATCTGTCCAGTAGATGTTCCCTTTTTTTCGGCAGATACAGTGGAGAGACTTTTAAAGATTAATGCGTCTGTCGTAATCCCATCTTATGATTATCGCGGTGGACATCCGGTGGTACTTGCAAAAAAAGTATTTTCTGATATTATGAATTATAATGGAACAGAAGGTCTGCGGGGCGCAATTAAGGGACTGTCTCAGAAACCTGAATATGTGGAATTAAAAGATGAAGGAATCGCTTCACCTATTCAAAACGGGACGATAAAGCAAGCAGTGGCAGAGGTACACCATAAGAATCTGGACCGGGCGCAGGTTAAGGTGAGATTGGTACATACAAAGCCTTATTTCGGACCGGGAATGGTGACACTGCTGAGACAGATACACCGTCTGGGAGCTGTGCGTGAGGCAAGTGAGAAAACAGGAATCTCTTACAGTAAGGCATGGAACATGATCCATACGGCAGAGATAGAATCGGGACTGGAGCTTGTCAGACGTCAGCCGGGCGGAAAATTTGGCGGTATGGCAGAAGTGACAAAAGAAGGTCTGGAATTAATCCGCAAATACGAAGAATTGGAAAAGTCCGTGGAGAAGTTTGCAGAAGAAGAGTATAAGAGAATTTTTGGAGAGTGTGGAAAAAGTATAGAAAGAGGCGGAAAGTAATTCTGAAATGTCCGCTTTGTTTTTGGGAAGCGAATGGTTTTTAAAAAATAAACGAAAGCATTTGTCTGGAAGCATGATGGAAGTACAAGGAGGAACGTTATGAAATTTATGAAAACCGAAGAAGCAGTGGGACAGATTTTGTGTCATGATATTACACAGATCATTCCGGGAGTGACAAAAGATGCGGTGTTTCGCAAAGGACACATTATCAGGGAGGAAGACATTCCGGTATTATTGAGTGTGGGAAAGGATCATATTTATATCTGGGAAAATGATGAACGTATGCTTCATGAAAATGACGCGGCAGAGATTCTCTACAGTATGTGTAAAAATGAAAATATGCGTCCCAGCGATATCAAGGAAGGAAAAATTGAATTGATCGCCGAGTGTGACGGACTACTGAAGGTAGATTCGGAGAAATTGAATAAGATTAACAGTCTCGGTGAGATGATGATTGCCAGCCGTCATGGTAATTTTCCGGTGAAGGCAGGGGATAAGCTGGCGGGAATGCGTGTGGTTCCGCTTGTAATTGAGAAAGAGAAAATGGAACATGCAAAGGAAGTCTGTGGAGAAGGTTCTATCTTTGTACTGAAAAAATTCAGTCACAAGAAGGTCGGCATTGTGACAACGGGAAATGAAGTTTATCATGGAAGAATTGAGGATAAATTTACTCCGGTTTTGGAGGCAAAACTGGCAGAATACGATACTGAATTGATCGGACACCGTGTCAGTGATGACAATCCAGAGCGTGTGACCGAGTATATTAGAGAGCTTTTGGAGTTAGGGGCAGATATAATTTTGTGCAGCGGTGGAATGAGTGTAGATCCGGATGACAGAACTCCGCTTGCTATTCGCAATACAGGAGCAGAGATTGTGACTTATGGCGCGCCGGTTCTGCCGGGAGCTATGTTTATGCTTGCATATTATCAGGTAAATATTCCGATTGTGGGGCTTCCGGGATGTGTGATGTATGCAAAGCGGACGGTCTTTGATCTGGTATTGCCCCGTCTGATGGCAGACGAGATTTTGAAAAAGGAAGATTTGGATTGTCTGGGAGAGGGTGGCTTATGTCTGTCTTGCCCAATCTGTACCTTCCCGAATTGCGGTTTTGGTAAATAAAGAAAAAATATATTTGTATACGGAGTGAAAAGTGATGAAGGACCAGTATGGAAGAACCATTGACTATATGCGGATTTCGATTACAGACCGTTGTAATCTTCGGTGCAGATATTGTATGCCGGATGGTGTGGAGCTGGTATCCATGGGCGAGATATTGACCTATGAAGAAATTGAGCGGATTTGCCGGGCAGCGGCGCTGGAAGGAGTCCAAAAGTTTAAGATTACCGGGGGAGAGCCGCTTGTGAGGAAGGGCTGTGTTGATTTGGTAAAGAGATTGAAAGCTATTCCGGGGATTGACCAGGTGACATTGACAACCAATGGTGTACTTCTTGGAGAATATGCGGATGAACTTGCTGAAGCAGGTCTAGATGGTATAAATATCAGTCTGGACAGTATGGACGCAGCACGGTATCAGTGGATTACCGGACGGGATGAACTGAGCAGGGTGCTGCAGGGAGTAGAGACAGCGCTGACAGTGGGATTGAAGGTAAAGATCAATGTAGTATTACAAAAAGAAGTAAATGAATCAGAATGGGAAGCACTGGCAGAACTGGCAAAGTACAGACCTGTGGATGTACGGTTTATAGAAATGATGCCGATCGGATATGGGAAAGGTCTGTGTCCCGTTTATAATGAGGATATTTTGCAAACGCTGCGGGAAAAATATCCTCAGATTGAGCCAGACGGGAGAGTGCATGGAAACGGGCCCGCACAATACTATAAAATTCCGGGATTTCAGGGAAGCATTGGCTTTATCAGTGCAATTCACGGGAAATTCTGCGGAAATTGTAATCGGATCCGCCTGACATCACAAGGAGAATTAAAGCCATGTCTGTGTTATGGAGAATCTTATGATCTGCGTGAGGCATTGAGAGGCGGCTGTACAGAAATAACAAGAAATGCGGCAGATGAATCTTGCGTTTTATCAGACAATGGGCAGATATGCGAAAATGATTTAAAAGAGATTCGGGAAATTCTGAGGAAAGCAATTACACAGAAGCCGAAACAGCACTGTTTTGAACAATTGCAGAACATCACGGAAGATAAGCGAATGGTGCAGATAGGAGGGTGAGTATGGGACATATAGATGAAAAACATGCAGGGAAGGGAGAGACTTCTTTTACCGCTGCAGTTATTACGCTGAGTGATAAAGGATTTACGGGAGAACGTGAGGATAAAAGCGGACCGTTTATTTGCCAGATTCTAGAGAAAGAGGGGTACGAAGTAAAGGAAACCTTGCTTTTGCCAGATGAGCAGAAACAATTGGAGGATAATCTGTGCAGGCTGGCAGACGAATTGAAGGTAGACGTTATATTTACAACCGGGGGAACCGGATTTTCAGAGAGAGATGTGACCCCGGAGGCAACGGCTGCAGTGTGTGACCGGATGGCAACAGGAATAGCCGAGGCAATCCGGTGGTATTCACTCAGCATTACGAATCGTGCGATGCTGAGCCGTGCTACATCAGGTATTCGGAAAAAGACGCTGATCGTGAATCTGCCGGGAAGCCCCAAGGCGGTAAAAGAAAGCTTGGAGTATGTTCTGCCTTCACTGGGACACGGACTGGGGATTTTGGTCGGTACTGCCGGGGAATGCGGCAGATAGAATTTATTTTTTGAAAGCGAATGTTATTCAAATAATAATCGATAGACTGAGAAAAGGAGTAGAATTATGAAGAAGAGAGTTGCAGCAGTTTTGTTAACAGGTGTAATGGCATTGGGCTTATTCGGTTGTGCGGGTGGTACAGAGAAGGGGGAACGCAAGCAGACAGAGAATGCAGCAGAAGAAACGATAGGAGTGGAAGAAACAGAGATTCAGGTGTTTATTGCGGCCAGTCTGAATCCTGTGATGACAGAATTGGCAGAGATGTACAATGAGAAACATCCGGAAGTTAAACTTGTGTATAATGCAGACAGCTCGGGCACATTGCTGACACAGATTCAAGAGGGGTATGAGTGTGACCTCTTTTTTTCAGCGGCGCAGAAACAGATGGATACATTAGAGTCTGACGGGCTGATGGTAGATGGTACAAGAGAAAATGTAGTAAACAATCAGGTTGTTGTTATAACGTTAAAAGACAGCGGAACAAAGGTTACAGGTCTTGAGAATCTGGGAGATGCAGAGAGCCTCGCTCTCGCGGGAGGCAGTGTTCCGGTTGGAAAATATACCCGTCAGGCTTTGGTGAGTCTTGGGATTCTTTCGGAAACGGAGGACGTGTCCAAGATTGCAACAACAGAGATTGCTGATGCGCTTGGTGGTGTAGAAATCAGTGAACAGGACAATGTAAGTAAGGTGCTTTCTGCGGTTGTGGAGGGTTCTTGTGAAGTAGGGACAACATATTATTCTGATACGTATGGATATGAAGATGAGCTGGAAATTTTGGAAACTGTACCGTATCATTTGACAGGAAATGTTATCTATCCGATTGCAAGAGTTGTCAATGAAGAGGCAGATGAGGCACAAACAAAGGCAGCAGAGGATTTTCTTGCATTTATTCTGTCTGATGAAGCAGAAGAAGTATTTAATTCTTATTATTTTGATACTGATGTAGAGTAGATAAAAGGTTACTGTAAGAAAACATAAATGCGATAAAACAGTCCGGTGGACGTTTTTTAGTGACTATGAAGCCGAAAGCTGAGTAGTTACTCTGTGGGAATATTTTGAGTAAGGAGGGTACAGATGGAAGCAGTAATGGATGTATGGAAGGACTTGGACTGGAGTCCGTTGTTGATTTCACTGAAAACAGGAGTAGTGGCTACGTTTATTTCCTTTTTCATGGGAATTTATGCAGCACGGAAAGTTGTAAAGGCTTCGCCCGTAAAAAAAGCAATATTAGATGGAATCTTAACCCTCCCGATGGTACTGCCGCCTACGGCTGCAGGTTTTTTTCTGCTTTTGCTATTTAGCAGAAGGCGTCCTCTTGGTATCTTGCTTTATGAGCAGTTTGATATTAAGGTGGTTCAGACCTGGCTGGGGTGCATTATTGCAGCGACAGTGATTTCATTTCCGTTGATGTACCGTAATGCTCGTGCTGCATTCGAGCAGATTGATGTCAATCTGGTTTATGCCGCACGGACACTTGGAATGTCTGAAACGAAGATTTTTTGGAAGATTATACTTCCAACAGCAGGACCGGGAATTGCGGCAGGAACAATTCTGACATTTGCAAGGGCATTGGGAGAGTACGGAGCTACATCTATGCTGGCAGGAAATATACCGGGCAAGACAGGCACCATATCCCAAAAGATAGCGATGGTCATTCAGGACGGTGATTATGTGACTGCCGGTGTGTGGGTGGTAATTGTAATATTGATTGCACTCTGTGTGGTATTTTTTATGAATCTGATACTGGGAAAGCAGATGAAAAATACGAAGCAGTGGTAGGAGTACGGCAGTTTTGCCGAAAAGTTTAACTGTTATGTGAACAGTCATTATAGGAGATTGAAGCATGGGCATATCAATTGATATCCGAAAAAATCTGGGAAATTTTCAATTGGAAATACAATGGAAAAGTGAAGTGTCAAGAATCGGGATATTAGGGGCATCCGGTTGTGGAAAGAGTATGACGTTAAAAAGTATTGCCGGAATCGAGACACCGGATGAAGGGCAGATCTGTGTTGATGGAAAGTTCCTTTTTGACAGTGGAAAGAAAGTGAATCTAAAGCCTCAGCAGAGAAGAGTCGGTTATTTGTTTCAGAACTATGCGTTGTTTCCGCATATGACTGTGGAGAAGAATATTGCCGCAGGGCTGAAGGGAAGCAAAGCAGAGAATCAGAAACGAGTACAGGAGATGGTACAGAAATTCCGGCTGGATGGTCTGGAGAAACAATTGCCCGGGCAGCTTTCAGGAGGACAGCAGCAGCGTGTTGCACTGGCAAGGATCATGGCGTATGAGCCGGATGTGATTCTGTTAGACGAACCGTTTTCCGCATTGGATGGATTTCTCAAAGACCGTTTGCAGTTGGAGTTAGAAGAAATGCTGCAAGATTATCTGGGAATCGTTATTATGGTTTCTCATAACCGGGACGAATTATATCGCTTCTGCGATGAGTTAGTGATTCTGGACAAGGGCGCGGTAGTTGTAAACGGGGACACAAAAGCGTTATTTGCCAGACCGCGGTACAAAGAGGCGGCAAAATTAACTGGATGTAAGAATTTCTCAGATGTGCGGCGGATCGATGCACATACGGCTGAGTTGACTGAATGGGGGATTATATTGAATCTACAGCAGGAGCTTCCAGAGAATTGTACAAGTTTTGGATACCGGGCGCATGATTTCGTTCCAATATGGGGGGAACGCCGAGAAAATTGTTTGAAAGTACAGGTACTAAGCAAGGCAGAGCTGCCCTTTGAGGTGCAATATTATCTGCAGACAGAGAAGCAGTCAGACGTGAATAGTGCGAATATGCAGATACAAGTGAAACATTCCGGGATAGAAAAGGACAGTTCCACAGTAGAAAATGTAATAAGCTGGTTTATTCAGCGGGAACAGCAGCCTTTGCTGGCAGAAAAGGGCCTGCCAGATTACTTGCAGATGGTGGAAGAGCGTTGTATGTTTCTGGAGTAACAGTTTAGTATAAGAATCAAAAATAAGAACGTGGCTTAAGGATAGGAGTACTTAAGCCACGAAGTGCTTCTCTTACAGAATTGCGGCTGGTCTGAAGCATTGCAGACATATCACGTCTGAATTCATTATATTCTAGTATGAATCTTTCCGTCAAGGTTGTTATATAAAAACCGCTTGCAAATACGATAGCCGCGTGATATACTCACATCACAAATCCAGTTTTCTGAGAATTCTGTATATTCTAAAAGGTCTGTGGCAGTCGTCACATTGAAAATCAGATTTGTAAATTGAACTTAAGATAATGGGAAAACAAACAGAAAGGATGTGTGTACATGGGGTTTAGCAGTGTACAGTCTGCTGCTATTTTCGGATTGAAGGTAGAATTGGTTAATGTAGAGGCAGACGTAGGTAATGGACTTCCGGCATTTCACATGGTGGGATATCTTTCGTCGGAAGTGAGAGAAGCAGGAGAACGGGTCAGAACAGCAATCCGTAATTCGGAGATGGATTTTCCCGCAAAAAAAGTTATTATTAATTTGGCTCCGGCGACAATGAAAAAGAGAGGAGCAGCATTTGATCTGCCAATAGCGGTTTCCATACTTACTTCTCTTGGTAAGATTTCGCAGGAGAAGCTGTCCTCTATGCTGATTGTAGGAGAACTAAGTCTGGATGGTAAGGTACAGCGTGTTCCGGGGATTCTGCCGATTGTACTGGCGGCGAGAGAGATGGGAATAATGAGTTGTATGATTCCAAAGGATAATGTAAGGGAAGGTGCTCTTGTAGAAGGAATCAATATTATCGGAGTAGAAAGTTTAAAATCTGCATATGAACATTTATGCGGTATAAAAGAAATAAAAAAAATATCAAGAAAACAAAAAGCAATACATAGAAAGTCCAATAAAACATGTACGGAAGAACTGGATTATAGAGATATCCGAGGACAGCATGCAGTAAAGCGGGCGGCGGAAATTGCCGTGGCAGGAGGACATAATCTTTTGCTGGTGGGACCGCCAGGAAGTGGTAAATCTATGGCGGCAAAACGGATATCGACTATATTTCCGTCCATGACGCTGGAAGAAAGTATGGAAATTACAAAAATTTATAGTATTTTAGGAAAGGTAGATGAAGAAGCGCCGCTTATAGAGAAAAGACCTTTTAGAAGTATCCACCATACAGTGACAAAAACTGCATTGGTGGGCGGCGGAGTCATTCCAACACCGGGAGAAATCAGTCTGGCACATGGCGGCGTACTGTTTTTGGATGAATTGCCGGAATTTCAGAAAACTGTATTGGAGGTGCTGCGTCAGCCATTGGAAGAACGGGAAATCTGGATTACACGGGCGCAAGGCTCCTGCTTGTTTCCGGCGAACTTTATGTTAGTAGCTGCAATGAATCCTTGTCCCTGCGGGGCATATCCCAGTCAGAGATGTACTTGTACGCCGGGGCAGATACAGAATTATCTGGGCAAGTTAAGTCAGCCTTTTTTGGATAGAATAGATATTTGTGTGGAGGCTCCGAAAGTAGAATATGAGGCTTTGAAGCTAAACGGGACAATTAGAAACCCGGAGGAAGGTTCGGCAGAAATCAGGGGAAGAGTCTGCAAAGCGCGGGAAATACAGAATAAACGGTATCAAGGAGAAGAGACACGGTTCAATGCTATGATGAATGTAAGTGAGATGGAGGAATACTGTACTCTGGAGACGGAAGAGGAAAGGATGATGCAACAGGCGTTTGACAGGCTGTCACTGACTGCACGTTCATATCATAAGATATTGAAAGTGGCACGTACAATAGCTGATTTAGAAGGAAAAGAACGTATTGGCGCGGCGCATCTTGCGGAGGCGATAGGCTATCGGACACTGGATAAAAAATATTGGGGAAGATGAGGAACACAGATGAGAAAAAACAATGATATGGATTGGCCATACGAATATTGGCTGGCGTCAATGCACGGAATCAGCAATAAAAAAAAGCAGAAGCTCCGAGAATATATGAAATCGGCACAGGCGGTTTATTATATAGAAGAAACGGAATTAAAATCCATTAATTTCCTGACAGAAGAAGACAAAAATGTTCTGCGTATTGCACAAAATATGACTTCATTTGAAAAAGAATGGGAAGGATTGGCGAAACGAGGTATATGGATGGCATTGTGTTTTGAAGAAAAGTATCCTAAACGACTTCTTTCAATAGAAGACATGCCATATGTTATATATGGAAAGGGTAGTCTGCCCAAGGAAGGCGGCATTAGTGTTGCTATGGTGGGGGCAAGGAATTGTACAACATATGGGGAGTTGTATGCGGGCAGATTCGCAAAGGCGCTGACGGAGGCAGGAGCGCAGATTATCAGCGGTCTTGCCAGGGGGATTGACGGTGCAAGCCAGAGGGGGGCTCTGACAGGTGGGGGTAAAACATTTGCAGTGATGGGCTGTGGTGTGGATGTCTGTTATCCTCAGGAACATATTGGGCTGTATATGGATATTCTGGAACATGGGGGCGGAATCTTATCCGAATTGCCGCCGGGAACGAAGCCTTTGCCTTTTCATTTTCCAAAACGTAATCGGATCATCAGTGGATTATCGGATTATGTACTTGTTATGGAAGCAAAGGAAAAAAGCGGCTCTCTGATTACAGCAGATATGGCACTGGAGCAGGGAAGGGATGTGTGGGCGCTGCCCGGACCGCTCAATAGTGAACTGAGCAGAGGATGTAACATGTTGATACGTCAAGGAGCGGGGATTTTGGTTTCACCGGAAACACTGCTGGCAGATTTGAAACTATCAAATGTTAATTTTTTGGAAAATCAGGCAGAAACGAAAAAAATGCTTGAAACAGAAGAAAATATGGTGTATAGTTCAGTTGGTCTTTATCCCAAAAGCATTGGGGAGTTAATTGATGAGACAAAATTGTCAGTAACAGAAATCATGCGGCTTCTAGTGGGGCTGGAACTGAAAGGCTATATTAAAGAGATTACAAAAAATCATTATATAAGAATATATTGACGGAAATAATTCCGCCAGGGTGGAGGAAAGAGTGATATGGCACATTATCTGGTTATCGTGGAGTCACCAGCCAAGGTGAAGACAATTAAAAAGTTTCTTGGCAGCAATTATACAGTTGCTGCATCTAACGGACATGTCCGCGATTTGCCGAAAAGTCAGCTCGGCATCGGACCGGAAAACGATTATGAACCGAAATATATTACGATCAGAGGTAAAGGAGATATTCTTGCCAATTTGAGAAAAGAGACAAAGAAAGCAGATAAAGTCTTTCTGGCAACTGACCCGGACCGTGAGGGAGAAGCAATTTCATGGCATTTGGCTGCGGCATTGAAACTGGATGATAAGAAAATGTGCCGTATTACATTTAACGAGATTACAAAGAATGCAATCAAGGCATCTTTGAAAGAGCCGCGCGAGATTGATATGAATCTGGTAGATGCACAGCAGGCGCGCCGTGCGCTGGACCGTATGGTGGGGTACCGCATCAGTCCGCTTTTGTGGGCGAAGGTTAAGAGAGGGCTAAGTGCGGGGCGTGTCCAGTCTGTAGCGCTGCGGATTATTGCCGACAGGGAGACAGAAATTGATGCATTTATCCCGGAGGAATATTGGTCATTGGATGTGATATTAAAGGTTAAAGGAGAAAAGCGTCCGCTGACTGCCAAGTTCTATGGAACCGATGGAAAGAAGATGACTATTTCTTCCAGAGAAGAGTTGGATCAGATTCTGAAGGCAATTGAAAATGCAGAGTATCATGTGAAGGATGTTAAGACAAGTGAGCGTCTGCGTAAGGCTCCGCTTCCGTTTACAACCAGTACATTGCAGCAGGAGGCAGCAAAAGTATTGAATTTTGGAACTCAAAAGACCATGCGTATTGCTCAGCAGTTGTATGAAGGTGTGGATATTAAAGGCAATGGGACTGTCGGTGTTATCACATATCTGCGTACGGATTCTACCCGTATTTCTGAGGAAGCAGATGCGGCGGCAAGAGAATATATCGGAGAAACTTATGGTAAGGATTATGTTGCGGCAGGAAGTTCTGAGAAGAAATCTGATAAGAAGATTCAGGATGCCCATGAGGCGATTCGTCCGTCTGATGTGACAAGAACTCCGGCGGCTTTAAAAGATTCTCTGACAAGAGATCAGTTCCGTTTGTATCAGCTGATTTGGAAGCGGTTTGTTGCAAGCCGTATGCAGCCTGCAAAATATGAGACTACCTCTGTAAAGATCAAAGCGGCAGAATATCTGTTTACTGTATCTACATCCAAGGTAGTATTTGAAGGATTCCGTACCGTATATATTGAGGCGGATGAAGAGAAAGAAGTGAGTAATGTACTGGTTGGCGGGCTCTCTAAAGAGTCTGTGCTTACGAAGGACAGTTTTGATGAGAAACAACACTTTACCCAGCCGCCGGCACATTACACAGAGGCAACTTTGGTAAAAGCTCTGGAAGAGCAAGGTATCGGACGTCCAAGTACTTACGCTCCGACTATTTCCACGATTCTTGCCCGAAGATATATTACAAAAGAAGGTAAGAATTTGTATATGACAGAGCTGGGCGAGGTTGTGAATAATATTATGATGCAGTCATTCCCAAGCATCGTAGATGTAAGCTTTACTGCCAACATGGAAGGGCTTTTGGATATGGTAGAAGAAGGAAAGGTGCCGTGGAAAGAAGTTATCCGCAATTTCTATCCGGATTTGGACGAGGCAGTGCAGATTGCCGAGAAGGAACTGGAAAGTGTAGAGATCGAGGACGAAGTGACTGACGTTGTCTGTGAAGAATGTGGGCGCAATATGGTCATAAAATATGGACCCCACGGCAAATTCCTCGCTTGTCCGGGATTTCCGGAATGCCGTAATACTAAACCGTATCTGGAGAAAATTGGCGTACCATGTCCGAAGTGTGGAAGTAATGTCGTGATTCGTAAGACAAAGAAGGGCAGAAAATATTTTGGATGTGAGAATAATCCGGAATGCGATTTTATGTCATGGCAGAGACCATCCAGGGAAAAATGCCCGGAATGCGGCGGATATATGGTAGAAAAGGGAAATAAAGTAGCATGTGCCGATGAAAAATGTGGTTATGTAAAGAAAATATAATAAAATTTAAAAGTGGATGGGTTAATTTTGTTGCTATTTCGAGAATTGTATGATAACATGAATTTACCGAGCATTTTAGGGTGATTTGTGTATACAATTTAAGGCGAATATGTGTGAACTACAGAATAATCTGTAGTACTAATAAAAACGGAGGAGAAGAATGAGCGTACAACTATTAGATAAAACCCGGAAAATAAACAAGCTGCTCCATAATAACAATTCCAGTAAGGTAGTATTCAATGATATCTGTGCTGTGCTGACAGAGATATTGAATTCTAATGTACTTGTTGTCAGCAGAAAGGGCAAGGTTCTCGGAGTAAGTAAGTGTGAAAGTGTACAGATGATCGGAGAGCTGATCGGGGAGGCTGTCGGTTCTCATATTGACGATATGCTCAATGAGCGTATGTTAAGTATACTGTCTACGAAAGAGAATGTTAATCTGGAGACGTTGGGATTTTCATCAGTATCTGTGGCAGGATATCAGGCAATTATCACACCTATCGATATTGCAGGAGAACGTCTGGGCACATTATTTTTGTACAAACAGAATGAGACATATTCCATTGACGATATCATTTTAAGTGAGTATGGAACCGCAGTTGTAGGTCTGGAGATGCTTCGTTCCGTGAATGAGGAAAATGCAGAAGAAACAAGAAAAGAGCACATTGTGCAGTCTGCAATTGGAACACTTTCTTTTTCAGAGCTGGAAGCAATCATTCATATTTTTGAAGAACTGAACGGTGTGGAGGGGATTCTGGTAGCAAGTAAGATTGCAGACCGTGTGGGAATTACCCGTTCTGTTATCGTTAATGCACTTCGTAAATTTGAGAGTGCGGGGGTCATTGAGTCCCGTTCCTCCGGCATGAAAGGTACATATATCAAAGTCCTGAACGACTATGTATTTACAGAACTTGAGAAGATTAAAAAAGAGAGAATGTAAAACAGATGTAAGACTTAAAGATAAAAGGAGAAGAACATGTACGAAGGTAATCCGGTTGATTTGCGTATGGTAAAAACAATTTCAGCGGACGCGGTTCTGGATGAAGCAATACACAGAGCCCGTGTGTTCCGGTATGATATGGAAGAAGACTACATTTATCTGGAATTAAGGGAAAAAGATTTGACTGCAATTTCACTGGATGCAAAATATCGGTGTTATATTGCAACGAAAAATGAACTTCTCTATTGTACAGGTGTTGTAAAAGAGCGTTTTCAGTCGGAAGACGGCAATATGCTTGTATTCCGTATTGAGAACGGATTTTACAATGCAGTGGAAACCCGCGGAAATGGTTTTTGACTGCAAATAATTAAACAAAGATATCCCAGCTCATATGCAGCTGGGATTTATTATATAAACTTAATATAAAAATATGAGAATCTCTGTTGACAAATGAAAGCCAGAGTGCTATTTTATATTCATGGCTTAGCACTCAAAAGAAATGAGTGCTAACAAAAAGTAGAATATTAAGGAGGAATTATAATGAAATTAGTACCATTGGGCGACAAGATTGTGTTAAAACAGTTAGAGGCAGAAGAGACAACAAAATCAGGAATCGTTCTTCCTGGTCAGGCAAAAGAGAAACCACAGGAAGCTGAAGTAATTGCAGTAGGTCCTGGTGGAATGATAGATGGTAAAGAAGTGGTTATGCAGGTAAAGGCAGGAGATAAGGTTATTTATTCCAAGTATGCCGGTACAGAAGTGGAACTGGAAGGACAGGAATATATTATTGTAAAACAGAATGATATACTTGCTATAGTGGAAGCATAGAGAGCTTCTTTATAAGTAAAAAGGTTTTTAACTGAATTAAAAAATTGACAGGAGTGAAAGATTATGGCTAAGGAAATTAAATATGGCGCAGAAGCCAGAGCAGCATTGGAGAAAGGTGTCAATCAGCTTGCAGACACCGTTAGAGTAACACTTGGACCGAAAGGAAGAAATGTTGTACTGGATAAGTCTTTTGGCGCGCCGCTTATTACAAATGACGGCGTAACAATCGCTAAAGAAATTGAACTGGAAGACGGATTTGAAAATATGGGTGCACAGCTTATCCGTGAAGTTGCTGCTAAGACAAATGATGTGGCAGGTGACGGAACAACAACAGCAACTGTACTTGCACAGGCAATGGTCAACGAGGGAATAAAGAATCTGGCAGCAGGTGCTAACCCGATTGTTCTTCGTAAAGGAATGAAGAAAGCAACTGACAAGGCTGTAGAAGCAATTGCAGAGATGAGCAGCAAAGTAACAGGAAAAGAGCAGATTGCAAGAGTTGCAGCAGTATCTTCCGGTGATGATGCAGTCGGACAGATGGTAGCAGACGCTATGGAAAAGGTATCCAATGATGGTGTTATAACAATTGAAGAGTCCAAGACAATGCAGACAGAACTTGATCTCGTAGAGGGTATGCAGTTTGACCGTGGATACATTTCCGCATATATGGCGACAGACATGGAGAAAATGGAAGCGGTGCTGGATGATCCGTTTATTCTTATCACAGATAAAAAGATTTCCAACATTCAGGATATCTTGCCGTTGCTGGAGCAGATCGTACAGTCAGGTTCCAGACTTCTGATCATTGCAGAGGATATCGAGGGAGAGGCGCTTACAACTCTCATCGTCAACAAACTGCGCGGAACATTCAACGTTGTAGCTGTAAAAGCTCCGGGATATGGTGACAGAAGGAAAGAAATGCTACAGGATATTGCAATTCTGACAGGCGGACAGGTGATTTCAGAAGAACTTGGCATGGATCTGAAAGAAGCAACACTTGATCAGCTCGGACGTGCAAAATCAGTGAAAGTTCAGAAAGAGAATACTGTTATCGTAGACGGTTATGGAGAGAAAAAAGCAATTTCAGACAGAGTTGCGCAGATCAAAAAAGGAATTGAAGAGACAACATCTGAATTTGATAAAGAGAAATTACAGGAGAGACTTGCAAAACTGGCTGGCGGTGTAGCAGTTATCCGCGTTGGCGCAGCTACCGAGACAGAGATGAAAGAAGCAAAACTTCGTATGGAAGATGCGCTGAATGCAACAAGAGCTGCTGTAGAAGAGGGAATCATCTCCGGAGGTGGTTCTGCATATATCCATGCATCCAAAGAGGTTGCAAAATTGGCAGAGACACTGGAAGGTGACGAGAAGACAGGAGCAAATATCATTTTGAAGGCACTGGAAGCTCCCCTGTACCACATTGTAACAAATGCTGGATTAGAAGGTGCAGTTATTATTAACAAAGTCAGAGAGTCTGAGAATGGATATGGATTTGATGCATACAAAGAAGAATATGTGGATATGGTAAAAGAAGGTATTCTGGATCCGGCAAAGGTAACAAGAAGTGCGCTTCAGAATGCAACAAGTGTAGCATCTACACTTTTGACAACAGAGTCTGTTGTAGCAACAATTAAAGAAGATACACCGGCAATGCCTGCAGGCGGAGCAGGAATGGGCATGATGTAAAAATGTCTTTTATGAGGCTGTACGAAAAGTACAGCCTTCAGACTGTAGACAAAGTTGGTGCTGGAGAAGAACTCCAGCACCACTTTTCGATAAAATCTATTTTTTCTTTTGTC